>DASZHY010000123.1:0-19678 GCA_035949675.1 Thermoanaerobaculia bacterium
CGTCGGCGCGCTCGATCGCCGCTTCGAGGGCGGCGGCGCGGCCGAACGGCGCGATGCCGAAGGACACCGACAGCGGCAGCTCGGCGCGCGGCGGCTCGGCGCGCGCCGGCACGCCGCCGTTGCCGGCCTCCCGCGCCGGCGCGGCGAGCAGCTCGTTGACGCGGGCGAAGCGGCGGTTCGCCTCCTCCTCGTCGATGCCCTCGAGGATCACCAGGAACTCGTCGCCGCCCCAGCGGAACAGCAGGTCGTCGCCGCGGATCACCGAACGGATGGCGGTCGCGACCCGCCGGATCGCCACGTCGCCCCAGACGTGGCCGTCGCGGTCGTTGATCTCCTTCAGGCGGTTCACGTCGGCGACGGCCACGCACCCGGCGAGGCCGGGCGCGGCGGCGCCTCGGCCGGCGACCAAGCTCTGGTAGGCGTGGCGGTTCAGGGCGCTGGTGAGCGGGTCGGTCCTGGCGAGCTCCTCGAGGCGCCGCAACGCCTGCTGCAGCTCGCGGTTGGCGGTCTCCGACTCCTTGCGCAGGCTTTCCATGGTGAGCATCACCATGCCGAAGCCGAGCACGACGTCGAGGATCAGGTCGACGATCGAGGTGTAGTTGAGGTACGAGAAGCGGCGCTCGTAACCGCGCACCGCCGCCACCGCGAAGACCGGCACGTAGTGGCAGAAATCGAGCGCCAGCAGGCCGAGCGCGCCGCTCATCACCGTCAGCCCCGGACCGCCCTGCCGCCCGCGGGCCCGCAATAGCGCGACGAACGCCGTGAGCAGCAGGGCGGCGACGATCGCGGCGTGGATGGCGAACCCGACGTTGAAATCGTCCGACACCCAGGTCAGGCCCAGCGCCACCGCCGCCGCGGCCGGCAGCAGCCAGCGCCGCGACACCCGCCCGAGCCGCACGCCCCCCGCGGCCGCCGCCCCCGCCCCGCCCCCCCCGCCGTCCGCAAACCGGCGGCAGCCGGCGACGAGCAGGAAGCCGAACCCGTACTCGCCCAGGAAATACAAGGCCCGGAAGAGGTGGTGCGGCGGCGGCTGCCGGAAGTCGAGGTACAGGGCGCCGAGCGCCGCCATCAGGCACCACCAGGCGGCGGTCCAGTCGTCGAGGAACCGGCGGCGGATCGATTGCGTCAGGAACAGCAGCAGGCCGCCGATGACCAGGATGCCCACCCACTGGATGACCAGGTTGACGGTGGCGAACTCGACGACGTAGAGCTGCGCCGCCGCCGGAGCGGCGGGCGCGGGCAGCAGGACCTGCGGGTGCGTCATCAGCTGCACGGCAAGGCGAAGACTAGCTGCACGGCAAGGCGAGGGTGTCCTGGATCGTCGCCAAGGGCGTGCCGTCGACGTTGGTCCTCGTCCAGGCGTGGCCGGTCTGGGTGTCGGTGACGTTGACGGTCACGCCGACGTTGGTGCCGCCGGAGACGAAGACCCAGTAGTGGCCGTCCAGGCTGCAACCGTTCAGCACCTTGATCAGCAGCTCCGGATTGTCGGGGCTGAAGAACCAGTACAGGCCGGCGCGAGTGAAGCCCACGCCGCCCAGGGCCACCGGGTTGCCGTTGCCGGAGATGCCGCCGCTCTGGCTGGTGTGAAAAGGCACCTGCACCTTGAACCGCTGGTCGCCGGGCTGATCGTCGATGCACAGCGTCGCGGCGTCCGGGACGCACGCGCCGGCGCCGCTGCCGGGATTGAGCCAGTGCGAGATGCTCCGGTAGGACACCGCGAAGGCGCCGTCCACGACGTTGTAGAACGTCGGGGCCGAGCACGGGAACCCGAGGCCCGCCTGGGTGCCGCAGGCGCCGAGCAGCTGGCCGACCACCAGGCCGGCGGCATCGACCTCCGGCGAGCCCGAGCTGCCGGGGAAGGTGGCCCCCTGGTCAGCCGTGGAATAGAGGAAGTCGGTGAGATTGCTCCAGTCCCGGCCGTCGGCGTCGACTCCGCAGTCGCCGTAGGCCGGCGAGACGGTGCGCCTGGTCGAGGAGTAGACCTCCGCCAGGGGGTTGCCGCCGGGGCAGTCCGGGCAGGGGAACGACAGCCGCGACAGCACCGCCCCGTCCGGAACCGCCGCCGTCGTCCAGCCGAGGAAGTAGCGGTTCCCGGGAACCGAGCCGAGCTGCACGAAGGTGAAGTCCGACTGCAGGCTGCTCGCCAGCAGCGTCGCGCCGTTGCTCTGCGGCAGGCTGTCGAGCGGCGGCGCGGCGCCGTTGCACGAGCTGGTCTCGTCGTCCCAGAACACCTGCAGCGAGGAGGCCGGCGCCTGGGTCGAGAAGCAGTGGTTGGCGGTCAGCAGGTAGGGAGTCCCGGAGCTGGCCTTGTCGTTGAGCAGGCCGCCCGAGCACAGGTAACCGTTACCGTCCTTCATGAAGAAGAGCTCGCCGACGGCATGGCGATAGGAGGCGATGATGCCGAGCGTGCTCGGGCTGACGCACGAGCCGTCGATGATGCAACCAGTGTCGGCGCTCGGGGTCACCACGCCGCCCGGCGCCGCCGTCCCCGCGGGCCCCGCCTGCCGCGTCAGCCCCCTCGGGCCCCTCAGGTTGATCAGGCTGTTCAGCCCCCTGCTCTCCGCCTTCCCCGCCTGGAGCGCCGCCGTCCCCGCGCCCGCGGCCATCTCGGGCCGCACCATCTCGAGCACCCTGTCCAGCTCGAAGGCCGCCGCGCCCGCGCCGCCTGCGCCGGCCGGCAGCGCCAGCTCCAGCGTGATCTCGGGCCCGCCGACGCTGGGCGTCCAGAGGTCGCCCTCGGGCGCCGTCAGCTCGCGGCCGAAGGCGACCGCCGGTCCGCCGCCGCCGCCGTACACCCAGAGCTGCGCCGCCGCCGGCAGGCGGACCCGCGCCAGGTGCAGGCGCAGGCGATAGGAGTCCTCGACGCGCACGCGCGCCGTCCAGCGCAGCCATCCCGCCCCCGCGGCCGTGGCGGCGGGCCCCTCCTGCCGCGCGCCGTGCTCGGCGGCGGCTGCCGGATCCAGCCGCACCGGCAGCGCCTCGGGCAGCGTCCGCGAGAAGCCGTTGCGTTGCGGGCTCCTGACCGCGAGGTTCCAGATCCGCAGCGCCGCCAGCTCGTCGCGCGCGCCGGTGCTTGCCGGCGCCAGCGCCGCGAAGGGCGGCAGCGCCACGGTGTCTGCCAATCGCAGGGGTCGCAGGGGTCGCAGGGGGTTCGTGGCTGTCGAGGACGGTGCCGTCGCCGCTGGAGCGGCCGCCGGCCACGGGTCCTGAGACCAGCGCGGCCCCATGCTTTCGATGCTCTCATTTCCCTCGGCTCCCTCGGCCATGGCAGGGGCGGCGGTCGAGACGATGGCGCCGGCCAGGGCCGCGGCGAGGATCAGGGCGAGGGGGAAAGACGAAGATGCACTACGGCTACGGCTCATGTCGGTACCTCCACCAGGATGAGTGCCGCCACCTAAACACGGACGGCAGGCGCTAGTCAATGGGGTATCATCCCCGCTTCGATCCGGGATCTCTCCCCGGCCCGGAACCACCACAGGACGTCGAGACATGGCGAAGAGCGAGACCGCAGCCCCGAGCAAGACCCCAGCGGCGAACGCCGCCGGCACCGCGATCACCCCGACCCGCGAGCAGGACTACGCGGAGTGGTACCAGCAGGTCGTCAAGGCGGCCGACCTCGCCGAGGTCTCGCCCGTCCGCGGCTGCATGGTGATCAAGCCGTGGGGCTATGCCATGTGGGAGAACATCCAGCACGGCCTGGACAGGATGTTCAAGGCCACCGGCCACAAGAACGCCTACTTCCCGCTGTTCATCCCCAAGTCGTTCCTGGAGAAGGAAGCCGAGCACGTCCAGGGGTTTGCCAAGGAGTGCGCGGTGGTCACCCACCATCGCCTGGTGCAGGACGACAAGGGCGCCTTGATCGTCGACCCCGACGCCCGGCTCGAGGAGCCGCTCATCGTCCGCCCCACCTCCGAGACGATCATCGGCGACAGCTTCGCCAAGTGGGTGCAGAGCTACCGCGACCTGCCGCTGCTGATCAACCAGTGGTGCAACATCGTGCGCTGGGAGCTGCGCACGCGGCTGTTCCTGCGCACCACCGAGTTCCTATGGCAGGAAGGGCACACCGCGCACGAGACCGAGGCGGAGGCGAACGCCGAGACCAGCCAGATGCTCGAGGTCTACAAGGACTTCGCGGAGTCGTTCCTGGCCATGCCGGTGCTGCGCGGCCGCAAGACCCCGGGCGAGCGCTTCCCGGGGGCGGTCGAGACCTACAGCATCGAGGCGATGATGCAGGACCGCAAGGCCCTGCAGGCCGGGACCTCCCACTTCCTGGGCCAGAACTTCGCCAGGGCCAGCGGCATCAAGTTCCAGTCGCGCAGCGGCGGCGAGGAGCACGCCTGGACGACCTCGTGGGGGGCCTCCACCCGCCTGATCGGCGGCGTGATCATGAGCCACGCCGACGACGACGGCCTGGTGCTGCCGCCGCGCGTCGCCCCCGCCCAGGTGGTGATCCTGCCCATCCTGCGCGCCGACGAGACGCGGCGGCTGGTGCTCGACTACGTCGACCGCATCGCCGTCGAGCTGCGCGGCATGCTCTACCACCGCGCGCCGCTCGAGGTCGAGATCGACCAGCGCGACGTGCGCGGCGGTCAGAAGAAGTGGGAGTGGGTCAAGAAAGGCATCCCGATCCGCCTGGAGGTCGGGCCGCGCGACGTCGAGCGCCAGACCGTCTCGCTGGCGCGCCGCGACCGGCCGGTCGGCGAGACCGCGGACGTGGCCGCCGCCGGCATCGGCGAGCGGGTCGTCGCCATCCTCGACGAGATCCAGGAGGGCCTGCTGGCCCGCGCCCGGGAGTTTCGCGCCCGCCACATGCGGCCGATCGGCGACGCCGGCGAGTTCAAGGCTTTTTTCACGCCACGGAACCCGGACAAGCCCGAGATCCACGGCGGCTTCGCGGTCTCGCCGTGGTGCGGCAGCGAGCAGTGCGAGGCGCGGGTCAAGGAGTCGCTCAAGGTGACCATCCGCTGCATCCCGATCGACGAGGTCCCGGACGGCGGCTTCGACCGCTGCGTCATCTGCGGCGGCCCGCGCCGCGAGACCGTGGTGTTCGCCAAGAATTATTGATTTCCCAATTCCCGCGGCGCCCGAGCCTGGAAACGGGAGCCAGTAGCAGCGATCGAGGACTACTCGAAGCGTCTATCGGGTCTCCCCTCTCGACCCTCGATCCCCTTCCCGCTCTCTGGAACCGCCGGGTCCCAACCCAGCGGTGCGGGGGGGAAGGGGACGCCCCCTCCCCTTCGCTTCGACCACCAGTTGCTTTCTAACCCCCCCGCCGCCGGCGTCCGGCGGCGGGGGTGCGTCGAGGCGAGTCGGCTACGGCGCTACGGCAGGTTCACCCGCCAGGTGCCGCGGCCGTGGGTGAAGGCGTACACGGAGCGGTTGCCGGACTTGTCCGCGAACATCACCAGCTGGTCGGCGACGGCGTCGGGGAAGCCGGTCAGCTCGACCGCCCAGCTCTGGCCGCTATCGGTGGAGACGAACACGCCCGCGTCGGTGCCGAGATAGAGGTTGGTGGGGTTCGCCGGATCGACGACGATGCTCTCGGCCGGGATGTCGGGCAGCGCGCCGGTGCCGCTGCCGTCGATGCCGGTCCAGGTGGCGCCGCCGTCGGCCGACCTCCAGACGTGGGTGCCGCCAAAGGTGGCGTAGGTGGCGTAGGCCACGCTGCTGTTGGTGGGATCGAACGCCACCGACGAGACGTAGCCGGGGCGCGGCTTGGAAAACGGCCACTTGGTGTTGCCTTTCGCCGACAGGGCAGCCGAGTTGCGATGGATGATGCCCTCGTCCGTGCCCATCAGCACGTGGTTGGGATCCGTGGGCGAGCTGGCGATGGCGCTGATCGACGCCTGCAGCGCGCCGGCGATCCTGGTGCTGGCGCGCGACCAGTGCGCCGCGGCGTCGTTGGTCCGCCACAGGAAGGAGCCGCCGGCCCACAGGCGCTGCGGGTTGGTCGGGTCCATGATGAACGGCGCGATGAACAGGAAGTTGTTGTCCACGATGCCGGCCACCGCGTTGTTGAAGGTCTGGGCGCTGTCGCTCGACTTCTGGATGGAGAGACCGGTGTTCTCGGCGTAGAGCACGTTGGTGTGGGTCGGGTCGACCGCCACGAAGCCGCCGTCGCCGCCCAGGATGGTGATCCAGGCGTCGGCCCCGGCGCTGTCGGTCCCGGCCACCGTGCCGTTGTCCTGCGTGCCGCCGAAATAGGTGGCGTTGTCGGGGAACACCGCGCCGGCGTAGAACTGGGTCGCGGCGAAGCCATGGTTGAGGGCGGTGTAGGAGACCTTGCTGTTGACGTCGTTGCACAGGTTGGTCACCGGGCCCTGGGCGGTCTTGTTCAGCGCGTTGGAGGTGCGGAAGACGCCGCCGTCGTTGCCGATGTAGAGCGTCTGGTTGGCATGGCCGTCGTAGCCCGGATGGAACGCCAGCGCGTGCTGGTCGGCGTGGTTGTAGGGCAGGTCCGGCTGGGTCCACCAGTAGGACGCGGCGCCGAAGGTCTGGCCGCCGTCGTCGGAGCGGAAGAGGTCGATGCCGCCGACGAAAACGGTGTCGGGGTTGGTCGGGTCCACCGCGATGGTGATGTCGTACCAGCCCTGGTTGAGCGGGAAGCCCTGGCCGAAGTTGCACGCCGCCAGGACCAGGATCACCGGGTTCGTCAGCAGCAGGGTGCTCTGCAGGTCCTTGCTGCGGTTGGACACGCGGGTCGTCCAGGTGCCGGCCGCGCCGCCCTGGGTGGAGCGGAACACCCCGAGCAGCCCCTGGTTGTAGAAGTGGTTGGGGCCGTCGGCGTTGCTCGTCGACACGGCGTAGATCACGTCGGGGTTCGACGGCGCGATCGCCAGGCTGGTGCGGCCCATGGCGGCGTTGGTGAACACCAGCTCCCAGGACGTGCCCGCGGTCTGCGCCTGCGGGTTGCGGAAGATGCCGCCTTGCAGGAAGCTGCCGCAGGCCGCGAACAGCACGTCATTGCCCGCGGCGTCGTTGCGCAACGCCAGGGAGAAGCAGCCCAGGAAGGTGTGCGGCACCAGCAGCTGGTTCCACTTGCTGGCGCCGGCGTCGAAGGTCCAGACGCCGGTGCGGGTCGCCGCGTACAGCTGCCCGGTCTTCGGGCTGATCATCATGCTGTTGACGAAGTAGAAATCAGCTGTGGCGGTGCCGGGCATCTGCACCCAGGTGTTGCCGCCGTCGGTGGTCTGGAAGACGCCGGCGCCGCGCACCGAGTCGCCGTTGAACGATCCCTCACCGGTCCCGGCGTAGACGATGCTCGAGTCGGTCGGATCCATCGCCAGGCTGCCGACCGCCAGGCTGGGGAACAGGTCGCCGACCGGGGCCCAGCTCTGGCCCGCGCTGGAGGTCTTCCAGACGCCGCCGTCGGCCGTGCCGGCGTAGATGGTGCGCGGGTTGCCCGGATCGATGACCATCGCCAGGACACGGCCGCCGATGTTGCCGGGGCCGAGCTCCTCCCAGCCCGAGGCGGTCGCGGGCAGCGGCGCGCCGCTGCGCACCGCGGCGCGGGACGGCAGCAGCGAGGCCTGCGGCGTCGAATGCTGGGGCATCGTCTGCATCCGTTCACGCGCCGCGAAATAGCGCTCCATCGACAGCGCGGTCTGGCCGGCGGGAAGGCGCTTCTTCAGGAAGAACTCCTGGGCCTCGGCCGGATGATCGAAACGGTGGCGCACCTTCTCGACCAAACCCTTGGCCGGCAGCGCATGGCCGGCGGCGGGCGCGGCTGCCGCCGGGGCCGTCGCCGTCGTGGCGGCGGCGGTGGCCGGGGTCGTGGCCGGGGTGGCCGGCGGCGCATTCAGCGCCGCCAACACAGTGAAAGCAGAAAGTAGGTGGAACATCGTGCCTCCTCGTGTCAAACAGATTGCTCTGCGCCACATCCTACCCCATTTTCGTTCCATTGGTAGCCGAGGCATGCGGGACGTCCTTGCATCGGCTTAGCCGTCACCGCCTGCCGGCAGCCTCGAAAGCACCCCTGGCCCTCCCCCCGTCCCGCGCCGGGAGCCCCATCGAAGGTTCCAGGCGCGGAGTTCGCGGCGCCAGCGGTGTAGCTAGCGCCAGACGCCCGGGCGGCTCTTGGCGCTGCCGCCGCGGAGGCCGGGCGAACGCGCCACGCCGCCGGCCAGGTGCAGGACGGCCCAGCCCATCGTCCCGCGGCGGCGCGGCGGCGCGGCGGCGCGGCGAGGCGTGAATAAAACTGAATAATTATTCCGATCGATACCCCCTGGCAGCATCGCCACGGCCAGAATCCTCGGGTGTAAACGGTTTCCGCCGCGGCGCACATGAATCGATCACGATTGCGCGTGATCGTTGCCGATCAACCGGGTGACTTCAGGGGTTGACAGCCGTCAATGGCTTCATTAGATTGTGCGCGCATCTTTCGACGGCAGCCCTCCAACCAGAGCAGTCGACCAGATGGCACAGACGTTGATCCCGGTCCCTCCCACCGGCGCGAGCTGCGAGCAGCGTAGATCAGGGACGGGATCGGCCGGGGCGAAGCGGGCAGCGCGGACGGGCCACCAGGCCACCAGGATCGCGTAAAGCGAAGCCGTCCACCCGGCGGCTTCTTGGTTTCAACCACTTTTTTCTGGAGTTGGAGGGGACCCATGGAGCGATCCGTAGCATCGTCGCGCGTGCGCAGATTCGCGCCCGCACGCATGGCCGCCGTGCTCGTCGCCGGCGTCGCCCTGCTCGCCCTGTTCGGCGGCACCGCCGGCAACGCCGCACAGCTGGGCATCTGGCCCAGCGTGCAGGAGCAGCTGCTGCAGGGACAAGTGATCCCTGGCAGCGCCCTCGAGCGGCTGATCCTCGAGAACCAGGACTTCAGCATCCTCCGCGCCGCGGAAGCCAGCGATGCGCTCAGGATCCCACTGTTTCTGCGGGTCCTGTACCACAAGAACCATCCCCACGACCAGTACTCGCCGCACGACCCGACCGGCGGCTACCCCCTCGTCCTCAACGAGGTGTGGGAGTGGATGCTCTATCACCAGGACCTGAAGCCGGGGCCCGGACGCTTGGCCCCCGGCCACGGCGCGGTCACCGAGAGCGCCACCGAGACCGGCGAGGAGCGCATCTCCGGCGCCCAGAGCTCGCCGCGCAGCGAGTCGATGATCCGGGTCAACCGCAACAACACGCAGCAGATCGTCGGCGCCTCGAACAACATCAGCGCCAGCGGCATGCAGGCGCAGTTCTTCTCCTCCAACGGCGGCGTGACCTGGGGCCAGACCAGCCTGCCGCTGCACAGCGGCGACGCCTTCATGTCGGACCCGGCCGTGGACTGGACCTCCGACGGCACCGCGTGGTCGACGACCATCGGCATCGACTCCTCGCAGACGGTGTTGACGATGCGCTCCTACAAGTCCACCAACGGCGGCGCCACCTGGACTTTCGACAACACCTTCTCCGGCAGCCTCTCCAACAACGACAAGGAGCAGATGTGGGTGGACCACAGCGCCACCTCGCCGTTCAAGGACAACATCTACGTAATCTGGCACGCCGGCAACCCGGCAGTGGTGGCGCGGCGCACCGGCCCCACCGGCTCCTGGCAGACGCCGATCCAGGTCAGCGGCTCGGAGACGACCGGCACCGGCATCGGCGGTGACATCAAGACCAACGCCAACGGCGACGTCTTCGGCTTCTACCCCGACACCGGCAGCCAGGGACTCTACGTCGTCAAGTCCACCAACGGCGGCGTGTCCTACAGCTCGCCGACCAGGATCGCCACCAGCTTCGGCTCGTTCCAGTTCGCCGTCCCGGCGGACGCCAGCCGTCAGCTCCTGATCTACACCACGGGCGGCGCTTACCGCACTGGCTCGCTCAACAACGTCTACGTCGCGTGGGACGACCTCTCCGGCGACGCCGGCTGCACCAGCGGCGGCGGCCCCGGCACCAACGCCTCCTCGACGTGCAAGAGCCGCATCTTCTTCTCGCGCTCGACCGACGGCGGCACCACCTGGTCGGCGCCGGTCAAGATCAACAACCAGTCCGGGCTCAACGACCAGTTCTTTCCCTGGCTGGTGGTCGACGACAGCAACGGCAAGATCGCGATCACCTACTACGACACCGTCGGCGACTCGACGCGCGCCTCGACCAACATGTACTACCAGTCCTCGGTCGACAACGGCGTGACGTTCTCGGCGCCGTTCAAGGTGACGACCGCCTCGACCAACGAGACCACCGCCGGCGCCGACAGCGGCAACCAGTACGGCGACTACACCGGCCTCGACGGCATCTCCAACCTCTACTTCCCGTCGTGGACCGACCGGCGCAGCGGCGGCAGCGAGGAAATCTGGACGGCGGCGATCCAGGACACCACCAACACCGCCGACTTCACGATCGCCGCCTCGCCGACCTCGACCTCGATCGCCCAGGGCGGCTCCGGCAACGTGACCATCACCACCACGGTCTCGGGCGGCTTCAACAATGCCGTGGCGCTGTCGGCCTCCGGCCAGCCCTCGGGCACGACGGTGGCCTTCAACCCGACCTCGATCGCGGCACCCGGCAACGGGACCTCGACGATGACCATCACCGTCGGCGCCTCCACCGCCCCCGGGACCTATCCCATCACCGTCACCGGCACCGGCGGCAGCACCACCCACACCACCACGGTCACCTTGACCGTCACCACCTCGGACTTCACCATCGCGGCGTCGCCGACCTCGACCTCGATCGCCCAGGGCGCCAACGGCAACGTGACCATCACGACCACGATCTCGGGGACCTTCAACTCCGCGGTCGCGCTGTCGGCTTCGGGTCAGCCCAGCGGCGTCACGGTGGCCTTCAACCCGACCTCGATCGCGGCGCCCGGCAACGGCAGCTCGACGATGACCATCACCGTCGCGTCGACGGCGGCCACCGGCACTTCGACGATCACGGTCACCGGCACCGCCGGCAGCACGACGCACACCGCCAACGTCACCCTGACGGTGACCGGCTCCGGGTTCTCCATCTCGGCCTCGCCGACCTCGACGTCGATCGCCCAGGGCGGCTCCGGCAACGTCACCATCTCCACCACGATCTCGGGGAGCTTCAACTCCGCGGTCGCGCTGTCGGCCTCGGGTCAGCCCAGCGGCGTCACCGTGGCCTTCAATCCGACCTCGATCGCGGCGCCGGGCAACGGCAGCTCGACGATGACCTTCACCGTCGCGTCCTCGACCGTTGCCGGGACCTACCCCATCACCGTCACCGGCACCGGCGGCAGCCAGACCCACACCGTCACCGTCACCCTGACGGTCACCAGCCCTGACTTCACCATCGCGGCGTCGCCGACCTCGACGACGATCACGCAGGGCACCGCCGGCAACGTGACGATCTCCACCACCATCTCCGGCGGCTTCAATTCGGCCGTCGCGCTCTCGGCTTCCGGTCAGCCCTCGGGCGTCACCGTGGCCTTCAATCCGACCTCGATCGCGGCGCCCGGCTCGGGCAGCTCGACGATGACCATCACCGTCGCCTCGTCCGCGGCCACCGGCACCTCCACCATCACGGTGACCGGCACCGGCGGCAGCAAGACCCACACCGCCACCGTGACCTTGACGGTGACGGCCCCCACCACCAACCCGATCGTCAACGGCGGCTTCGAGACCGGCAACTTCACCGGCTGGACCGCTTCCGGCGCTTCCACCTCGGTGATCGCCGCCGCCGCTCACAGCGGCAGCTTCGGCGCGCAGCTCGGCGCCACCACCCCGACCAACGGCGACAGCACCATCACGCAGACCTTCACCATGCCCTCGAGCAGCCCGTCGCTGTCCTTCTGGTACAACAACCACTGCCCGGACACGCTCCAGTTCGACTGGGCGACGGCGACGCTCAAGGACAACGTGACCAACGTCACGACGACGCTTCTTCCCAAGACCTGCAGCAACCCCGGAGGGGTCTGGACCCAGGTCACCTACAACGCCGGCGCCAACGCCGGACACAGCGTGACCCTGACCCTGACCAGTCACGACGACAACTTCGGCGCCGATCCGACCTACACCTGGTATGACGACGTCGTGGTGACCTCCGGCCCGCCGGACACCACGCCGCCGACGACCTCGATCACCTCGCCGGCCAACAACGCGACGGTGTCGGGCACGATCACCGTGACCGCCTCCGCCTCGGACAACGTGGGAGTGGTGAAGGTCGAGTTCTACATCGACAGCGTGCTCAAGTCGACGTCGACCACCTCGCCCTACACCTTCTCCTGGAACACCACCACGGTCGCCAACGGCGCGCACACCATCTTCTCCAAGGCCTACGACGCGGCCAACAACGTCGGCACCTCGGCGACGGTGAACGTCACCGTTTCCAACAGCACCGCTCAGCAGCTGCTGCTCAACCCGGGCTTCGAGAGCGGTTCG
This sequence comes from Thermoanaerobaculia bacterium, assembly GCA_035949675.1. Taxonomy (GTDB): domain Bacteria; phylum Acidobacteriota; class Thermoanaerobaculia; order Multivoradales; family UBA5704; genus JASLEW01. Next base: position 12,342 of record DASZHY010000123.1, read on the forward strand.
GCGAACTGGACGGCCACCCCCGCGGTGATCGCTCAGAACGGCCCGTCGGAGCCGGCCCATACCGGGACCTGGGATGCCTGGATGGACGGTTACGGCACCACACACACCGACTCGATCCTGCAGCAGGTGACGATCCCGTCGACCATCACCACGGCGACGCTGTCGTTCTGGCTGCACATCGACACCTCGGAGACGACCACCACGCAGCAAAACGACGTCATGCAGGTGCAGATCCGCAACTCTTCGGGCACCGTGCTGGCGACGCTCGCCACCTTCTCGAACCTCAATGCCGCCAGCGGCTACCAGCAGCACAGCTACGACGTGTCGGCCTACAAGGGACAGACCATTCAGGTCTTCATCACCGCCACCGAGAACGCTTCGCTGCAAACCTCGTTCGTGGTTGACGACACCGCCCTGAACGTGCAGTAGCGGCAGGCCCCCAAGGCGCCGGCGCAAGCCGGCGCCGCCCGACCAAGGCGCCGGCGAAGGCCGGCGCCGCCCGATCGAGAGCCCCGGCACCAGCCGGGGCTTTTTCTTTTCTTCCCGGGAGAGCTAATCTCCCGGAGAGCTTGGTCGCCGGAGAGATCGATTGCCTCGCCCCTCACCCTTTCCCTGTGCCGACTTGGTTGGCGTCGCCGGTGGGCGCCACTCGAAGCATGAAACGGCACGAGCGGAGGGCCCCTGGGCGAGCGGTTCCGAGGAGCGCGACTCGAACGGGCGAGGCAAGAACGTCGATCTCGGCACGTACCCGCGGCGAGCCCGTTGCGTCGCGATCCTCGGGACCGGTCGCCCCCCGGGCCCGGTCGGGAGGAGCTTCTTTTTCGCGGTCGTGGCGGTCGTGGCGCTTGCCACCGTAGCCGCCTGCTCTCCCTCACCCTCACGCCGCGGCGTCTGGTTCCGCGGCGACTTCGAGTCGGGAGACTTCCGGGGATGGAGCTGGGACATCGCCCGCCAGGAGTGCGCGGTGGTCGTCACCAGGCCGGTGCGCAAGGGCCGCTACGCCGCCCGCATCACCCTGTCCCCGGGGGACCGCGGCGCCGGCAAGCCGCGCTCGGAGCTGAAGATCGCGGACAAGGAGATCGAGCGCGCGCACGGGGGGCAGGGCAGCGAGATCTGGTACGGATGGAGCCTGCTCATCCCGACCGACTACGCCGACCCTCCCGATCAGTTCCAGATCCTCGCCCAGTGGCACCATCGTCCGCCCGGAGAGCTGCATCCGGGAGGCCGTCCAACGGTCACCGGCCCGCCGCCCCTCGCCCTGCACCTCGACGCCGCCGGCGGCCAGGGCAGCCAGGGCGGCCAGGAGGCCCTGACGCTGGTCGCCAGGGCCTCCCGCACGTCGCCTCCACGCACGCTCGCCACGCGCCAGGTGCGGCGGGGCGCCTGGATCGATCTGGTCTTCCAGATCCGCTGCTCGACCGGCAGCGACGGCTTCGTCGCCGCCTGGATCGACGGCAGCCCGTTCACCGCCGGCAAGATGCAAGGCCCGACGCTCTACACCCCTGTCGCCAACTACCTGCGCATCGGCCTCTATCGCGGCAAAGGCGTCATGACCACCAACAGCGTCTACATCGACGAGGTGCGCGTCGGCGATTCCCATGCAGCCGTCGCGCCGTGAGCCGCCCTCCCGGCCAGCCCTCAGGCCGGCGTCGCCCCCGCCGCCGCGGCGGCAAAGATCTGCAGCAGCTGCTGCCAGCCGCCCTCGGAGTCGAGGCCCTTCCTCATGCTCTCGGCCTTGTCGCCGTAGCGCTCGAGGTGGCGGTGCTCGAGCTCGACGCGGGTGCTCCGCGGGCCGACCGCGATGAAGCGCACCTCGACCTCGGTCTTCAGGTTCGGATCGTGCTGCCAGTCGGCGCTGATCTCCCAGCCCAGCACGAGGCGATGGGGCGGCTCCCAGACCAGCACGCGGCCCCAGTCGCATTCGCTGCCGTCGACGCCGCGCTCGAACCAGCGGCCGCCGGCGCGGGGCTCGAGGACCGCGTCCTGCGCCGCCGCCTTGCCGATGTGATGGGTGGCGAGCGGCCACCAGCTGCTCTGCTGCTCGGCGAACACGGCGAAGGCATGCGCTTGGGGGGCCTCGACGAGGACGGTCTTCTTGACGGACTGGACGGTCTCCACGGCCACTGGCTGGTTGATCACGGTCATCGCGGTTTCTCCTTTTCTCGGTTGAATGACCGCTCGGCGGCCGCCTTGAAGTCGTTCAAGGCGCGCTCCCAGAGCGAGTCGAGGTAGTCGCGCAGCGCGGCGATCCCCTGTGGATCGAGCCGGTAGATGTGGCGGGTGCCGGCGGTCTGGTGGGTCACCAGTCCCATGTCCTTCAGCACGCGGAGATGCTGCGACACCGCCGGCCGGGTCACCGGCAGGCGGCGCGCGAGGTCGCCGACCGAGCTGGGTCCTTCGGCGGCCAGGATGCCGAAGATCTCTCGCCGCGTCGCGTCGCCCAGGGCGGCCATCCGGTGTATGGGTTCGATCATGACGTATGGTTAGCCTCCACTAACGGTAAGTATGAGCTAACTCATAACGGCTGTCAAGCCCCTCTCATGCGCACGCTTCGCTGGCTGCTGGTGTCAGCTTTCGCCATCGGTGCCGGCGACCGCCTTGACCGGAGACACGCTGCCCCTGACCTTCGAGCACACGCTGTGGGCTGGCGACTACGTGCTGGCGCTGCGCGTCGAGGACCTGTGCTCGCATCGCGGCTTCCGCGACGAGCGGCAGCCAGGGAGAGTTCCGGCCCGTCGAGGTGCGCGTGGCCGGCTACGGCCTGCGGGTGAGACGATCCGCGGCTACTATCCTCGAAGCCAACGCCTCCCCGGGGGCCGAGGGGACGTCCCCTCCCCTGCGCTTCGGCTACCGTTTTCTTTCCAGCGCCCGTCAATCATTTCCGGCGTCGCCCCCCTGGCGGCTCTCGCCACCCTCCGGGAGGATGCGGTCCAGCCAGCGCAGGATGTCCTCCTCCAGGATCTCGCGGTGGTCGGCCGAGAACCAGTGGTCGGCGTGGCCGAAGGGCACGATGAAGTTGCGCGTGACGTCGCTCGAGCCCAGGATGGTGGCCAGATCGTTCTGCTGCGCCAGGAACGCGCGGCCGCCGGCCAGCAGGTAGACCGGCGCTTTCCAGGCGGCGAGGTTGCCGGTGAAGGTGCGCTCGCCGGCGAGCGAGCAGGAGACGTCGCGGATGCTCACGTTGTCCACGTAGTCGTTGAACAGCAGGCTGTGGGCGATGACCCGCGCATCGGTCGAGAAGAAGAAACGGTTCTCGGGCACGCTCCCGGCGCAGCGGATGAAATCGTGCGTCGGCCACAGCGGCCCGACCTGCGGGACGGCGAGCAGGAAGACCATGACCTGGTGATTGGTGGTTCCCGGCGGGAAACCGGGCAGCGGCGTCGGACCGTTGGGGTTCGTCTTGGCGAGCCCGACGATGCCGCGGATGCCGGGCAGCGTCGTGTCGTCGAAGATCTGTCCCGCCGCGAGCTGAGCCTCGAGCCCGGAGCAGAATCCGGCGTTGAGCGCGACGACCGCGGGGTCCGCTGCATAGAGCGCTCCCTCGAGGACCATCGCCCCGGCATAGTCTCCGGGATGAGCGTTCATGGTGGCGATCGTCGTCATGCCTCCCAGCGAGTAACCCCCCACGACCACCGGTATCTCCTCGTCTCTCCCCTGCGCCATGAACTGGCGCAGGAAGGCCGCGTCGTCGACCACCGCCTGGATCCCCCAATGGGCCATCGCCGAGCAGTCCAGCGCCCCTGACTCGCAGACTCCCGCGATCAGCCCGCTGGTGCGCGGCGAGTAGCCCCACACCTCGAAGTCGCGGGCGGCGAAAAAGGCGGCGAGCGAGTGATCGTACCGGCCGTTCTCGTCGACCTCGAAGAAGCTGAAGCCGTTGCCCAGGGGCGGCAGGAGCAGCAGGGCGGCCCGCGAGCGGCGCTCGCCCGAGCCCTTCACCAGCCGATGCATGCCGAAGCGGTTGAGCGGATTTGCGCCCACCTGGACGGTCCAGTCGGTGCGCACGAAGCCGCCGATGCGGACCTGCTGGGTGGCGACGATTTGGTGATCGCCACTGTCGGCCGCGGCGCGCGGCGGCGCGACGGCGGCGGCGGCGGCGAGGGCGAAAGCGAGGCCCAGCAGCGGTCGTCTCATGGCTACACCTCTTGTTCGTTTTTGAAGCAAAATCGGGATTAGTCCCTAACCATGTAGGTGCCGCCGGCCGGCCGGATCGCTACCGCGCTCGCGACGCGGCGCCAGGCCCGCGCGACACTGGGACAGTAGAATGGCGCGCCAGCAAGGCGGTGGGCCATGCCGGAAGGGCAGAGAGTGACCGGTTTGGGCGGGGTGTTCTTCAAGGCCGGCAAGAAGGGCCTCGCTGAACGAGCAGAGCGCTGCGGCTCCACGGTGGATGACCGCCTCAAGGTACAACATCCGCCGTCCGAAGTCTCCAGCACCCAGCAGGCTCGGGCGCCTTCGGAGAGCCTGCTACAATCGCTGCAGTGGAGGAGAGGGGCGTTGCCCACGATCGCCAAAATCGGACCCTATCGCTTTTTCTTTTACAGCAACGAAGGCACGGAGCCGCCTCACGTTCATGTTCAGCACGAGTCGAGCATCGCGAAGTACTGGCTTAGCCCCGTTGCCCTGGCGGCCTCGGGTGGGTTCGCAGCCGTCGAGCTGCGAACCCTCGAGGGTCTGGTAGAGGAACATCGCAAGGAGTTCATGGAGGCGTGGAATGAGTTCTTCGGTGGTCGAGACAAGCGCTAGAGCGATGACGGTCCAGGTGACCCAGGACGAGCTGGTCGTTTCCTTAACCGATGGCCGGAAGATTGCGGTACCCTTGGCTTGGTTCCCGCGGCTCCTCCACGCGCCGGAGGCCCAGCGCCAACGTTGGCAGTTGCTGGGAGATGGGGAGGGCATTCATTGGAGCGGGATCGACGAGGACCTCAGCGTCGCGGGCCTGCTACGAGGCACGCCGGCGCCCGAACGTGCTCCTTGACGAGGTAGATATTCTCTGACAGGACCGGAATCGAACCAGACCCCCGTGCCTTTCAGACCCGCAGCACCCGCACCGGGTCCGTCCGCGTGGCCCGCAAGGCCGGCAGCAGGCAGGCGGCCAGCGCCACGACCACCATCACCACCAGGGCAGACCCGTACGCCAGCGGGTCGCGCGGGCTGATCTTGTACAGCATGTCGCCCATCAGGCGGGTCAAGCCCAGCGCCGCCCCCGCGCCCAGCGCGACGCCGCCCGCCGTCAGCGCCAGGCCTTGCGACAGCACCAGCCGCAACAGGTCTGGCGCGCCCGCGCCCAGCGCCATCCGCAGGCCCAGCTCGCGCGTGCTCTGCGCCACCGCGTTCGACATGACGCCGTACAGGCCGACGGCGGCGAGCCCCAGCGCCAGGCCGCCGAACGCGAACAGCAGCACCACCGTGGCCCGCCGCTGCCAGCTCATCCGGTCCACCAGCTCCCGCATGGTGATCAGCTCGGGCGGCGCCAGGCTGGCGTCGAGCGCCTGGATCTCGCGCCCCAGCGCCGGCGCCAGGGTCTTCGGGTCGAGCCGCGTGCGGATCTGCAGCAGCTGACCGCGGGCGGCCTGGCGCATCGGCACGTAGAAGAACGGCTTCGGCGGTTCGAGCAGGGTCTCGTACTTCGTGGTCTTCGCCACGCCGACCACCTGCAGGAAGCGGTCCTTGACCCGCAGGCGCTTGCCGACCGGGTCCTCGCCGCGCCAGTACTTGGCCACCATCGCCTGGTTCACCACCGCGACCGCCGGCGCGGTCTCGTCGTCGGCGCGGGTGAACTCGCGGCCCGACACCAGGGGAATTCCCATCGTGGCGAGATAGCCGGGGCCCACCTCGTCGTACTGGACCGTCGCCTGCTCGTCGGGGGCCATCACGTAGCCCGCGACCGCAATCGGCGCCGACGAAAACATTGGATAGGTGAACGGCGAGACGCGCGAGAACACCGCCGATTCCACCCCGCCGAGCCCCTGGACGCGCTCGATCAACCGGTCGCGAAAGCTGTCGGCGCGGCGCGCGTCGTAGTCCGACGAGACCAGGTCGATATAGGTCACCAGCACGCCCCGCGTCGAGAAGCCGGGGTCGATCTTGTCCATCTCCCGCAGGCTCTTGACCAGCAGGCCCGCTCCCACCAGCAGGGCGAAGGAGAGCGCCACCTGCACCAGGACCAGGCTCCCCCGGATCCACGCCCTGCCGCGGCCGCCGACGACGCCTCCCGACTCGGCCTTCATCGCCCCGGCCAGATCGACCTTGCCCGCCTGCAACGCCGGCACCAGCCCGCACAGCAGCGTCGTGAGCAGGCAGACGCCGGCGCACGCCGCCATGACGCGCCAGTCGATCTCGGCGGGCAGGTTCACGTCGACGCCGCGCCGCACCGGAAACATCAGCACCAGCAGGTTGCGGCACCAGAACGCGGCGGCCAGCCCCCCGGCCGCTCCCAGGGCCGACAGGATCAGGCTCTCGGTGAGCAGCTGCCGCAGCAGCCGGCCGGGCCCGGCGCCGACCGCCAGCCGCACCGTCATCTCGTGCCGGCGCGTGAAGGACCTGACGAGCAGCAGGTTGCCGACGTTGGCGCACGCGATGAGCAGCACCAGGCAGGCGACCGCGAAAGCGATCCGCAGCGTCGGCAGCAGAGTGCGCGCGTTGTTGAACGGTGTCTGCCACAGGGGCAGCAGCTTGACGCCCCGCCCGCGGTTGGTGGCCGGGTACGCCGCCGCCAGGCGCGCGGCCACCGCCGAGATCTCCGCCTGCGCCTGCTCGCGGGTGACGCCGGGCTTGAGCCGCGCGAAGCCCTCGATCCAGCGCGCGCCGCGGTCCTCGAGCTTGTAGCCGCCGCTGTCGAACCGCTCCTGCATCGACGCCGGCACCCAGAACGCGAACGCATAGCCCACGAAGGTCCCGTAGAAGCCGGGCGGCGCGACGCCGACGATCGTGTGCACCTGGCCGTTGAGCATCTGCGTCCTGCCGAGGATGGCCGGGTCGCCGCCGTAGCGCTCCCGCCAGGTCCGCCAGGCGATCACGGTCACCGGATGCGCGTTGCGCCCGACCTCCTCGGCCGGTTCGAAGCCGCGTCCCATGATGGGGCGGACCCCCAGCGCCGAGAAGTAGTTGGCCGACACGACGCTGCCGGTGGCGCTCTCGGCCCGCTCGCCGACGGCGAGCGTGGTGCCGGTGATGCGGTCCACGATGAACCACTCCAGCAGCTTGCACTCGCGCCGAAAATCCTGGAAATCGGGCCACGAGAGGTCGTCGTAGCGTGGCAGTCCGGGGGCCGTCCCGCCCAGCGCGACCATCCGGTCTTGATCTTTCACCGCCGGGAACGGCCGCAGCAGGATGCC
>DASZHY010000124.1:0-1670 GCA_035949675.1 Thermoanaerobaculia bacterium
GAGCGCCGTGCCCGCCGTCACGGTGATCGTGCCGCGGCAGGGCGCCGCGGCGCAGGAGATCGTGCTGCCGGGCGCGATCCAGGCATACGAGGAGGCGCCGATCTTCGCTCGCACCAGCGGTTACCTCCGGCGCTGGTATGCCGACATCGGCGCCCGGGTGCGGCAGGGGCAACTGCTGGCCGAGATCGAGACGCCGGAAGTCGACCGGCAGCTCGACCAGGCTCGCGCCGACCTCGCCACCGCCAACGCCAACTCGGAGCTGGCCGAGGTCGTCGCCAACCGCCACGTCGAGCTGCGCAAGACCGACTCGGTGTCGCAGCAGGACCTCGACAATGCCCTGGGCGACGCCAAGGCCAAGCGCGCGATGGTCACCTCCGCGCAGGCCAACGCCAAGCGCCTCGAGCAGCTGCAGTCCTTCGAGAAGATCTACGCGCCCTTCGACGGCGTCGTCACCGCGCGCAACACCGACGTCGGCCAGCTCATCGATTCCGGAAGCGGCTCGGGTCCGGCTCCCGCCCGCGAGCTGTTCCACGTCGCGGCCACCCGCACACTGCGCGTCTACGTGAACGTCCCACAGGTCTACTCGGGCGCCGCGCGGCCCGGGGTGAGCGCCTACCTGACGCTGGCCGAAGCGCCCGGCAGGCGGTTCCCCGGCAAGCTGGTGCGCAACGCCAGCGCCATCGACGTCGCGAGCCGCACCTTGCGGGCCGAGGTGGACGTGGACAACCGCAACGGCGACCTGCTGCCCGGCGCCTATGCGCAGGTCCATCTCGAGCTGGCCGCGGCGGCCCGCACGCTGATGGTGCCGGTGAACGCCCTGATCTTCCAGTCCGCGGGCCTGCGCCTCGCGACCGTCGACGCCGCCAGCCGCGTGCATCTCTCGGCGGTGAGCCCGGGGAGGGACTTCGGCACCGAGGTCGAGGTGGTGGCGGGCCTCGCCGCGGGGCAGCGCGTCATCGAAAGCCCCCCGGACTCGCTGGTCGAGGGCCAGCAGGTGCGCGTGGTGGCGGCTCGCCACCAGTAGGCAGCGAGGCATCGGCCGGGCACGCTGCGCACGCGTATCCTGCGGGCGGTTGCGCCCCGCCTACCCGGTCGCAGGGGGATTCATCGAGGTGCCCGGCGCTCGAGCACGTAGATGCGCTGGCGGTTGCCGTGGAACACGAAGGCCGGATCGCCGTTCGGCCCCTCCTCGCCGAAGGCAGCCCTGACCGCGTAGAGCGGCATCACCTCCGGGGCCCAGGCCGCCGCCGGGAGCGGCCCCTGTCCGTGCACCCACATCTCGCCGAGCACGGCGAAGCGGCAGCGCCGCTGCCGGATGGCGAGCCGCGCCTCCGCCCAGGGGAGCTCGGCGGCGCTCCCGGGCACCCGGCGGAGCTCGCCGGGGAGGAAGGCCAGCTCGCCGGCGACGACGACCGTGTCGCCCGGCGCGCCGTGTGCCGCCAGCCAGCTCACGGCCTGATGGCGGGAGTCGACGAGGTCGCACATGTGGCGGAGGTAGGGCGCCAGCGGTGCGGCGAACAGCGCGGGCGGCAGGGCGATGGCCGCGGCGGCCAGCAGCCTCGAAGCTGCCGGCGATGTCGCCCGGCGGGCCCGGCGGCGCAGGCGCTGGTAGAGGCACGCCGGCAGCACCGCCAGCAGCGGCACCAGCGGCAGCAGGTTGCGGAAGGGGT
>DASZHY010000125.1:0-4879 GCA_035949675.1 Thermoanaerobaculia bacterium
GGCGACGCTCAATGACGAACAGGGCCGGCGGCGTGGACCGGCACTAAGTGACATCGCTCCGCGGCGCTGACACCCCCTTGCGGCGCCTGCCGCGCGAGGCGGAGAGCCGGCGGTCGGCGTAGGCGGCGACCTCGACCAGCTGTTCGAGGGGCGCCTCGAAACGCGGGTCGCCGCTGCTGCGCAGGACGACCTCCTTGGCGAAGAGGAGGGCGAGGTAGCGTAGCTTGAGCGGCGGCCGGTCGGCGATGGCCCGATACTCGGGGTGGCCGGAGTTGACCTGCCAGCGGCCGTCGGCGACACGCGAGCGCCAGGGCGCGCCGGGCAGGTCGAGCAGCTCCGGCTCGGGGATTCCCTCTTCGCGGCCGGCGGCAAGTTGCTCGACGATCTCGACGCGCGCCTCGGCTCCGGTCTCCACGGCGCCCGAGCGGCAGACGACGGCAAGGCTCCCCTTGCCGGGCCGATCGCCGGCGCGCACTGTCACCGCGGGCGACGCGTCGTCCTCCGTGAGCAGCTCTCCGACCCCTTCGCTCAGCCGCCAAGCGTAGGCGAGCACCTCCTCGACCGGCCGGCCGGAGACGTCGACTGCGAGCGCCCTGGCGTGGCGCTCGGTGCCGCATTCGAGGCGAATCAGCGACGGCAGGATCTTCACCTCCGCGAGCGGGCCGGGAGGGAACAGGAAGGGAGCTGGCGGCAGGACCTCGGGCTCGGAGAGCGGCGTCTCCGCCAAGGGTTCCGGCGCTGGCGCCGGCGCGCCCTGGTTCGTTTCCACACCCGCCGCCCCGCCGTCGTCGCGCTCCTCGACCGGTAGTGCGGCATACCGCGGCCGGTGGCGGAAGAAGTCGCGGAACAGACGCTGGAGGTCGCGGAACATTCCCCGATCCAGCTCCTGCGCACGGCGGCGCTCGTAGCTCTCGAGCAGAGCGCCGACGGTCTGTTCGGCGTCGCGAAGCGCCTGGGCGAAGAGGCCAGCCGCCTCGTCCGGGATGATGCCGCGCCGGCTCCCGGGCGCGACGCGCAGCGCCGGAAACTCGACCAGGCCGGCGAGACGCGGATCGGTCCAGGGCTCGTGATCGAGATCCAGCGCCGCCAGCTCGTGAAAACCTTCGGCGACCAGGGTGCCGGCGGCGTAGACCGCCACGCCTCCGGGCGCCGCCGGCTCCTCGCCGTCGCCGAGCAGATAAAGCTCGAGCTGGATCGAGGGGTGGCCCGGGACGGCCAGCGGGCCCAGTGCGTCCAGCCTCTCACCCAAGAACCGGCGCGGACGGACGTGCGCGACCTTCTGCGCCGCGCCGCGCGCGATGTGATCTTCGATGACCAGCCGCACCTCGCGCTGGAGCAGCTGGCCACGCAGCTCCGAGCCCAGGTAGTCGGCGGCACGGCGGGCGATGAGCGCCGGCATCGCCTCGCGATGCAGGTCGAGGACCACCACCTCGGTCCAGCGCGCGTCCAGGGGTAACCCGCCGCGCAGCGGCTCGATGGTGTAGTCGCCGCGGTCGCGATAGAGGACTAGCCGATACGGGCGCTGGCCCGGAACGGAGGTGCGCATCTCGAGCACCTCGCCCAGGCTCCAGAAGCCGAGCAGCCCGATCCCGTACTGACCCTGGGTCAGCAGCTCCAGGCGCTGCTGCGGGGTCAGCGACCGCTTGCGGCTGTGGCCGATGTGGGTGGCGATGTGGCGCAGCGCCTCGGGACGGTCGAGCTCCGGGATCACCCCTTCTCCGTCGTCCCAGATCACCAGGCATGCTCGACCCTTTTCGCGGCGGCGCACGACGCGAATGGTGTGCGCCCCGGCGTCCAGGCTGTTTTGCACCAGCTCGGCCAGGGCCTTGCGCGGATCGGGCTGCGAAAGCGCCAGCCAACGAATCAGCTCGAAAGGGTCATGGACGCGCAGGCGCCCGGTTTCCACCTCCCGCCGGCGGCGGCGACCTGGAGCTGTGTCAGTGGAAGCCGTGCCGGCCATTGCCTTTCCGTCCACCTTTCCGCGGTCAGCCAAGCCCCAGGCGGCATCAGGCTTCCGTTGCTTCTGGAAAGGCTATTTCATCACAGATGCAGCACACCGTTGGCCTGCGGGGCCGAGCGGATCCTCGCGATAGTAGACTCAGGCGATGGCCGAGGTGACCAATCCCTACCTCGAGCTGACCGAAGAGCTCAACCGGGGCCGCCTGCGGGCGGCGGAGTGGCCGGCCGTGCGGCGCCAGATCGAGGGACTGCCCTTGCCGGAGGCTCACCGCGTCATGACCTCAGCGGCCGAAGGAGCTCTCCCGTTTGCGCCCGGCCCAGGAGACGACTCGTGAGTGGGCCGCGGGACGAGTTTCTGAGCGAAGAGGATCTCGACCTGCGCAACCTCTCGGACGACGAGCTCGTCGCCACCTGGAATCTCTGGCTCGAACAGGCGCAAGCCACGAACGACCTCGACGCGCATCTCTACTCGCATGGGGTCTTCGAGCGCGAACCGGAGAACGCCACACGCTCGGGCGATCGCGCGATCGACGTCCGGACCGGCCGCGTTCCCCAGACCGGCGGCGGCAAAGGCAACGGCGTCAGCGGCGCATAGTGCTGAACAGCTCCGCCAGCGGTTGGCGGAAGCCGGGAAGGATCTCGCGTCCGTCGAGGACGTCGCCTTCCCTGAGCTCGCTCGTCGCGATCCGGTTGCCCGGGTCTGCGTCGCGAGCATGGAGCTGCATGCGGCGCGCCGCCGGATCGACGACCCAGACGCAGCGCACGCCGAGCCTCAGATACTCGGCGACCTTGGCGCGGACTGCCGCTGGACGGTCGCCCGCGGAGAGGACCTCGACGGCCAGATCCGGGGCGATTTCAAGGAAGGGCGATCCGAGCGCACCGGCAGGCAGGCGCTCCTTCGCGACGAAAGCGACGTCAGGGCAGAGCAGGGTGTCCGGACCGCGCTCGAGGAGGAACCCGGTCGACTCGCTGAACAGCTCTCCCAGGTCATGAGCGTAGACGAACTGCCCAAGCATGACCGTGAGGCGAGACACTGCCCACCCGTGCGCAGCGCTGGCGGGCATCACCAACCGCAGTACACCGTGCCACAGCTCGTGAGGCAGGTCCGGATTGGGCACCGCCGCCAGCTCGCCGGCGGTGAAGGGCGTCGTGGAACCGATGGCAGCGCGTCCGGGCATGGCTCTCGTCTCATTCTACCTCTATAGACGGAAAGCGCACCTCCGGAGTCCCATCTTTCAGCCTCAGTCCCCGCCCGGCGCCGCGGCGAGGACGAAGTACAGGCCGCTGGCGGGGGCCAGGCCCCCTGTCAGGGCCCCGTGCTCGACGCTGCTCAAACCCGCCTCGCTCAGCAGGGGGATCACCTCGCGAAGGTCGAAGCGGGCGTGGTGCCGAAGATGGGCGACCCAGCTTCGCCTGGCGCTTCGGGGTCCGCCGAAATCGACTGCCAGGAGGCGGCCGCCCGGCCTCAGGACCCGGCGTATCTCGAAGAGGCACTGCCGCCGGGCCTCGAGCGGAAGATGGTGGAGCATGGTAACGCTCAGCACCGCGTCGAAGGTTGCCGCGGAGAACGGCAGCCGCTCGCCGGCAGCCTCCTCGAAGATGACGTCGGTCGCCGCCTTGGCCTCAGGGACATGTCGCATGTCCACCCTGGACATGCGACGCCGCGCCTTCTTGCGCGCTCGCGCAATCATTTCCGGCGAAGGGTCGATGCCAACCACCTTCCCCGCCGGGCCGACGCTCTGCTTCGCGACGATGGCCAGGGTGCCCGTCCCGCAGCCCACGTCCAGGACCGATTCGCCCGGAGCGAGGCGCGCCAGCTGGACGAGCCGCTCGCGGTAGGCGCGCTCCTTGCCGCGGGCGGCCAGCCAGACCAGGAGGTCATAGGCGAAAGCCCAGTGGATGACGGCGCCGGAGGTGCCGGCCGGAGAACCGGCAGCCACGGTTCCCGGGGTCCCGTCTCGGCCTCCCGACTTAGTCTTCGTCGAGGTATTCCTGCGGCACGTCGTCGACCGGGAACTGGCGCGTGGTGACCTCTCCCTGATCGGCATCGGGTGCGTTTTCGACGCCGCTGATCACCTCGGCCTCGTAGGCCTGCCCTTCCTCGAGCAACTCCTCGACGCTTTCCGGGCCGGCGATCTCGTCGCGCGACACCCCCACGGTATCGCCCGCCTGGCCGCCGGCCTCTGGGCCGAGCCCTCGCCCCGGAGGTCGTGCCACGGCCTCGAAGAGTCCGGTGTCGCGGGGATCCACCGCGGAGCCGTCGGGCTCGCCGGCATCCTCAGCCGCGGCGGCGCCCTGATTCTGGGTCTTGGTGTCACGCACAGCGGGGATCTGGTCTCCAATCGTCGGTCGCTTGTCAGATCGCTTCTTCGCCATACCGAGAGTCTATACCTCGACTGGCCGCGAGCCTCCGGTCAATCAGGTCCAGAGGATCTCGACGTCGTAGGGTTGCAGGCGCCTGTCGTGAGTCACCAGGACCAAGCCTTCGGCTTGCGCTTGGGCGACCAGCACGCGATCGAACGGGTCGCGGTGGTGGAGAGGAAGGGCAGCGGCGGCGGCATCTCGGACATAGGTACGCCCTCGGTTGACCAACCTTGGTCAAGTTTACGTCGGGATGGGCCCTGTCGCCAAGCCGGCCGGCGGCAAGGGCAGCCGACGCCTGCACAGCGGCTGCCGCTATGCTAACCAGAGTCCAAGGGACCCAAGCCGGACCCTAAGAGATGGACATCCGACTTCATACGTGGGAGAGAGTAATGGGAGAGAGTAATGGCCCGACTCAAGAAGAAGCTTGTCCACGAGGGCGACTATGTTGCAGAAGTCGAAGTACAGCTCGTCGACACCGGCGACGGGTGGTCGCCATATCTGACGCTCGAAGACGCCGAAAGGTTGGATGACGTTCGTGACGCTCTTCGCAGAGGAG
>DASZHY010000126.1:0-9336 GCA_035949675.1 Thermoanaerobaculia bacterium
CCGCCGGGCAGCCTCCGCCCGCCGGACCGCCTCGTCTCCGGGGGCGGCCGCGGGCGGCCGCTTGCGCAGCGCGTAGACTGTGGCAATGTGGGCGATCCGGCGGCCGCTGGTCCTCGGCATCGAGACCTCCTGTGACGACACTGCCTGCGCCGTGCTCGACGGCGACGGGCGCGTCCTGTCGTCGATCGTTTCGAGCCAGCTCGCGGTGCACGGCCCCTACGGCGGGGTGGTGCCGGAGATCGCGTCGCGCGAGCATCTTGCCAACTGGCTGCCGGTGAGCGAGCAGGCCCTGGCGGAGGCCGGCGTCCGGATGGCCGAGCTCGACGCCGTCGCGGCGACCCGCGGACCAGGGTTGGTGGGCGCCCTGCTGGTCGGTCTGGCGCTGGGCAAGGCGCTCGCCTTCGCTTTGGGCAAGCCGTTTCACGCCGTGCACCATCTCGAAGGCCACCTCTACTCGCCGTTCCTTCACGACGGGACCGGGGCCGCGGCGCTGCCGGCGGCGGCCCCGCCGGCGCGCTTTCACGGCCTGGTGCTGTCCGGCGGCCACAGCAGCCTGTTCGCGGTCCGGGAGGGCAGCATCGAGACCCTGGGCGAGACCCGCGACGATGCTTTCGGCGAAGTGTTCGACAAGGTGGGCAAACGCGTCGGGCTTCCCTACCCGCAGGGTCCCCGCGTCGACCAGCTGGCGGAGCGCGGCGACGCCTCGGCCTACCGTCTGCCGGTGCCGGCATGCGGCGACACGCTCGACTTCTCCTTCTCCGGTCTGAAGAGCCAGACCCTGACCGAGATCGAGCGTCTGGAGCGCCGGCTCGGCGCACTCGGCAGCCGGCCGGCGGAGGAGCTGCCGCAAGCGGTGCTCGACCTGCTCGCCGCCTTCCGGGCAGCCGCCGTCGCCCAGGTGCTCGACCGCCTGGAACGGTTGGAGCGCATGGATGGTGGCGGCGCGGGCACGTCCGTGCCGCTGGCGGTGTCGGGCGGCGCCGCGGCCAACCGCCTGCTGCGGCGCGAGCTGCCGGCCTGGAGCGCCCGGCACGGCAGCGAGCTGCGCCTGGTGCCGCTGGTCTATGCCGGCGACAACGCCGCCATGATCGCCCACGCGGCGCTGCTCCGGCACGCTCGCGGGCTCGCCGACGATCCCTTCGCCGCCGAGGCCGAGAGCCGCATCCCGCTGGGGCCGGGCGGCCGCTGAAGCAGGTGCGAGGCCCGGGCGCCGCCCGCTGATTCGGCGGCGCCGGCCATCGTCTGCCGAACGTCGTTCGGCGGTCCCATGCGATCACAGACGAATTGCTTGCAATCGATCTCCACGTGATATATGTTCTCCATCGAGGGAGGGCTGCCGCATGATCGACGCCACGGACCGCGAAATCCTGAAGATCCTTCAGCAGAATGCTCGAGTCTCGAACGCGGAGATCGCCCGGCAGGTCGGCATGGCGCCTTCGGCGATCCTGGAAAGGATCCGCAAGCTGGAGGGCCGTGGGGTGATCAAGGGCTATGAGGTGCGGATCGATCCCGCGGCTCTGGGGCTCAACCTGCTCGCCTACATCATGGTTCGCACCAAGGACTTCGGCGGCGAGCTCCGCACCGGCGAGGTGCTGGCCGAGATCGAGGAGGTGCAGGAGGTGCACCACATCGCCGGGGAGGACTGCTTCCTGGTCAAGGCGCGGGTGCGCGACGCTCGCACGCTCGGGCGGCTCTTGCGCGAGCGCTTCGCCAGCGGCGACGGCATCTCCTCCACCCGCACCACCATCGTGCTCGAGACCCTGCACGAGACCACCCGGCTGCCGATCGACGCCGCCCTGCTCGAGATCGGCCCCGGAGCCGGCGAGCCCGCCGAGCCGCCCGCCCCGCCGCCGACCGCTGAGATTGCCGCGGAGGCGGAGATCGCCGCCGGCGTCGACCAGGCGGCCGCGCTGGCCGTGGGGACGTTCCATGAGCGTTGAGGGCGCGCGGCCGGTGGCGGCGCTCCCCGGCGGCGCCAGGCATGACCAGCGGCAGGCCGCTGCCGCGGTGCCGGCGGTGTCGGCGGTCCACGTGGCCCTCGCCCTGGTCACCGTCTACGTGCTCTGGGGATCGACCTACCTGGCGATGCGCCTGGCGATCGCCACCATCCCGCCGTTCCTGATGGCCGCCAGCCGCCATTTCACCGCCGGAGTGCTGCTTTATGCGTTCGCCCGGTGGCGCGGCGCCCCGCGGCCGCGGCCCGAGCACTGGCGCTCCGCGGCGATCATCGGCGGCCTGCTGCTGTTGCTCGGCAACGGCGGCGTGGTCTGGGCCGAGCAGCGCGTCAGCTCCGGCATGGCGGCGCTGCTGATCTGCTCCGAGCCGATGTGGATCGTGCTCTTCGTCTGGCTGCGCCGGGACGGCAGGCGACCCCGCCCGCAGGTCGTCGCCGGCCTGCTGGTCGGCGTGGCCGGTCTGGCGCTGCTGGTGCGCCCCGGCGCCCACGCCGGCGGCGCCGGCGTCGATCTGCTGGGGGTACTGGCAGTGCTGATCTCGTCGATCAGCTGGGCGGCAGGCTCGCTCTACGTCCAGAGGGCCACGCTGCCGAGCTCGCCGCTGCTCGCCACCTCCCTGCAGATGCTCTGCGGCGGCGGCTTGCTGTTCGCCGCCGGGGGGCTCACCGGCGAGCCGGCGCGCTTCGCCTTCTCCCAGGTTTCGGCCGGCTCAGCGCTGGCAGTTCTCTATCTGATCGTCTTCGGTTCGCTGATCGGCTACACCGCCTACACCTGGCTGCTGCGCTCGGCGTCGCCGGTGCTGGTGTCCACCTACGCCTACGTCAACCCGGTGGTGGCGGTGTTCCTCGGGTGGGCCCTGGTGCACGAGCCGGTGACCGGCGGCATGCTGTTGGGCGCTGCGGTCATCCTCTTCGGCGTGGCGCTGATCACCACCGCGTCAGGCGATGGCGCCTCGCGGCGGCGGAAGGCCGCGGAGCAGCCCGGCCGGGAGGCGGCAGGAGCGCTCCGTGACCGGCAGCAGGTTTCGGCGGCGCCGCCTGTGCCCGAGCCGCTGCCGCCGGCTGCCGCGGCGGTCCAGGCCTCGTCAGTGCGCACCAGGTCCCCGGCGGTGGCATCCGTAGCGGCGGCGACCGAGGCGGGCGCGGCCGAGGCGGCGGCGACCGCGGACGCGCTGGCGATCGAGACCTGCGTGTCGGGCTGAGTCCCGGGCGATCTCGTGTCCCGGCATGCCGGGGGCAAAAGGATGCCTATCCTCGGCCCTCAACGCTCTCGAACGGTCTCGCCGGCCGAGGTGGCAGGAGAGCATCAGCCTGGACGCGCGCTCGGTGCGGATGAAGCAATAGGCGGCCGCCGGGTCCTCGACACCGCGCCGCTGCCTCGTCCCCGTCCTTGCAGCGAACGACGCCCCACACCTCATCGCTCTGCACGTCCCGGGGCGGCGACCCCTGCTCGATGCTGGTGACGCGCCCGATGGTGCGGATTGCGGCCCCTCGGTCAGCAGTGCAGGATCAGGCCTTCTCAACCGGCGAGGCGCCATGTCCCAAGGGCCGCGCCGACCGCTCAGACGAACTTCTTCGCGTTGGCGGCTGGCACAGGTGGCAGACCAAGGTCGGACTCCTTGTGGGATGCCCGGCCGGAAGACATAAGCAGCTTCGGCAGCTCGCTCGGCTTCGGTCGGCGAGACCGGACCGCGCCGGTCGCTGGTGCGACTTCCGGCACCGTCTCCGTACTGAGAGAATTCATCCCGCATCCATTCTTGGAGTTGACCATGGGTTGTACCGGGTGTAAAATAATTAATTATGAGCGCTAAGAAATCCCCAGCCCCGCCTTGCCGGAATCGGACGAGCCTATGTCATTGGGCTGTTGTTCAAGACGACATTGTCTCCTTATTGGATGATGCTCTGGACCTGTAGACCTCGGAGGATATTCAGAGAGCGAGCGACCTTTCGAGCTTGATTACTGTTCACACCTAGACGAGCTGTCGAAGAGACCATGTACGTAAGGTGTAGAGTACGATAATTAGATCGGTAAAGAGAGGATGGGGGGCATACCTTGGCAGCAGAGGATCGGACCTTACTGAGGTGGCAACGCAATGAGGTCTTCCAACTGGTTCAGGGGGCTGGATTGGACCCAGCTCAATTCAGTTGGGAGCGAGCACCGTGGACCCATACCGAGATATCCCGGCTATTGCACAAGGAGACATCCTTCTATTTTGATTTTGGATATGACTATGATAAGGGCAAGGGTCAATGGATATGGGAGTGCAGATGGATGCCCGTTGCGGATCGACGCATGGAGGGACGAGCGCGGGGTGACGCCTGGGCGTGGGTGCTTACCTCAATGCGAGAATGGCTCGCTGCAGTAACGAAAGAGATCTCAGTCCCGGATCTTTGGGTGGCATTGGCGAGCGAAACTCAACTGGTCAGAACGGCCGCGGGTCCGTTCGATGACAACGCACCATTCACGACGCCCGAGAAGATCCGGGTGGTTCAAGTCATCCATGAGCTCAAACAGCATCTTCTGCTGACCACCGAACTCTCCGCTAGTCAGCTTAAATTCATTGAGGCGCGGCTCGGTCACTTGGAGGACGCCGCCGGCCGACTCGGACGAAAGGATTGGACCACCCTGGCCATGGGCGCCTTAACGAGCATAATCATCGGGACCGCGCTGTCTCCCGATTCCGCCCGCGAGCTGTTCAGCTTGGCCGGAAGACTGCTGTCGTGGATCGTGGAGGTAGCTCACGCATTGCCTTGAATCGCGAATCTGGGTCCTGGGCTGAATCCGTCCGATCGCCGCCCGACGGGTACTACTCGCCGCCTGACGGGATCAGCTTTTCGACCCGCCGCGCATGTTCCTGGGCCATCTCTTCGAGCCATGCCGAGACGGAGGGTGCCTACACCAGCTACTACCTAGCCTAGCCACCGGCCGCCGAAAACGCGCCCCTGCCGCATCCCGGGGCATCGAAGGAGCAGTCCTCGGCCTGAGCGACGGAAGATTTGGAGCAGATAGCCGCCAGTGTAGCGGAGGTCGGCGGCGGTGCCGCGCGTCTCGGCGCGGTTCATGGACGGTTCGCCACCCAGCTCGCGGCTCGTCTCGACGGCCAGGTCGTAGGGAACGAGTCGCATCTACCGCACGGCTTCGCGGTCGGCCGGGTCGTCAAATGCCCCACACCTCGGCTCGCCGCCGTCTTGCCTGGAATGAAGCGAAGGCTGTAGAGTGGCGGCCCATGCGGACGCTTCCTGCCTGGCTGCTGTCGGCGGCGACGCTGACCGGCCTTGCCTCCACCGCTGCTGCCGCGAGCACCGAACCGCTTCGGCCTGAGCGCGGCAGCGACCGCGTCGAGCTGCTGGCGCCGCGGCCGGCCATCCCGCTCTTGGCCGGCACCACGGCGGTGCTGCAGTGGGCGGCCCTGCCCGGACTGGCTGGGCTGCCGGCTCGGGAGGAGTGGGAGGCGTTCCTCTCGCTCGACGGCGGCAAGAGCTACACGTTCCGCATCACCCCCCACCTCGACAGCGATCTGAAACGCACGCTCTGGGAGGTCCCCGGCGTGCCCTCGGCCGACGTGCGGCTGCTGCTGCGCTTCGGCGACGAACGCCACGAGACGGCGATCGAGCTGCCGCAGCGCTTCACGATCACGGCGGAACCGGGGCCTTTCCTTGCCCTGGCTCCACGGGCGGCGCTGGCGCGCCACCGGGGCGAGGCGGCACGCCCAGAAGACTCCGGGGTCGCGGCCTGGACGGAGGGGTCGCGGCGCGGCGCCGGGCGGCATCAGGTGGTCGCGGCGGCCACCGCGCTGCGCGACGGGGTGCGGGAACCGGAACTCACCCGCGGACCGGCGGCGCTGACCGTCCGACAAGTCAGGAGCGGGCCGCCCGCGCCCGCCCGGGAAACGGTGGCGGGCTCATCCCTCGCCGGCGCCGCGCCGGCGGCCCTTGAGCGCCGGGCGCCGCTGCCGCCGATCGACGTCAGGCTCCAGACCAGCCGGCTGAACGAATAGACCGCGGCACCCCCTCACAGCGCCATCGCACGCCCGCTGCGGTTGCGGCCCCGCCCGCGCCGAGCGGCATCGCGCAACGTTTCGCCGTCTCCTCGCCAAGGCGAGGGGCGGCAACCCTTAGGAAGTGTCGGCGCCCTTCGACGATACCCCGCATGACTCGTTCGCGGGGCGCCGACCTCGCTGTCCTACGAGGAGGTCTGCCATGCTTTTTCCGATCACGGGCCGGCGCCTGCCGCCTGCCCTGTCGTTGCTGACGGCCGTGCTGACGTCGGCCTGCCTGTCGCTTCCTGGCCAGGTCCTGGCCCAGGAACCGGATGCAGATAACGGGCAGGGTCAGGGTCAGGGCGCCCCTGGCGCCGGCGGCAACGTGCCGCGGGTTGCCGAGACCGTGCAGGTCACCGCGACCCGCGTCCCCGAAGACGTCGAGCCGGTCCCCGCCTCGATCACCGTCATCACCGGCGAGGAGATCCGGGCGCGCGGCGCCACCGACCTCGCGACCGCCCTGTCCGGTGTGGCGGGCCTCGCGGTCGCCCCCGGCGGTGACGCCGGCTCCGCCAGCTCGATCCCGGAGATCTGGGGCTTGCGCGAGTTCGACGCCTTCCTGCTGGTCGTCGACGGGGTGCCCTGGGGGGGCGCTTTCAACCCGGCGCTCTCGACTCTCGACCTGACCGACGTCGATCGCGTCGAAGTGCTGCGCGGCTCGGCGCCGGTGATGTACGGCGCCACCTCGTTCGTCGGGGTGATCCAGATCATCCACCGCCAGCCCGGCCAGGCCGGAGGCAGCGTCAGCGCCTGGGGCGGCAGCTACGGTTCCGGCGGCGGCGCCGCCAGCGCACCCCTGCCCGCGATCGGCACCTACCGGCAGTCGCTGATCGTCAACGGCGAGCAGCAGGGATTCAGCCAGGACCGCACCGGCTGGGGCCGCGGCCACCTCCTGTACCGGGGCAGCCTGGCGACGGCCGGCGGCGGCACCTTCCACGTCGACTTCGACGATGCGATCGTCGACCAGAAGCCGTTCAGCCCGACGCCGCTGGTCAACGGCGTGCTCACCCCGCTGGTGCCGATCGACAGCAACCAGAACCCGCTGCACGCCAAGGTCGACGTCAACCGCCAGCAGCTGAACCTCGGCTACGACCAGAAGGTGGGTTCCGGCACCTGGTCGACGCTTCTCTCCGGCACGCACACCGCTCAGACCGTCGGCCGCGGCTTCCTCGAGAACGTCACCGGCAGCGACCCGGACGACCACGGCATCCGGCAGCACCTCCGTCTCGACGACCTTTACTTCGACACCCATCTCGCGCTCGATCTCGACCGCACGCTGCGCCTGGTCACCGGCATCGACGAGCTCTACGGCAAGGCGCACAACGCCTCCAGCGACTGGGACTACTTCCAGAACGTCGACGGCACCAATCCGCCGGACATCAACGCCTTCTCGCCGTTCGGCGCCACCGATCTGCACGACACCCGCAGCTTCTCGGGCCTGTATGCGCAGGCCGAATGGACGCCGACTCCCCGCTGGCGCTTGCAGGTCGGCGCCCGCCTCAACCACACGCACGAGAGCCTCGTCGCCACCTCGGTCAACCTGCTGCCGGCGGCGGTGCCGGCCGCGGCCAGCGCCACACCAGCCGGACTGCTCGTCGCTCACCCCAAGGACGTTTCCGTTGGACCGGGCAGCGCCACCCGCACGGTCACCCGGGGCAGCGGCGCCGCCGGCCTGAGCTACCTGGCCTGGGAGGGCACCGACGGCGCGATCTGGGCTTATGGCGACTACCGCAACACCTTCAAGCCCGCGGCGCTCGATTTCGGTCCCGACGTCAACGGCGTGATCCTCAAGCCCGAGACCTCGCAGAGCTTCGAAGTCGGGTTCAAGGGCCGCCACCTGGGAGGGCGCTTCGACTGGGAGGTGAGCCTGTTCCAGATGGATTTCAGGAACCTGGTGGTGGGCCAGGTCGACGCCTTCGGCAACCCGGAGCTGGTCAATGCCGGCAAGGATCGCTTCAAGGGCGTGGAGGTCGAAGCCGACTACCTGCTGGCCGGCAGCGTGCGGCTCGCGGGGGTGTACAGCTATCACGACGCCAGGTACACCGACTACCTAGCGCTTTCCAACGACGGCGTGCTCGAGCAGCTGGCCGGCAACCGCCTGCCGCTCTCGGCGCACGACCTGGCCACGGTCGGCTTCATCTACTCGCCCCCGTCGGGCTTCACCGCCTGGGTGAGCATCAACTACACCGGCAGCCGCTTCCTCGACCGGGAAAACACCGCGCTGGCGTCGTCCTACGCCACCTGGGCCGCGGGTCTCGGTTACCGCTTCGCCGCCTGGGAGCTGCGCCTCGACGGCTGGAACCTGAGCGACTCGCGGGCGCCGATCGCGGCCAGCGAGTTCGGCCCGTCGCAGTACTACCGGATGAACGGCCGTTCCCTGCGCGGGACCCTGGTGTTCCGCTTCAAGTGACCAAGCTCCGCCGCCGCCGGTGCCGTCCTGCACGGGGGCCGGCGCCGGCGCGGCGCGCGATGGCGAGCCTCAGAGGTAGGCGGCCCAGCGGTCTGTCTCGGCAGCTTCCTTGATGGCCAGGCTGCGTCGCAGCAGCAGCGTCTGCATGTAACGAATGAGGAACAACCGGTCCGCGATCGCGCCCAGGGTTCCCCACGGGGACGTGAAATCGAACACGTCTCGCATGCGCATCTCGGTGCCGCCGCCGCCAACCGGCTCGAAGTAGTGGTCATGATCGAAACGCCGGAAGGCACCACGGACCATCGAGTCGCGAAAATGGTGCGGCCGATCGTAGGCCGTGATGCGACTCGTCAGCCGCAGCCAGAGACCGAAATGCTTTCCCCGCCATGTCACCTGCTGGCCCGGACCGAGCAGCCCGGAGATGACTCCAGCGACGGCTCGCTCGCCGGTTCGAGCCGTGGAAGCCGCATGCAGCTCGACGCTCCGCGCCAGATCGAAGACCCGTTCCACAGGCGCGTGAATGACCGTGGTGAAGTCGATGACCGGCATGGAGGGGTTCGCCCGGTTCGACGAGCATATCGCAGGCTGCGTCCAGGTCTCACGGGATTGGTGAGCGGCGGCTCCGGCGCGGCGGCGATGTGCCGTTCGGCGCGGCGAGCCCCTACA
Source organism: Thermoanaerobaculia bacterium (assembly GCA_035949675.1). Taxonomy (GTDB): domain Bacteria; phylum Acidobacteriota; class Thermoanaerobaculia; order Multivoradales; family UBA5704; genus JASLEW01. The sequence continues at coordinate 9,071 of DASZHY010000126.1, forward strand.
ATGGGCCTGCCATGCGCCCTGCTCACGAGCTGATCCGCAACTTCTCGATCATCGCGCACATCGACCACGGCAAGTCGACGCTCGCCGACCGCATCCTCGAGCGCACCGGCGCCGTGTCGCAGCGGGAGATGATGGACCAGGTGCTCGACGACATGGAGCTCGAGCGCGAGCGCGGCATCACCATCAAGGCGCGGGCCGTGCGCCTCCGCTACCGGGCGCGGGACGGCGAGACCTACCAGTTCAACCTCATCGACACCCCCGGCCAC
>DASZHY010000127.1:0-10443 GCA_035949675.1 Thermoanaerobaculia bacterium
GCCGGCGCTCCGCGGCGCTGCGGCGCTCCGCGGAGGCCCCGGTGGTGCTGCTCATCCTGCGCGCCATCGGCAAGGTGCCTCTCGCGGTCCAGCGCCTGGTGGTCCAGATCTTCGCCACCAAGGCGACCCTGGTGATGACCAACGTCCCCGGCCCGAACCGCACCCTCTACCTCGCCGGCAAGGCGATCCGCGACGTCTTCTTCTGGGTGCCGCAGTCGGGCCGCGTCGGACTCGGGGTCTCGATCCTCAGCTACCAGGGCACCGTCCGCCTCGGCGTCGGCACCGACGCCGGCCTGGTGCCGGACCCGGAGGCCATCGTCGCCGGCTTCCAGGCCGAGTTCGACGAGCTGTTGAGCCTCGCCCGCCGGCAGCCGGCCTGATCCGCGCCGTGACCGCCGGCGAAGGCGCGATGGATGGGCGGCGGCGGGGCGGCCGCACCGCCGTCCTGCTGGCCCTGGCTGCCCTCTTCGTCTACAACCTCAACGGCAGGGTCATCGCCTCGAGCGACACCCGCGCGACCCGCTTCGTGCCCTTCGCGCTGCTCAAGGCCGGCACCCTGCGGCTCGACCCGGTGCTCGACGTGGTGCAGACCTCCCGCAGGGCCTACTGGGTCCAGCCGGCGCGCGGCGGCGGCCACGCCTCGCTGTTTCCGGTCGTCGCCCCCTTGCTGGTGACGCCTCTCTACGTGCCGGCGGCGGTCCTCCTCGCTCGCCAGGGCTGGCCCGTCGCCGGTCTGGCCGCGGCCGGAGCGTTCATGGAGAAGCTCGCCGCCTCCTGCATCGCCGCCACCGCCGCCGGCCTGATGCTCCTGCTCCTGCGCCGGCGCCTGCCCCCGGCACGCGCGCTCGGGCTCGCCGTGGCCTTCGCGTTCGGCACCGAGACCTGGATGATCGGCAGCCAGGCGCTCTGGCAGCACGGCACCGAGGAGCTGCTGCTGATCGTGGCGCTCCTCGTCTTCACCGGACCGTTGAGCGCGGCGCGCCTGGCGCTCGGCGGCGCCGCCTGCGGGCTGGCAATCGCCGGCCGCCCGATCGACGCCCTGCTGGTGGCGCCCTTCGCGCTCCTCGCCCCGGTCTGGACCGGGCGCCGGGCCGCCTGGTTCTATCTCGCCGCCGCCCTGCCGCTGGCCCTGACGCTCGCCTACAACCTCGACACCTTCGGCCTGCCGGGCGGCGGCTACCAGCTCTTCGTCAACGCGGGACGCCGCTACTTCGAGCAACCCATGGCGCGCGGGCTGTTCGAGATGCTGTTCAGCCCGGACAAGGGGCTGTTCTTCTACACTCCCTTCCTCCTCTTCCTACCGATCTACCTGCGGCGGGCGCTCGGCATGCACTGCAGCGGACCGGCGCCTGTGAGCGGACCAGCGCCTGCGAGCGAACCGGCACCGGCCGGCCAACCGGCGCCGGCAAGCGAACCGCCGCCTTCCGCGGGTCGGCTCGCAGCCGTCCGCCGCTTCCTGGCCGACCGCTTCCTGGCCGACCGCGACCGGGCGCTCGCCACCCTCCTGCTCGCCGGCATCCTCGCCCAGCTGCTGGTCTACTCGCGGTCGGAATGGCGGGGCGGCAGCTGCTACGGACCGCGCTACCTGACGGACTTCCTGCCGTTGGCGGTCTGGATGCTGGCCCCGGTGGTCGCCTCGCTGCGCCAGCGCCCGCTCGCCGTCTTCCGCCTGGCCGTCGTCTTCTCGATCGCGGTGCAGGCCGTCGGCGCCTTCTGCTACCCGCGCGGCGCCAGCGACCTGCGCATCGCCCAGGAGGGCTCTCACCTCCCCGCCTACCTGATCGAGGCCGAGGCCGGCGTCGTCACCCCCGGCTGGCTCGAGGCCCTCCGCGGCCGCTGAGACCGCTTCTCCCCCGGTCCCTTGCGGCGACCGGCAAGCAGGCGCCGCCGGCTCTCAATGCGCGCCGAGGGGCGCGCCGGGCTCCTCAGTCCGCACCGCGCGGGTCGCCGCGCTGGCTCACCGGCACCCGCCAGCTGACCCGGAAAGTCGATCCGCCGCGAGTGAAGTGCAGGTCGCGCCAGTCGCAGAGACGGGCCAGGCGCTCGAGGATGCGGCGCCCGCCATAGCTCTCGACGCCCTGCTCCGCCGCCGCGTCGGCCGCTTCCACTCCCTCGGCCACCTCCGCCCCTTCGGCCGCGTCCGCCCCCTCCGCCCCCTCCGCCCCCTCGGCCGCGTTCGCCCTCTCGGCCCCCTCCGCCCCCTCGGCCGCGTCCGCCGCCTCCGGAGTTGCCGCATGCGGCAAATCGTTGACGACCTCGAAGAGCAGCTCTCGGCGCACCGGGTCCAGGGTGACGGCGAAGCTCGGCACCGAGCCCGGACGCCCGTGGCGCACGGCATTGATCAGCACTTCGCCGAGAAAGAACCCGAAGCCGCCGCGCAGCGGCGCCGCGAACCAGTAGTCGTCCGGCCAGTCGATCGCCGCCCGCAGCACCTCACCGCCCTGGGGGGGCCGCTCCGCCAGCACGCCGTTGTCCCAGTGCAGCCGCGAGCGCAGCCGGGCATCGTCGCGCACCCGCACGAAGATCTCCCGCCAGCTCGCGACCGTCGCCAGGGCCTGCGCCGCCTCGATCGAGCAGTCGGGAGGCAGCGGCGGCTCCGCGTCCCAGTGCTCGAGCAGCCAGGCGGTGGCCAGCACCCGCCGCTCGAGGTAGGACGCCAGCCAGCGCGCGAACTCCGGATCCCCGTCCCCGCCGCCGACCTCGCTGCTCCTGCCGCCGCTCCCGCCGCCCCCGCCGCGCGCGTCGCTTGCACCATCGCCGCCGAGATAGTGCGCGAGCACGCGGGCCAGCGAATCGACGCCGTGGGCAAGCAGCCCGGCCAGCTTGCGCCGCTCGTCGGCGCGGGCGCTCCCCTCGAGGTCGGCGCGCCACAGCGCCAGGTCGGCTTCCGGCTCGAGCAAGAAGAGCACCGCCAGGCGGTGGCGCTGGTCGGCGCGCAGCGCCTCGATCGGCGCGGTCACCGCCACCGACCGGACGATGGCATAGCGCGTCTCGATCCCGCCCGCCTCGCCGCGCACTTGCAGCGGCACGCCGTAGGCGCGGCGCGAGCCCTGATCGGCCACCTGCATGCGGGCGTAGTGCGCGCGCGCCCGCGGCTCGTCGGCCACCAGGTCGCGGGCGCGCGTGCCGCTCGCGATCCCCAGGCTGGCCGCCGCCAGGTTGCCGTAGACCACCTCGTCGGTGTTGGGATCGACCACCATCAGCGGCACTTGCATCGTGTTGAGCAAGTTCTGCTTCTCCGCGAGCTCGCGCTCGGCCTTCCACTGCGCCTGCTCCGTCCGCCGCCGGCTGGCCTCGAAGCTCGCCAGCAGCAGGACGACCAGCAGGCCCAGCAGCGCCGCCGGCAGCAGCGCGAAGCTCGAACGGGTGGCCGGGAAGAGCGTCACCAGCCAGGTCGTCGCTGCGACCTGCAGCGCGGCGACCGCCCCCCGCCCCTCGACCGTGCCGTGGTAGAGGTAGAACGGGTTGACCGCCCGTCCGGCGCGCCCCTCGGCGGCGGCCAGCGCCCCGACCGCCGCGCGCAGGTCGGCGGGAGCCCCGGGCCGGCCGTGCGCCGCCATCGCCGCCCACGGCCGCCACGGCTCACGCGCCGGCGCTTCGAGCCGCACCACCTCGGCGGCCATCGGCGGCTCGATGTGCGCGGCGAAGTCCTGCCAGTCGATGGCGAAGACGAGGTCGGCGCAGACCACCGCCTGATAACCGGTCTCCGGGTCGCGCACCGGCACCAGCAGCGTCGCCACCACGCCCTGTCCGCCGAGGTCCAGATAGAGCCCCGAATAGTAGGCCCGCGAGCGCCAGGAGGCCGGCGCGCCGAAGTCGAAACGGAAGACGAACTCGCTGGGGATGAAGTTCGGCAGCTCGGGCAGCTTGCGGAACTCCCGTCCCTCGCCGAGCGCCGCCTCGCGCCGCGACTCGACGCTCGCCGGTTCGGCGGCCACCGGCGCCGACAGCAGCGTCCCGTCCTCCGCCACCGCGTACAGGCGCACCACCCGCGGCGGCCGGCCGCCGGGCACCGCCGGCAGCGGATGGCGGTCGAGCGCGGCACGCAGCGCCTCGCCCGCCGCCAGCAGGTGGTGGGTGCCATAGAGCAGGAACCGGTTCGCGGGCACCGAAAGGTCGCCCACGTCCGCCGTGTCGACGGCGCGCCGCCGCGTCACCGCGAACCACTGGCCGTGCAGCTCCAGGTAGCGCTGCACCCGGAACTGTAGTGGAGGCTCCGACCCGCCCGCCCCGCCCAACGCCGCTTCCGTCAGCGGCAGCGGCGTGTCGCCGGGGGCCGGCCGCGGCGGCAGCGCCGCCAGCGGCGCACGCAGCTCGGCAAGGAACGGCGGCAGGCTGCTCTCGTCGTGCCAGTCCGCGATCTCGCCGTAGAGTCGCGCCTTGGCCGGGTCGGCGATGTGCAACCGGTACCGCTTGAGCTCGAGGTGCAACCAGGCCGACACCCCCGGCGTCTCGGTGGGCCGGCTGGGGACGGTGTCCTGCACCAGCTCGAAGATGGTCTCGCCGCGGCTCTCGCCGATCCGCTGCCGCCACTCGCGCCGCAGCGAGAGGAAGGTCACGGCGGCCAGCGCCGCGACCAGCAGCACTCCAAGGTACAGCAACCAAGGCGTGGACCGGTTCCCCGGGCGAAGCCGGTAAGATCGTGCCATGTCCTGGGTCGCTGCGGAGGGCTTCCAGAGGCGCCCTCTGGTCGTCGTGGAAGACCACTTGTACCACATCACCGAGCTGCTCGAACGGCTCGGCGGCGGGCCCCCGCTCTACGATCAGCTCACCGTCGTCTGCCTCGACCGCCCCGGTCCCGACACCACCCGCACTACCGCCGGCTGGCTGGCGGCCTGGCCCGGCCTGCAGGTGATTGCAGCCGTCGAGCCGGGAGCCGCGACCGCCTTCCCGGACGCCGCCGCCAACGGCACCGAACCCGCCGCCCGCGGGGCCGCCCGCGGAGTTGCGGCGCGCTTCCAGCCGCTGCCGCCGGCCGCCTTCACCAGCCCCCACCGCCTGTGCCAGACGGTCGCCGCGGCACTGCGCCCCGGCGGCCTGCTGTTGCAGGACGTCCAGCTTCAGACCCTGTCTTTCATCCCCGCCGACCGCTGGTGGGAGTCGATCTATCTCGCCAGCGCCGTGCGCGGGATGTTCGCCGAGCGCCCGCCTGTCTGCCGCTTCGTCTCCAACAAGCGCGGCTACGAGGCGACCTTCGGCCGCGACCTGCTGGACGCCGGCTTCGACCCGCGCGAGGTCATCGACAAGGGCGAGCTCGACCGGGCGGTGGTGCCGACCCTGCGCGGCTTCCTCGACCGCGCCTTCCCGCTCGTCCTGCGGCTCGCGGCGCCCGGGCGGGCGCCGTGGGAGCTGCGGGTCGGGCGCGCCGGCGCCGAGCGCGACGAGGCCGAGGACCAGCTCGACCTCGTGCTCTGGAGCGCCGGCGACGGCGCCCAGGAGCTCGGCGGCCGTGCCCTCGCCTCCCCGGGGGCCGATGCGGCAGCGCGCCGGCCACATCACCTCGACGCCCCGCCGCCGGGGCCGGCGCGCCGCCGCGTCGCCTTCAAGCCCGGCAACCAGGAGGCGGTCACCTGGCGCTGCCTTCTCGGCGACCGCCTGGCCGGCGGCCCCGGCCTGCCGGTGATCGAGGTCGGGCGCCGCCTCGCCCCGGCCGGCGCCGGCAAGCCCGAGCTCACCAACCTCGCCGCCCGCCACATTCACAGCCTCCGCGGCCGCCTCCAGGACCCCGCCGCCATCCTCACCGCGCATCACGCCTACCGCCTGTGCGAGCGACTGACCGTCGGCCTGGCCGACGAGGCCGGCGCGGGCCCTGATCGCCGATAACACCGCCGTCCGGCCTCCGCCCGCCTCCGTCGGCCTCCGCCGGCCTCCGCCAGCCTCCGCCCACCTCGGGCCGCCTTCGCGCCCGGCCGAAGGTCACGCAAGGCCGCGGCATAGAGCCGGCCCGGGCCGGCCGTCTAGCCTCCCTGCTGGTGCCGCCGATCCGTCGTCGGAGCCACCGCCGGACCCATCGGCGAGAGGAGGAGAGAGAGCCATGCCAGCCCGCGCCCGTCTGTTCGCCACCAAGCCGCTGCAGCAGCTGCTCGCCGAAGCCGAGTCCCAGGGCAAGGGGCGGCTGCGCCGCGTGCTCGGGCCGCTCCAGCTCACCAGCATGGGGGTGGGCGCGGTGATCGGCGCCGGCATCTTCGTCACCACCGGCGCCATCGCCCGCCAGGTCGCCGGACCGGCGCTCATGCTCTCCTACGTGGCGGCAGGCCTCGCCTGCCTGTTCGCCGCCCTCTGCTACAGTGAGTTCGCGGGCATGGTGCCGGTGGCGGGATCGGCCTACACCTACGCCTATGCCACGCTCGGAGAGCTGTTCGCCTGGATCCTGGGCTGGGACCTGGTGCTCGAATACGCGGTCAGCGCGGCCACCGTCGCCGCCGGCTGGTCGGGCTACTTCCAGAACGTGCTCGGCATCTTCGGCCTCGCCGTGCCCAAGGCTTTAGCCGGCCCGGTGGTCGCTCCCGGCCCGCACGGAGGGTTCGTGGCCACCGGCTCGCTGATCAACCTGCCGGCGCTCGCCATCGTCGTCCTCGTGACGGCGGTGCTGGTCGCCGGCATCCGCCAGAGCGCCGGCCTCAACTCCACGCTGGTCGCGATCAAGGTCGCGGCCGTCCTCTTCGTGATCGGCGTCGGCGCCTTCTACGTCAAGACCGCCAACTGGCACCCCTTCGCGCCCTACGGCTATGCCGGCCTCAACCTCTTCGGCCACACCCTGGGCGGCCGCACCGACGCCGCCGGCTGTCCCCTTGGCGTGCTCGCCGGCGCCGCCCTCGCCTTCTTCGCCTACATCGGCTTCGACTCGGTCTCCACCCAGACCGAGGAGGCGCGGCGCCCCCAGCGCGACGTGCCCATCGCCATCATCACCTCGCTGGTGCTCTGCACCACGCTCTACATCGCCGTGGTGGCGGTCCTCACCGGCATGGTTCCCTACACCGAGCTCGACGTCAACGCACCCGTCGCCGACGCCTTTCGCCGCGTCGGCCTGCGCTGGGCCCAGTTCATCGTCGCCTTAGCGGGTCTCGCCGGCATCACCTCGGTGCTGCTGGTCACCATGCTCGGCCAGGCCCGCATCCTGCTCGCCATCGCCCGCGATGGGCTGCTGCCGGAGCGCTTCTTCGCCGCCGTCCACGACCGTTTCCGCACGCCCTGGAAAGCCACCCTCGTCACCGGCGCTTTCGTCGGCCTGCTCTCCGCCTTCCTGCCCATCACCCTCCTGCTGATGCTGGTGAACATGGGCACCCTGCTCGCCTTCGTGCTCGTCTGCGGCGGCGTCCTGGTGATGCGCCGCACCTACCCAACAGCGCCGCGGCCCTTCCGCACTCCCCTGGTGCCGCTCATCCCGTTCCTCGGCATCGCCAGCTGCCTGCTGCTCATGTTCTCGCTGCCGGCCGAGAACTGGCTGCGCCTCGTCGTCTGGCTCGCCGTCGGCCTCGTCATCTACTTCTCCTACGGCCGCCGCCACAGCCACCTCGCCGCGCAGCCGGATGGTCCGCCGGAGGAGCCGCTCGCGGTGCCGCAGGGCGAACCCGCCGCGCCACACGCCTGAGCAGCTCCGGCGCGGGTGGGGAGGGAGGCCCGCACCGCGCGCTGCCGGCCCCGCGCGCTGCCGCCCGAGCGGTCGCCGGCGCGCACCGTGCTAGATTCCCGCTGCCGCGCCAAATGCGCACCGCTCCGGCACCACGCGGTCTCCGAGCTGGGGCCTGCTGGGGCCTGCTGGGGGCTCTCGTGAAGAAGATCCTCGCCGGTCTTGCCGCCGCCCTGGTGCTCTTCGTCGCCGTCTTGCTGGCGCGCGCGTCCATGCTGCGCTCGCGCCAGGTCGCGGCGCGCCCGGTCGCCGATCTCCCGGTCGACGTCCGCGGCGCCGCCGAGCATCTCGCCGGCGCCTTGCGCTTCCGCACCGTCGCGCGGCCCGATGGCCTGCCGGCTGAGCCAGCCGAGATGGCCGGCCTCGACCGCTATCTCGATGCAACCTTTCCGCGCGTCCACACGGCGCTGTCGCGCGAGGTCGTGGCGGACTACAGCCTGCTCTACACCTGGCGCGGCGCCGACCCCGCGCTGCCGCCCCTCCTGTTGCTGTCGCACCTCGACGTCGTGCCGGTCGAGGGCGGCTGGAGCGTGCCCCCGTTTTCAGGGTGCATCGCCGATGGCTGGATCTGGGGCCGCGGCGCGCTCGACGACAAGATGGGCGTGGTCGGCGCGCTCGAGGCCGTCGAGCTGCTGCTGGCGCGCGGCTACCGCCCCCGGCGCACCGTGCTGCTCGCCTTCGGCCACGACGAGGAGGTCGGCGGCCATCGCGGCGCCGCCGCCGTCGCCGAGCTGCTGCGCCGGCGCGGCGTCAAGCCCGAGCTGTTGCTCGACGAGGGAGGAATCGTCGGCGCGGGCCTGATCCAGGGTCTCGCGGCGCCGGTGGCCTTCGTCGCCACCGCCGAGAAAGGCTACGTGAGCCTCGCGCTCACCGTCCGCGCGCCCGCCGGCCACTCCTCGATGCCGCCCCCCCAGACCGCCATCGGCATCCTCGCCGCCGCCCTCGCCCGCCTCGAGAGCCACCCGATGCCCGCCCGCATCGCCGGCCCGACCGCCGAGTCGTTCGCCACGCTCGCGCCCGAGATGCCGTTCGGGGCGCGCGTCCTGCTCGGCAACCTCTGGCTCTTCGAGCCCCTCGCCGTGCGCGTCCTCGAGGCTGCTCCCGCCTCGAATGCCACCATTCGCACCACCGGTGCCATCACCGTCATCCAGGGCGGCGTCAAGGACAACGTCCTGCCCTCCGAGGCGCGCGCCGTGGTCAACTTCCGCATCCTCCCCGGCGACAGCATCGCCGGCGTCGAGGCCCACGTGCGCTCCACCATCGCCGAGCGCCGCATCCAGTTGAGCCGCTACGGCACGACCGCCACCGAGCCCTCCGCCGCGTCGCCCACCGCCGCCCCCGCCTTCCAGCTCCTCGCGCGCACCATCCGCGAGGTCCTGCCCGGCGTCGTGGTGACACCCAACCTGCTCTCCGGCGCCACCGACAGCCGCCACTATGCAGCCGCGCTGGGCGCCCTCCCCTACCGCTTCGTGCCGATGCGCCTGGCCGCCGCCGACCTCGCCCGCATCCACGGCACCGACGAGCGCCTGGGGGTCGCCAACTTCGCCGAGATCGTCCGCTTCTACGCCCAGCTGCTGCGCAACGGCGCGTCCTGAGGGCGCCCGGCCCGCTTAGCACTTCACTCGACCGCTGTTGTCTTTGGCCCCTAACTGACACATCATATTTCCTATCGTACGATGCCACCATGTCTTCGCGGCCCGTGCAGATCTCGATCGATGAGGAACTGCTCGAACGCATCGACGAGGATGCCGAGGCGCGCGAGAAGGGCCGGTCGGCGTTCATCCGCGCCGCCGTCGAGTGGTACCTCTCGGCCAAAGAACGGAGGGAGATCGAAGCTCGTCTCGTGCGCGCCTATTCGGGCCAGGCCGACGTCATGCGCGCCGAGGTGGAAGATCTCTTGAACGCACAGACATGGCCGAACGAGTGAGGCGGGGAGAGATCTGGCTGCTCGACCCGCGACGGCCCGACAAACGGCGGCCCGTCCTGGTTCTCAGTCATCCCGCCCTGATCCGGTTGCTGCACACGGCGACGGTTGCGGCGATCACCTCGACGCTTCGCGGGTCGCCCACCGAGGTCGAGCACGGCGTTGGCGAAGGACTGAAGCACCCCTCGTGCGTGAACCTCTGCAACATCTTCACGGCCAGCCAGCAGGACCTGAAGGTCTTCGTCGGCACTGTCGATGCCGAGAAGATGCTCGAGGTTTGCCGGGCGCTCGCCGTGGCTACCGGCTGCGCCTGACCGCACCTGGCCGGCCCCGTCGACCTGATCGCTCGGCTCGGCGCCACGCCGCAAGATGGCGAATGGCACGGCGAGGGAGACGTGTACGCTCACACCAGCCGCGTGCTCACCGCACTCTACGAGGAGCTGGCGGCCGCCGCCGAGCTGGAGCCGGAACGCCGCCTCGCCCTGGTGCTCGCCGCGGTGCTGCACGACGTCGGCAAACCGCTGGTCACCAGGCAAAGGGAAATCGACGGCCGGCTGCGAGTGGTCGCGCCGGGACACGCCGATCGCGGGCGTTCCTACCTCGCGCTGAGGCTGGCCGGATTGGACCTGGCTCCCGGGGTGGTGCGGGACGTGCTGGCCCTCGTCGGCCATCACCACGAGCCCAGGTTCCTCGTCCTCGAGTCGAGGCCGGCGCGGGAGTACCTGCGGCTCGCCCGGCTTGCCGACCTCGAGCTGCTCTACTACCTGTGTCGCGCCGACATGCGCGGCCGGATCTGCCCCGACCTATCGTCGCAGCTCGACCACATCGAGCTCTTCCGCCTCTTCGCGCAGGAGTACGGCGCCTGGAAGGCGCGTGATCCCTACCGCGA
>DASZHY010000128.1:0-15819 GCA_035949675.1 Thermoanaerobaculia bacterium
ATCGGCCGCATGCGCGGACAGTGGTTCGAGGTGATGCGGGTGCCGCTGATGGTCACCTACCATCCGGCCGCTCTGCTGCGCAACCCCGCCTTGAAGCGTCCCACCTGGGAGGACATGCAGCAAGTCAGAGACCGCCTCCTGGCCGGCTGATCGTTGGCGATCGCTCTGGCAATGGTAACGTTTTCAGCGGCTCGTCCCGCCTTGACCCGGTGGGCGGGGTGGTTTAACATGCTTCATGTCCCACGATGATGTTGCTTCGTCCGCGTCGACCTTCGAGCAGTTCCTGAAGGCGATGGGGCCGAAGATGAAGCGCCTCCTCGCGGCGAACCGCATTCCCATCGAGGATGCCGAAGACGTGCTGCAGCAGGCGCTGCTGGCGCTGATCTATCAGTGGGACTCGATCCGCGATCCGGAGAGCTGGCTGCTGGGAACCTTGCGGCGCAACTGCTACATGTACTGGCGGAGCTACCGGCGGCGGCTGTACTCGGCGGTCGACAGCACGCTCCTCGAGCTGTTGTCGCAGCCGATGGCTCCGCCCCAGGAGCGGAGCGACCTGCTCTACGACTTGCGCCACATGATCGAGCGGCTGCCGCAGCGCTGCCGTTCGCTGCTCGCGCTGCGCTTCCAGCTGGGCTACGAGCCGGCGGAGGTGGCGCGCCGGCTGGGCTACCGCGACTCGAGCATCGGCAAGGTGACCAACCGCTGCCTGGCGGCGCTGGCGCGCGAGATGATGGGCTCAACGGCCGCGGCCGCGGCCGTGGACGACGCGGTCGTGATCGGCACGGCCGCCCGCGGCGTCCATGGTCTCGGCGCGGCGATCAATCCTGCCCATGACGAGACTGGCGAGATCGGCGAGGTCGGCGAGGTCAGCGAGGTCGGAGCCGCCGCCGCAGCCGGGCCGGCGATCGGTGACGCGCTGGCGGCGTCCGTCTTGCCCCTCCGGCGCCTCGGCCCTTCGGGGCGACCCGGCTGACACACCTGACGGTGCTGTGATACGCGGGCCGCGGCGATGAGAGAAGCGGCGCACCTGGTGCCGCAGGCGGAGCGGCTGCTGCGGCGGATCGAGGGGCTCGAGCTGCCGCTGATCGAGCTCTGGGGCTGGCCGGGCAGCGGCAGCTCGGCCGTGCTGCAGGTGCTGCTGGCGCGGCACGACGTGGCAGGTCTGGCGCTGGCCGACCTGGCGGTCGAGGAAACGGCGCTCGCGGCCCTGGCCGCGGCCGAGGCGCGCTGGCTGGTGGTGGCGGGAGACCCCGGCGACCATCTGGACCGGCTGGCGAGCTGGCTGCGGCCCGGCCAGCAGGTGGTGTTCACCAGCCGCCGCCGCCGCACCGGGGGGCCCCTGGCGGTGGCCCTGCTGCCGCCGCAGGAGCTGCTGCTGACGGTTCCGGAGGTCGCGCGGCTGTGGCACCTGATCGGCGGCAAAGCTCCCGGAGCGAGCACCGCTCAGGCCCTCTGGCGGGCCAGCGACGGCTGGTTCCGGCCGCTGCGCCTAGCGCTCGAGGCGACCGGCGGCGCCGGGCTCGAGTCGGCAACTGCCGAGCAGCTGCTGGAGATCCCGCCGGTGCGCCTCTTCCTGCGCCACGAGGTGCTCGATGCGCTGCCGTTGGCCGAGCGCGAGCAGCTGCTGGCGGCACCTCGCGACCGGCCGTCCGGCACGGAGGGTGGCGACGACGAGCAGGCCGGACCGGGCAGGCCGGGCGGGCCGGGCGGCGATGCGCAGCTCGGGGGTTGGCGGGTGGTGGAGGAGCTTGGTCTGTGGGTGGAGGGGGGAGACCGGGATCGGCTGCCGGCGCTGCTTGCCGCCTGTCTGGAACGGGAGCGCCGGCGTCGGCGGCCGCGGGCCGCGGCGGGCGGCGATGCGCTCCGTGCCGCCGGCAGCGACGCCGCGGCGAGGCCCTGGGACGCGGCCGGCAGTGCCGGCCTGTCGGGCTTGTTGGGCGTGGCAGGCGTGGCGGGGACGGCGGGTGTGGCGGGCGTGGCAGGGCCGGTGGGCACGGCGGGCGTGGCAGGGCCGGCGGGCTCGGTGGGCGCGACGGGGGACGGCGCAATCCGGCAGGACGGCTTGGCCGGGCGGCCTGACGGAGCGGTGCCGCAGGCCGGTGCGGCGGCAGTGCAGCCGGCGGATGCGGCGCGGGAGGAGGCGGCGACCCGTCATGCCTACCAGGTGCGGCTCTTCGGCGGGCCGATGGTGCGCCAGCTCACCGCCGAAGGCGAGCGGGAGGTGGGCTGGAAGCTGCGCCGCTCCTTCCAGGTGCTCGCCTTCCTCGCCTCCTCGCCGGACCTGGAGGCCGGACGGGAGGACCTCGAGGAAGCGGTGTGGCCTTCGGACGGCGAGCGCACCATCGACCGCAACTTCCATCCCACGCTCAGCCACCTGCGGCGCGCGCTCGAGCGCCAGCGGCGCGGCTCGGCGCCGCCCCCGCTGCTGTTCCGCGCCGGCATCTACCGGCTCAACCCGGAAATCGAGTGGCACATCGACTTTCAGGACTTCAACCACCTGGTCGCGGAGGGGCGCGAGCTGGTGGCGCGCGGCGAGGAGCGGGCCGCCGCCGATACCTGGCTGAGCGCCTGGAAGCTCTACCGCGGCCCGTTCCTGCAGGGCTACTACCAGGCCTGGGTGACCGCGCGGCGGGAAGAGTGCCAGGAGGCGTATGTCGACCTGCTGCGGGAGCTGGGCGACCTCTCGGTGCGGATCGAGCGCACCGAGGCAGCGCTGGACGCCTACCGCGCGGTCCTGCTCGAGGACCCGCTGCAGGAGCGCACGCAGCTGGCGGTGATGCGGCTCTACGCCGGTCAGGGGCGGCGCGACCTGGTGCGCCGCCAGTACGAGCGGCTGTGCACGCTGCTGCTCGACGAGCTCGGCGTCGAGCCCTTGCCGGAGACGGTGCAGGAGTACCACCGCTTGATGAGCTGAACTGCGGAGTCCCCATCATCTCAGGGAATCCCGCCGGATGTTTGCTAGCATGGCCCCTTCGGGAAGGGGTTTGAGCTAACTTGCGCGAACGACAGGACTTGATTCTTGGCGGCGGTCTCTCCGGCATGACCGCTGCCTATACCTTGCAGCGGGCAGGCGAGGACTGGTGGCAGCTCTACGAGCGGGAGTCTCGGCTGGGGGGGCTGGCGCGCTCGACGGCGGTGGAGGGCTACCTCTTCGACTACGGGCCGCACATCCTGTTCACCATCGACGCCGAGATCGAGGCGCTGGTGCGCGACCTGCTGGGCGACAACTTCCACGCGCAGGAGCGGCGGGCGTTCATCTATCACCACTCCTGCCGCCGTTACACGCGCTTCCCGTTCCAGGCCCACCTCTTCGGCCTGCCGGTGCCGGTGGTCCGCGATTGCCTGGTGGGCTTGGTGCGGGCCGCCCAGCGGCAGGCGCGCGGCGAGTTTCACCCCGCCAACTACGCGGAGTGGATGCGCGGCTTCTTCGGCGACGGCATCGCCGACCACCTGATGATCCCTTATGCGCGCAAGCTCTGGACGGTGGAACCCGAGGAGATGGAGTTCAGCTGGATCGGGCGGCGGGTGCCGACACCCGACTTCGAGCGCATCATCGCCGGGGCGCTGACCGACGACGTGGCCCAGGTCGGGGCCACCGCGCACTTCTGGTACCCGCGCCGGGGAGCGATCGAGCCGCTGCCGCGGGCGCTGGGCCAGCGGCTGCACGCGGCCAACGTCCACCTCGGCCGCACCGCGGAGCGGGTGGAGCTGCCCGGCAAGCGCGTGGTCTTCGCCGACGGCGAGGTCGTGCCCTTCGACCACCTGATCTTCTCGCTGCCGCTGCCCGAGATCCCGCGGCTCTTCACCGGCGTGCCGCCGGAGGTGGAGACGGCGTGCCGGGGCCTGCGCTACCAGGGGATCTACTGCATCAACCTGGGCATCGACCGGCCCGACATCTCGGACATGCACTGGGTCTACTTCTACGAGGACCCGTTCCCGTTCCACCGGCTGTCGTTCCCGGCGACCTTCAGCCCCGACACGGTGCCGCCGGGCAAGAGCTCGATCGCCACCGAGGTGGCCTTCTCGCGCGAGCGGCCGCTGGACCGCGATACCGCGGTCGAGCGGACGATCGGCGCGCTGCGCGAGGCCGGCATCCTCGACGCCTCGGACCGTATCGAGCTGGTGCACACCGAGGAGATCCTGCCAGCCTACATCATCTACGACCTCGACCATCACCGGAACGTCAGCCTGATCGGCGCCTGGCTGCGCGAGCACGGCATCTGGAACGTCGGCCGCTTCGGCGACTGGCAGTACTTCAACATGGACCATGCGATGCGCAGCGGCAAGACCGCTGCCGAGCAGATCGTCGCCGCGCGGCGAGCGGCGCAAGTGGCCGCCCCGGCCGCCGGCGCCGGGCCGCCGGCGCCCTGAGGACGCTGCCGGGGACGGGCAAGGTTACAATCCTGGTGATGAGCGTGCAGATGGCGGCCGCGGCAAGCGCCACGAGCGTGGCGCCGCTGGTCCCGCAGGGTACGGCGGCCGAGCTGGACGTCTCGGTGCTGGTGCCGGTGCTCGACGAAGCCGAGACGGTCGAGGAGCTGGGGTCGCGCGTGGCGGCGGTGCTCGACGGGCTCGGGCTGCGTTTCGAGATCGTCTTCGTGGACGACGGCTCGCGCGACGGCACGGCCGAGCGGGTGCGGTCGGCCCATGGGCGCGACGGCCGCATCAAGCTGGTGCGGCTGCGGCGCAACTTCGGCAAGGCGGCGGCGCTGTCGGCCGGGTTCGAGCACTCGCGCGGCCGCCTCATCGTCACCATGGACGGCGACCTCCAGGACGACCCCGACGAGATCCCGCGGCTGCTGGCGGCGCTGGAAGCTGGCGATCTCGACCTCGTCTCGGGCTGGAAGCGCGAGCGCCGCGATCCGGCCGCCAAGCGCCTGCCGTCGCGGCTGTTCAACTGGGTGACCCGGCGGCTGGCCGGAGTCGAGCTGCACGACTTCAACTCCGGGTTCAAGGTCTACCGCCGCGAGGTGCTCGACCAGATCGCGGTGTACGGCGAGCTGCACCGCTACATTCCGGTGCTGGCGAGCCGGCGAGGGTTCGCGGTCGGCGAGGCGCCGGTCACCCATCACCCGCGGCGCCACGGCGTCAGCAAGTACGGTTGGGACCGTTTCTACAAGGGGCTGCTCGACCTCATCACCGTGCTCTTCATCACCCGCTACACGCGGCGGCCGCTGCACCTGTTCGGCGCCGTCGGTCTGGGCTTCGTGGCCGCCGGCTTCGGCATCGACCTCTACCTGGCGATCCTGTGGATGGGCGGCGCGACCCTGTCCAACCGGCCGCTGCTGCTGCTTGGAGTGCTGCTGATGCTGCTCGGAATCCAGGTGCTGACCACCGGCCTGCTGGGCGAGATGATCACCTTCAAGAACTTCCGGCGCCCGGACAGCTACTCGGTCAAGGAGTACCTGGACTGAGCGGCACCCGGCACCCGGGAGGTCCCTTCTGGCACCGCTTCCGGCAGCGCTCGACCTCCTCTTCCTGACCCAGACCTATCCGCGCTTCCCGGGCGACATCGCCGGGCCGTTCATCGAGGAGCTGGCCCGCGCCCTGGTGCGGCGGGGCGACCGCGTCACCGTGCTGGTCCCGCACGCCGCCGGGGTGGCGCCGGCCTGGGAGGCAGGCGGCGTCGAGGTCATCTCCTTCCGCTACGCCCCCGAGGCGGCCGAGGTGCTGGGGTACGGCCGCTCGCTCGAGGCCGACGTGCGGGTGCGCGGCGGGACCGCGGCGGTGGCGCCCCTCTATCTCGCCGCGGCGCGGCGAGCCGTGGCGCGGCAGCTGCGCGGCCGGCGGTTCGACATGGTGCACGCCCACTGGATCGTGCCCAACGGGCTGGCCGCGGCGGCGGCGGTGCGCGGTAGCGCACCCGAATTGGGGGGGGGGCCGGCGCTGGCTATCGGTCTGCACGGCAGCGACGTCTTCCTCGCCGAGCGGCGCGGCGCACGGCAACTGGCGCGCTGGGCCTTGGGGCGGGCGCGGCTGGTGACCGGCTCCTCGCCCGAGCTCGTCGAGCGCGTGTGCGCCCTCGGCTACCCGGCGGCGCGGTCGCGGGTCATCCCTTACGGCGTCGACACGGCGCGCTTCTCGCCCGACCGCGGGCGGCGGCGGATCTGGCGGGAGCGGCTGGGCATCGGCGAAAGCGCGCCGGTGCTGCTCGGAGTGGGGCGGATGGCGGCGAAGAAGGGCTTCGGCGTCCTGGCCGCGGCGCTGCCGCGGCTGCTCGCGGCGCTGCCCGAGCTGCACGTGGTGCTGGCCGGAGGCGGCGACCTGCTGCCGGAGCTGGCGGCGGCGACCGCGCCGTGGCGGGAGAGGGTGCACCTGCCCGGAGCCGTGTTGCGCGACACTCTGCCGGACCTCTATCGCGCCGCCGACCTCTTCGTGCTGCCGGCGGTCCACGACGAGAAGGGCAACGTCGACGGGCTGCCAAACGTAATCCTGGAGGCGATGGCCAGCGGGCTGCCGGTGGTGGCCTCCGGGATCTCCGGCATCCCGCTGGCCGTGGAGGACGGGGCGAGCGGCTTGCTGGTGCCGGAGCGGGACGTCGAGGCGCTCGCCGCGGCCCTGCGCCGGCTGCTCGCCGACGGGCAGGAGGCGCGGCGGCTGGGAGAGCGGGGCAGGCGCAAGGCCGAGGCGGAGCTCACCTGGGACGTCATCGCGGCGCGGCATCGTGAAGCCTACGAGCTGGCGCTTCAGGGCTGAGATGGAGGGGCGCCCTTGCCGGCGAGGTCCCGACCCCATATACTTCGGGACACTGTTTTTCCGCTGTGTTGGTCGGTAGATAGGACCCTTTTGGGTTACGCGATCATGACGCCGAAGAAACCGCCCACCGGCATGACCAAGGCCGACCTGGTCGACGTGGTCTACGACCGGCATGGCGGCCTGACCAAGAACGAAGCCGCCGAGATCGTCGAAGCGATCTTCAAGACGGTCAAGACGTCGCTGCGCGAAGGCCGGACGGTGCGGATCAAGAACTTCGGCACCTTCGAGATCACCAACCGGCCGGGCAGGACCGGCGTCAACCCGGTCAGCGGCGAGAGGATCTTCATCCCGCCGCACCGCGGTCTGAGCTTCCGGCCGGCGCGGCGTCTGAAGGACGTGCCCGGCTCGGAGCGGGACTAGCCCGGGGCTCTAGATGGCGCCCAAGGCCCGCGTTCAGAAGCGCCTGTACTACAAGATCGGCGAGGCCTGCAAGGCGCTCGGCATCCAGCCCTACGTCCTGCGCTACTGGGAGACCGAGTTCCCCGCCCTCAGCCCGAGCAAGAGCCGCTCGGGCCAGCGCGTCTACAGCGAAAAAGAGCTCGAGATCATCCGCAGGATCAAGCAGCTCCTCTATGACGAGGGCTACACCATTGCCGGCGCCAAGAAGAAGCTCGAAGGCGAGCTCGCCGCCGGCACTCTAGGGGAGTCCGCGGGCGCCGCGCTGACGCCGCCCGGGGCCGCCGGAGCAGGCGGAGGTGCCGGCCCTGCCGGAGCCGGCTCGCCGGCAGCTCCTCTCATCTTCCAGGGACCGGGCGCTGCCACGGGCGCGGCGGCCCGCGCGGAGGCCGCATCGGCGCCGGTGGGGACGGGGACGGGAACGGGAGGTGGCGCCGGCGCGGGCCCCATTCGGACCGTGCCGCTACCGCTGGTGCCGCTGGCGCCGGCCGCGGTCGCGCCCGGCACTGCGGCAGACCCGGCCAGTCCCGAGAGTGCATCTGGCCGGGTGGGCCGATCGACGTTGCCCTTGGAGCCGCCGGCGCCGCCGGCGGTGGAGATGCCGGTGGGTTCACAGACCAAGGCTGCAGGCGCCAGTGCGGCGCCCGGCGCCGGTCCCCGCAATGCCGCCGGAGCAAAAGGCCCCGTGGCTCCCCTGGCTCCGGTAGCCCCCGTCGCCGCCATGCCGGACCCCGCCGCCGATCGGGACTCTGGCACAGGAGCCAGTGCCGGGCCGCCGCCGGCCGGCCCTGCTCGAGCGCTTGACACTGACGCTGCCAAGCGGATAGAAACCCTCCGGAAGGGGATACTCAAGGCTCTCCAGGAAGCCCGCGAGATTCTTGCCCTCCTCGATTCGCGAACACCGCAGTAAGCAGTCCGGTCGGGACGTGGCGCAGTCTGGTAGCGTACCTGAATGGGGTTCAGGGGGTCCCGGGTTCAAATCCCGGCGTCCCGACCAGTAAAGCCCTGATTTTCAAAGAGTTAGATCGAGCGGGCTTCGAGCATTTCTCAGGGCCGGTACTTTCCCGGCACTTTCGGCCGTTGGCGATAATGACGCTCTCCCCTTAGAGAAGTCAACGCCGTTCTGCCCCTGCCTGAAAGAGCCGGGCGCCGCAAAGAACTGCGATTCGTCCGTTCGCAGGGCCCGCGGCTTCCCGGATGTGCGAGGGGGTCCTGGTCCGAGACGCGCGGGCGAGCCAGGGCGAGCTGTCGAGGCGATGGAGCGGGATGGCTGCACCTACTGCACCAACTACCACGAGCGCGAGGCGGTCTGCCCGAAGTCGATCTCGATCGACTTCATCGCGCGGCTGAACCGCGATTTCCTCCACGCCAAAGAGCGGGCGGTGCCGCGGCGGGCGGTGGGGCTTGGACCTGCTTGACAGCGACGCCAGCATCAGTAAAAGATAGAGTCCTCAAATTCAACCTCGGCACCTGATCACACGGCAATGCCGCTCGTCTTCGTACATGGGGTGAACGTCCGGAAGGGGGAGACGGAGGAGGAGCAGGCGAGGTTCGCGGAGGGCGAGCGCCACCGCGACGACCTGTTCCGCGAAGTTAGCCTGGCGGGGATCGTGGCGCCCCCGGCCATCCTGCAAATCAAAAACCCGTACTGGGGCGATTTCGGGGCTCGATTCCGCTTCGACCTCGTCTCGGTGCCGACGCAGGGTGTGGAGAGTTTCGGCCCCGGTGACGAGCTGATGGCGCGTGTGCTCGAGGAGACATTGCCGCACGACGCGACCGCCGCGATGGCCGAGGCGAAGCCCATCGACGGGACCTTCCTGCTCACCCTCGCGCGGCGGCACTCGCTGGCCGTCGCGGTGGATGCGTTGATCGCCGCGTCGGCGCTGGACGTCCCGGGCGAGGGGGAGGGGGCCGCGGCACCGAGCGGCGAGCTCGCGGCATTCGCCGCCCGCGCGATGCGCTACGCCGAGTCCAGCCCCGATCTGTCCTGGCTCGCCGCCCCGGCGACCGACGACGAGTTCGTGGAGCGCCTGCTGCTGGAGGTCCCGGCCGCTCCGGCGGCGGCCACCACCAAGGAGACGTTCGGTGGGATCAAGCTCACCGAGGGGCTCAAGCGCGCCGCGCGGAAGCTCGGCCGGGTCGCGTCAACCGCGGTCAAGGCGACGATGGATGCCGCCAAGGGGATCGTCCACGGCGCCGTCGGGGCGGTGGTGGGCGGTGCCGGCGGCGTCGTCGGGGGCGTCGCGATCGCGGTGGCGCCCAACGCCATCGTCGGTGCGGTAAGGCCGGTCGCCACGCGGCGCGCGGGACAGTTCTTCGGCGACGTCTTCGCCTATCTCGGCAACCGCAAGCCGATCCAGCAGATCGTGACCCAAGCGCTCCTGGACGCGAACGCGAAGCGTGACGCCGCGGACCCGCGGCTGGTCGTCGTTGCCCACAGCATGGGCGGCAACATCGTGTACGACCTGCTGACCAGCGTGCTCGCAGGCAAGCTCCGCGTCGATGCATTCGTCACCGTCGGCTCGCAGGTCGGGCTGTTCAAGGAGCTCGCCCTCTACACCGAGGACGCCGCCGCGTCGCGCGCGGGCGCCGCGGCAGGCACCGCCGCCCCGGCCAGGGTGCCGAAGCCCGCCGGCATCGGCACCTGGATCAACGTCTTTGACCCGATCGACGTGCTCGGCTTCGCGGCCGCGGGGGTCTTCACCGAGGTGAGCGACTTCGCCTTCTCGAACGAGACGTCGCCGCTCGACGCGCACTCGCTGTACTTCTTCCGGCCGCGCTTCCACCAGCGGCTGCGCGCCCGCCTGGCCGCGGCTGGGCTCGGGAGCGCCTGATGGGCGACACGCTCTTCGACGCGGCCCTCAAGAGTGACGCAGCCCAGCTGCACGTCCTGCTCGTGGGCGTGAGCAGGTACCCGCACCTGCCCGGCGTCCCGGAGTTCGACCCTGCGCGCTCCGCGAAGCGGACCTTCGGCCTCGGTCAGATAACCTCCCCCCACCTGTCCGCGTCCGCGCTGGCCAACTGGTTCCTCACCCAACACGACAACCCGGATACTCCGCTGGGGTCGGTGGAGTTGCTGCTGTCGCCCGCCGTGTACGCGCCCAGCGCCGACGCCGCGCTGAGCCTCGGCGTCGCAGCCGGCAGCGCGGTCCCCGTCCTGCCGGCGACGTTCGACGCCATCAAGCAGGCCGCCGGCCGGTGGTTCGACCGGGCTGCATGCGCTGCGCGAGAATATCGGCCTGTTTTACTTCTGCGGCCACGGGCTGGAGGCGAGCGACCGCTACCTGCTGGCCGCGGACTTCGCCTCCAACCCCAACAACGTCGACCATGGCATCATCAACTTCCAGCAGACGTTCCTGAAAATGCGGCGCTGCCAGGCGTCGACGCAGTACTTCCTGCTCGACGCCTGCCGCGACAGCCCGGGCGAGCTCCGGGCCGCCGCGGCGGAGGGGAGCGTCGGCAGGCCGATCATTGACCCGCGGGGCGGTCCCCAGCGCGAACGGAACGCGCCGATCTATCATGCCGCCGCACCTGAGAAGCCCGCGTTTGGGCCGCCCAACGATAAGAGCTTCTTCGCCCGCGCCCTGCTCGATTGCCTCAACGGGATGGCGGCGCGCGCGGGCGGGGACCCGAGTTTCTTCTCGATCGATCATGCGTCGCTCATGCTCGCGCTGCCGGAGCACGTCGACCGGCTCGCCGAGGAGCACGAGCTCGAGCTCCGGTGCAGCACCGACGGCAGCGACACGCAGCTCCTCGATCTGCCGCAGCTCCACCGCGCGCGCTCCCCGGTGGACGTCCTGACGACGATCTTCTGTCGGCCGCGCGAGGCTCACAGCGTGGCACAGCTCTCCTTTACCGACGCCGACGGGAACACCACACCGCGGCCGGCCATCGGCCCGAAGCCGTGGCGCGTGACGCTGCGATCCGGCAAGAACACGGTGGCCGCGACTTTCGCCCGGGAGGCGACGTTCTCCGAGCAGCGAACCGAGATCACCGTGGTGCCGACGCCGCTCTTCAGCGTGCCGGTGCCCGTCGCACTGCGGATTCCTGGGGGCGCAAGCGCGGGCGGAGGCGCTCCTGGATGAACGTCATCCATGTCACGTTCGATACCCATGCGCCCGACGAGTGGAACACGCCGGTGCCGGTCGAGGTCTTCGACGACGCGATGCGGCGCGTGGGGGAGCCTCACGTGTTCAACCTCGCACATGGCGGCACCATCGACGTTGATCGTGCGGGGCGGTACTACGTCATGGCGACGCTGCCGAACGGCGAGAGCGTCGGCGCGAGCGTCGACGTCGCCGCGACGGGCGACAGCGCCGCAGCCGCCGTGCTCGTGCCCGCCGAGTCGTCGCCGTCGGAGTCGCTGGCATGGGCGTTCACCCGGCAGCGCCTGCCGCGGGAACGCGAGGTGCCCCGGAGACAGGTGCCGGCCGCACCGGGCGGCTTCGAGCTCGGGAGTGACGTCTTCGCCGACTTTACCGATCTGGGACCGGTGACTCTGAGGCCGCCGGTGCGAGAGCAGAGGAGCGTTGGCGTCCCTGCGCGGGGCGCCGACATCTTCGAGGTGCCCCGGAGACAGGTGCCGGCCGCATCGGGCGGCTCCGAGCTCGGGAGCGAGGTCTTCACTGACTCTACCGATTTGAGACAGGTGACTCTGAGGCCGCCGGCGCGAGAGCAGAAGAGCGCTGGCGTTCCTGCGCCGGGCGCCGACATCTTCGAGGTGCCCCGGGGACAGGTGCCGGCCGCAACGGGCGGCTCCGAGCTCGGGAGCGAAGTCTTCACCGAGTTTACCGATCTGAGACCGGTGACTCTGAGGCCGCCGGCGCGAGAGCAGAGGAGCGTTGGCGTCCCTGAGTGGGACGTCGACGTCCTCGGCATGGGCGACCGGCGGGAGTGGTGGACGCTGGAACCCGCGAGCGACCAGACGACATGGAACGCCGATGTCCAGGGTGCCGACCCGCGGCTGCTCGGGCAGCTCACGATCGCACGCCTCCCCTTCGTCCCCGTCGATCCGAGCGAGCTGGACCATCGGAGCACGCGGTGGTATCCGCTCTTCATCCGCTATCGGGCGAGATCCAGACGCGGGGCGCGCCTCTCCACGCTGGTCGCCGTTCCCGCCGGACAGGCCCTCGGCGGGAGTCAGCGGCCGGATTCCGTCGTCCTGTTCGTCCGGGCGGACGCCGTATCCTCGGATGCGCCGCCGGTCCAGGTCATGGTGAGCGGCGCGCGGGCGCAAGCGGAGACTCTGCTCTCGTACTTCGAGCACGGTGTGCTCACGGCCGTCCACCAGCTCGGCGCAAGAGTCGTCGAGGAATCCGTCGCCCTTCTCGAGCGGAAGCTGGAAGACCCGTTCGGCGCCGCGATCGCCGGCTACGTCCTGCTGCGGACGGCGGCGCGCCCGCAGGAGCAGCGGGTTCTGCAGGGATGGATGCGGAATCTGGCCAACTGGTTCCCGCGGATCCCCGACGGGGCGGTGATCCACGGCGCGTCGCTGCTGCGCGGCGAAGACGTCGAGAATGATCCGGCACGGGTGGCCGAGGCGCGTTCCTACCTGCTCGAGGCGGTGGCGCGCGGCATCCCGACGTACACCATGGGTCTCCGACTGTTGTTCGACACGCTGCGCTCGCTCGCGGAGAAGCGGCAGGATGACGCGGAGCTCGCCGCCGCGCTCGCGCGGGTCCGCTTCGTTGCCGCATACGCCGACTGGACCGCGCAGACCACGACCCTGACCTACCCGTATCCCCCCCTGCCGGGGGGCGGCATCGAAATCCCGGGTTGAAGGGGAGACGCTTGGGCGCGGGCTTACCCGGGGGCCGGGTTCTGCGGCCCTGGTCAGAAGGACCTCCGAGTCGCTCGCGCTCGGCTGGGGTCCCCTGGCAGTCAGTTAGTCAGCGGGGACTCCGGGTTCCAGTCGAAGGCGGGAGCATCTCCAAAAATTCCCGGAAGTGTGCAGCTCCGTCGCTCGACCACGCGATTTCGCACGGCCACCTCGACGCACCGGCCAGTCAGCTGCCGGCGGCAAGGAAGCTAGGGTAATTTGCGCTACGGGGTCGTGGGACGCCGGCGCGGGCCAGGCTTGCGCTTGGGTACGTTCTCGCCTTGGCGGCGAGCGCGCGTGCGTCGTTGACTGAGGCGCTGGCGGCGCCGGCGGTCCGGGTCGGTGGCGGGCTCCGGCAACAGCTTGGCGAGACTCGCCGCTGCCGAGGGGATGAGGCCGAAGGCTTCGGCCTGGACGAGAATGCCGGTCGTCACGATTTCCGTTTTCGAGAGGCCGCGGAGCGCGACGAGTTCCTCTAGCAGGTCGAAGACCTGGGGGGAAAGGCGAAGGCTGGTCGGGCGGCCCGGCACGAGGGAGATTGTCGCACGACGGGCGCGGTTTGGGGCGGCAGATCCTCAGCCAGATTCGTGGCTCGCCACGCGAAACCTGAGGAGGTTGGCTAGGGCACCATGGGTCACGGCCCGCAAGCGGTGGCCGCTCTAGGCAAGGCCGGAGAGCTCGAGCAGGGTATTCGCCCAGCCGCAAGGCCAGCGGCCGGGGCGGCGCTCGCCATCCGCCCCGGCCGGCGCTGTTGCGCTTGGCAGCGCTGTTACCTGTTACCCAGTGGTACCGGAAGACTCGCCGCCTTTCCGTTGCCTTGGCCGAAACCGAGGGTGCACCCACTCTTTAGGCTCGTGTATCTCCCGCACCTCCAGGGGACCGGGAGGGGCGGCGACCGTTATCACAAGCTGACGGTCAGTGGCGGTGACCGCGATACGGGAGCCGGGCGCGAAGCCAGCGTGCTCCAACCATCTGCCCGACATGCAGATATGGGGCACGCGGCCCTTGAGTCGACGGCTTGTAATGACCGTGAGCAGCCGCCGCCGGGTGGGCTGGCCGGTGTCCTGGGGCACCGCCGCGGGGGCGCTCACCTCGTCGCGTACGCCGGCGTCGGGCGTTCCGTTGATGGGCTTAGAATCGTCTACGCTGCGCATTGGGTCTACTCCTTTGCGTGGCAGGCCTCGGTGCGGGGTTGCGTCCCGCGCCGGGGCCGCTTGCCAAACGCGGGGAGGTCGATTCCGCCCCGCGGGTCTGTCAACGACGGTTCGCCTTCTTCCGGCGTGAGCCAACCTCCCGATTGGCCAGCCAACGCAGCCAGGACGAGAGGGCGCGATCCTGCTCCGCGGCGGCAGCGGTCCATCTTTCGCGCTCCTCTGCCGTAATGCGGATGGTGACGTTGTCTGTGCGTCGCTGCTTGTTCGCCGCCCTGTCCATGCACAACATTGTAGTGCGACAGGACGTGAATGTCAAGAGGCTGCGATCATTTCCTGCGTGGGCATCGTGGCCGCACTCGCGCCCGACGGCGGCGGCGCCGACCGGCTTGGTGCTCCGCTCGCCGTGATGTTGACATGTAAAGCTTTTTGCTGTACAATGTCTCTGTGCTCGAAAACCTTTCCAGCCTTCTCTTTCCGCCCCTGGGTAAAGGAGTTTCCATGTCGGACACCTGCGAGTCAGCAGCTCCTTGGTGGAGGGTTTGTCCCCTCCGCCCCGACCTCTCCTGTCTCCCCGCCGCGTACCGCGGCACGCGCCTGGCCACCGGCATCGCCGTCGAGCTGCAGGCGCCCTCCGGTGGCTGGTTTCCCTTCCGTCCTTGTCCGCCCGATACGCATTGGCCCGCTGGCGCCGCGGGACACCGCCGGCTGGCGCTTGCGCTCGCCGGGACCCGCCGGCTCAGCCACGAGGTCCTCGCGCTCCAGGACGACCTCGTGCGCCACCTAAAACGCCGCTTCCAGTGCGACCGCTGGGAGCTCTCCGCGGCACAGCTCGAAAGGCTCCTCGTCACCGCCGCCTGGGAGGCCAGCGGCGCCGCCGACCTCGACCCAGCCGCCTGCCGGTGAGCGCGTCCTCCGAGCCGCCCCTGACTCGCTCTACCTCGTGATCTAAACTCTCCATGCTCGAAAACCTTTCCATCCCTCTCTCCCGCCTGCCGCAACGGTCCATGTTTCGCGCTTTTCTGCTGTGATGCGGATGGTGTGCCGGCTTAGTAGAACGGCTGCTATTCGGTGAAAGATGGAAGTTCGCAGCCGGTGCTGGAGTGCCTCCGCGCTGCCGACGGCCTGAGGCGGCGGCGTAGGTGTTCGACATAGCCGGGGTCGATCGGTTCTTGCTGGAGCTCCTCGAAGGATGGGCAGAAAGTAGTGCAGCGAGCGGATCGCCGGTAGCGGCGCGCCCGCCGAGAAGGTCCGGCAGGCGATGCCGAGGAATGAAGGAGGCGCGGACCTTGTCGAGTGGTATTCCCGCGTCGCTCGAGTTCGGGCGCCAGGTGGCGGTCGAGGGGCCGGGGCCGGTCGGGCGTCGCGCCGCCGACCCCGCACAGCCGGAGGTTGGCAGCCCCAGGCCGGCGACGTCGCGCGCCCACGCCGGCGACGTCGCCCGCCCACGCCGGCGACGTCGCCCGCCTTTGGGCCCGGGCCGGCGGCGCCGAGATCGACCTGGCCCGCTGCCGGCTGCGTTCGCGCTGCAAGCGAAGGTGCCGGGCCGCCGCGGGGACCGCGCCGGCCCCTCGACGTCGGGATTCGCAGGGAGCGGTGCTGCCGAGGTCGCGGACGGCGGTGTGCGGCTGGAACCCTTACCTGCTCTTTCCTGAGCGGGCTGCTCCCCCCCTCGCTATGTCTCACTGGCACCACGCC
>DASZHY010000129.1:0-38239 GCA_035949675.1 Thermoanaerobaculia bacterium
CAGGCCGGGATCGAGAACGTCGAGTTCCTGCGCGGCGAGATGGAGGCGATCCCGCTGCCCGACGCCTCGGTCGACGTCGTGATCTCGAACTGCGTCATCAACCTGTCGGGCGACAAGCGGCGCGTGCTCTCCGAGGCGTTCCGGGTGCTGCGGCCGGGCGGCCGCTTCGCGGTGTCGGACGTCGTGGTCCGCGGGTCGCTGCCGCCGGCGCTGCGCCGCAGCATGGAGCTGTGGGTCGGGTGCGTTGCCGGCGCGCTCGAGGAGTCGGAGTTCAAGGACCTGCTGACCGGGATCGGCTTCGAGAACCCCGAGATCGAGCCGACCCGCGTCTACCAGCTCGAGGACGCCCGCGAGTTCCTGGCCGGCGCGGGTCTCGACGCCGACGCCCTGGCGGCGCAGGTCGAGGGCCGCGTCATGGGAGCGTTCGTGCGGGCGACGAAGCCCGCGGAGCGCCTGCCGGCCCGCTCCGATCCCGCTATACTCTGAGGGTGCTTCGCGTCCTGGTCCTGGACGACGAGTCGATCGTGCTCGACATGCTGGCGGTGTGCCTCCGGGCACCCGGCGTGCTGCTCACGACCTGCCGTGAGATCGAGGCAGCCGAGGCCCTGCTCAAGAGCTTGCGCTTCGACGTCGTGATCGCCGATCTCTCGGTCTCCGAGCTCGGAGGCCTGGACGGCATCCGCCTGATCCGCTTCGTCACCACCCACTTCCCCGACACGGTGACCTACGTGCTCTCCGGCTTCGTCGACGAGCCGGTGCGGGACCTCTGCAAGATGCTGGGCGTCACCGCGGTGCTCGAGAAGCCGGGAGGGCTCGCCGAGCTGCGCGCCCTGGTGCTCGGCAACCGCCCGGCGGTCGCTCCGACCGACTCGCCCGAGGAGGCTCCCCCGGTCCAGGACGTCGAGCTCCTATCCGAGTTCATGGCGTCCGACCGCATCCGCTCCGTGCTGCAGCCGGTGGTCAAGCTGCAGCCGGGCGGCGCGCCCTACGAGCTGTTCGGCGTCGAGGGGCTGGCGCGCGGACCCGCCACCTCGCTGCTCGGCAACCCGCTGCTGTTCCTGAGCTACGCCGCGCACAAGGAGCTGCTCTTCGAAGCCGACCTGATCTGCATCCGCGCGGCCTTGAGCGAGGTCCAGCGGCTGGGCCGCGTGGTCAACACCTTCCTCAACGTGCAGCCGCGCTCGCTCTCCAACCCCGAGTTCACCGACATGCTCGGCCAGGCGGTGCGCCAGGCCGGGCTGCGCGAGCAGAACGTCATCCTGGAGCTGACCGAGCAGCAGACGATCCTCAACCCGCTCGCCTTCGCCGCGGCGCTGCAGCGGCTGCGCGAGCGGGGCTTCCGGATCGCCCTGGACGATTACGGCGAGGGGTCGTCCAACCTCAATCTCTTGCTCAACCTGCGGCCGGAATATCTGAAGATCTCGGGCACCTTCTGCCGCCAGCTCGATCGCGACCCGTTCAAGCAGACCTTGGTCCAGAGCACCGCCGAGATGGCCGCGCGCACCGGCACCGCCACCATCATGGAGGCCGTCGAGACCGCCGCCGAGGCGGAGGTCTTGCACCGGCTCGGGATCGATTACGGACAGGGTTTCTATTTCCTCGAGCCCTTGCCAGGCCGCGAGCTGGCGCGCTCCCGGCGCGTCGGCATCACCCTGCCCGAGCAACCCGACCGCCTCAGCCCGCTGGGCGACACCCCGCCAGAGTCCTGAACACAAGCTTTCTATTGCCAGCAGTATGTGCATGCATGCCGCGCACGCCGGGCGTGCAACATGCCGGAGCGCGCCCCTTTACCTGCCACGACAATTTGCTATACTCCGCCGTCGCCGCTAGTAGTAAGTTGCCTTATCTCAATTAGTTGCTTTCGCGCGACTTCAAGATTTAACGCGCAGAGCTTAAGTTTGCTCGGCGCGATGTAAAGGACTTAGTTCCAGCAAGTGAGCGAAACATTCTTTGGATTTCTTTTGAAGAGGAAAAATCCTCTTCAATCACAGGGGAGGGTTACGCCAATGTCGATCCAAGACTTCAACGCGCAGTTTGCACAGGCCAACGAACAGAATGCGCTCATGGGCGCGCTCAGCCGGCTGAGCTTGCTCGAGCTCGACGCCGTGACCGCCGGCACCATCCAGCCGCAGGACACCTGGGGGGCCTGGACCTCCAACGTCGCCGCCGAGTAGCAACCGCCACCGCGGGCAACTCCAACCATCCGGACATCGAGCGCGCCGGCCCGCAGCCGGGCCGGCGCGGCAGGAGCGGCGCCTTGCGATTCGAACAATTGAAAGCGCGACTGCGGACGCTGCCGCAAGTGGCCGCCTGGCCGCAGATGCTGCAGCTGATCGAGCGCGCCGTTGATGGCGAGCAGCAGTCGGTATGGGACTATCCGGCCGTCGCTTGCGAGGCGGTCGGAGGCACGGCCGCGGCGGCGATGGCGGGGGCCGCGGCGGTCTTCTGCTCCCTGACCAGCATCCATCTCGTCGACGACATGCTCGACGACGATCCGCAAGGGGACTTCAGACGGTTGGGCGCCGGTGCCACGGCCAACCTCGCTCTCGCCTTCCAGGCCGCCGCTCACTGCCAGCTCGACGACCAGGAGGTCGCGCCGGCGATCCGCGCCGACCTTCATGCCTGTCTGGGCCGGATGGCCCTGGCCACCGCCTTCGGGCAGCACCTCGACAGCCGCGAAGCTGCAAGCGAAGAAGACTACTGGCGCATCGTCGGCGCCAAGACGCCGCCGCTCTTCGGCGCCGCCTTGCGCCTCGGCGCGCTGCTCGGCGGCGCTCCGCCCGCGCTCGCCGGGGAGCTCGAGCGCCTCGGCAACGTGCTCGGCAAATTCGTCCAGGTGAGCGACGACGTCGCCGACGCCTTGCGCTCGCCGGCGAGCGCGGATTGGCAACGCCGGCCGAACAACCTGGCCATCCTCTATGCGATGACCGCAGATCACCCGGGGCGCCAGGAGTTCGTGCGCCTGTCCGCCATGAGCGACGACCCCGAATCGCTGGCGGTAGCCCAGCGGCTGCTGCTGCGCAGCGGCTCGGTGAGCTACTGCGTGCTCAAGATGATCGAGCTCTCGCACCAGGCGCACGCGATCTTCGCCGGCACGGCGCTGCACCACCCCACCCCCATGGCGGAGCTCCTCGCCGCCAAGCTGCGGCCGCTCGAGCGGCTGCTCTCCCTGGCGGGCCTCGATCAGCCGCTGCTGCACCTCCAGCCCATGCAGGCCCCACGGTCTCTGCAGCCCGCACAGCCCCCCCTTCCCCCCCATCCAACAACGGCGTAGTCCCAGCCGGGCCGTTGTACACTCAGCTGGAGTCAGCTCGTTGATGAGGCGCGAATCGATCGCGAAGCGGGCGGGAAGCCCTCGCGACCGATCGCCACGCGACGCCGTGGCCGCTGCGGACCCTCCACGGGCACCCGGTACGCCGCGGCCGGCGGCAACGCCAGGCATGGTCGACCGCTCCAAGCTGTCCCTCAAGAAAGAGGATCTCCTCTGGATCCTCCTCTCGCTCGTGTTGCTCCTGCCGACTCTCTACTACCCTTACCTCAAATCCCGCGAAAATTCGGCCTTCTCGCTCAGCCCCGGCGACTGGAGCATCCTGGCGGCAGCTCCTTGCGCCGCGCCGAGTTGCCTGCAGGCGGGCGATCGGGTGCTGGCGATCGGCAAGCTCGACTTCGGCACCTTTGCGCGCCACCGCAACCTGGAGCTGCTCTCCGGCTTCGACGGCCGCGAGGTCGGTCCGGTGACCGTGCTGCGTCATGGCCGCATCCTCACGCTCTCGGTGCGGGCGCGCCGCCCTGGCGGCGGCGTGGGGTGGAGCGCGGCTTCCGGCGTGCTGCCGTTCGTCTTCTGGCTGATGGGCACGGTGGCGGTCATCTTCCTGCGGCCGCGCGACGAGCGCTGGCTGGTGCTGGTCGGCTTCAGCTACGTCACCGCGCTGTGGCTCTCCTCCGGCCTCGCCTCGCCCAGCCACCTCCGCGGCTCGGCCATCGTCTTCCACTGCGCCATCTGGTTCTTCGTGCCGCTCACCGTGCACCTGCACCTCATCCTGCCCAGCTCGCTGCTCGCCAGCCGGCCGCGACGCGGGCTGCTGATCTCGCTCTACGCCGGCGCCCTGCTGCTCGCCGTCCTGGATGGCTTCTACCTGCTCAAGGGCACCTTCGGCCTCGTGGTGTTCACCATCGCCGGGGTCCTGGTCTCACTGGGCCTGTTGCTCTCGCGTCTGCTGCTGCCGCTCGATCCGGCGCTCAAGCTGGCGAGCCGCATCATGGTCTTCGGCCTGTTCTTCGGGCTCGGACCGTTCATCTTCTTCTTCGGCGTGCTGCCGCTGTTACGGCCGCTCGCCGGCGTCCCCGATCTCTGGACCCTGCACCCCTGGCTCGTCGTCGTCGCCTTGCTCTCCCTGCCGCTGCTGCCGATGAGCTACATCTACGCCATCTACAAGCACCACCTGGGAGCGCTCGAGTTCCGGGCCAACCGCCTGCTCGGCGTCTACAGCTTCTCCGCCCTGTCGATCACCGCCTTCATCGTGACGCTGTTGCTCCTCGTCGGGCGCTGGGGACCGGTCGACGAGCGGCTCCTCGCCGCGGTGCTCACCCTGTCGCTCGCGTTTGCCGTCGGCACGCCGCTGCTGCGCGAGCCTTTCCAGAAGCTGATCGACCGGCACGTCTTCGGCCTCCGTCATACGCCGGAGGAGATCATCGGCCTGGTCTCCGAGCGGGTGCCCCTGGCCTTCAACAGCGAGGTCCTGGCGCGCCTGCTGGTCAACGAGATCCTGCCCACCCTGCTCATCCGCCAATCGGCGCTCTACCTGCTCGCGGACAGCGCCGAAGGGCGGCACGAGACCCTGTACGAGCAGGGCCTTCCCGCCGGCGAGCCGCCGCCGTCGAGCGACGAGCTGGCGGCGCTGCTGGCCGGGAGCGGACGCTATCTGCCGCCGCGGCCGGGCGCGGCGCCGCGCGGCTGGGTGCGGCTGGTGATCCCGCTGCCGCTGCAGAGCGAGACCTTGGGAGTATGGCTGATCGGCCGCCGCGATCCCGACGACTATTTCCCGGCGAGCGACATCCGGCTGCTGTCCACCGTCGCCAACCAGGTCGCGCCGATGGTCGCCAACATCCGCCTCTACGAGCGGGCGCAGCGCGAGATCGCGCAGCGGACTCTCGCGGAGGAGGAGATCCGCCGCAGCGAGGAACGCTTCCGCAACCTTTTCGAGGCGACGCTCGAGGGCATCGCCATCGTCAAGGGGGGCGTCATCCTCGAGGTCAACCAGGCGCTGCTCGCGATCTTCGGCTACGAAGCGGCGGAGCTGATCGGGCGCGAGCTCAGCGACCTGCTGCCCGAGGGCGGCTCGGCGCCGCCCGGAGCGCCGCGCGAAGGCAGCGGCTGGAAGCGCGACGGCTCGGCGGTCGACATCGAGATCGCCGCCAAGAACTACGTCTTTCAGGGCGAGGACGTGACCGTCGTCGCCATCCGCGACATCGCCCGGCGCAAGCGCGACGAGGCGGAAAACCAAATGCTGCAGCGCCAGCTGCTGCACTCGCAGAAGATGGAGGCGATCGGCAGGCTCTCGGCAGGCGTCGCGCACGACTTCAACAATTGCCTGCTCGCCATCTTCGGCTATGACGACCTGTTGCTCGAGCGTTACGCCGACGATCCCTTCTTGCAGCGCAACCTGGGCGGCATCAAGGAAGCGGCCCAGAAAGCCGCTGCCTTGACCCGGCAGCTGCTCACCTTCGCCCGCCGCCAGCCGATGGAGACCAAGGTGGTGGCGCTCAACACGGTGGTCAAGGGAGTGGAGAAGATGCTGCGCCGGCTGCTCGGCGACGACGTCTCGCTGATCACCGAGCTCCATCCGGGGGTCGGCAGGGTCAAGATCGACCCCGGGCAGCTCGAGCAGGTGGTGATCAACCTGGGCGTCAACGCCCGCCAGGCCATGCCCT
Organism: Thermoanaerobaculia bacterium; assembly: GCA_035949675.1. Classification (GTDB taxonomy): domain Bacteria; phylum Acidobacteriota; class Thermoanaerobaculia; order Multivoradales; family UBA5704; genus JASLEW01. The sequence continues at coordinate 5,932 of DASZHY010000129.1, forward strand.
CCGGCGGCCGGCTGCTCATCCGCACCGCCCCTCTCGAGGTTGCGGCGCGCGGCGCCGCGCCCCACGCCGACGTCCCCGCGGGCTCCTGGATCCTGATGACGGTGATCGACACCGGCGTCGGCATGGACGCCGCGACCCTGGCGCGGGTCTTCGAGCCCTTCTTCAGCACCAAGGGCGAAGGCACCGGACTCGGCCTGGCGACCGCCTATGGCATCGTCCGGCAGAGCGGCGGCCACATCTTCGTCGACAGCGTGCCCGGGCAGGGCTCCCGTTTCAACATCTACCTGCCGGTGACGGCCGAGAGCGCGAGCGCCGCCGTCGAGCCGGCCGCGAGCGCCGCGGACTCGGGCTCGGAGGCCATCCTGCTGGTCGAGGACGAAGAGGGGGTCAGGACGGTGCTGCAGCGCATCCTCGCCGGACGCGGCTACCGGGTGCTGGCGGCGGCGGGTGCCGGCGAGGCCCTCGAGGTGGCGCGGCGCAACCATGGCGCCATCGACCTGCTGCTGACCGATGTCACCATGCCGCGGATCAAGGGGCCCGAGCTCGCCGCCGCTCTCCTCGCCGAGCAGCCGCGGATGCGTGTCATCTACATGTCGGGGTACAGCGAGCGGGCGCTGCCCAGCGGCGCCGGCTCCCCGATCTGCCTGCAGAAGCCGTTTTCGGCCAAGACCCTGGCGCGCGCCGTCCGTGCCGTGCTCGACGCCAGAGTATTATAGTTTCTGAAGGAAACCGGCAAAGAACCGGCAGCGCCGGCGGGAGCGGGCACCCGGCGGGAGGAGGCATCGATGTTCTGCCCCAGCTGCGGCGACGAGTACGTCGAGGGCTTCTCGCGCTGTGCCCACTGCGACGTGGATCTCGTGATCGATCCCCCGGCCCCGGCCGCGGCCGAGCACCCGGCGATGGGAGATTTCGCGACGGCGTTCCAGACTTCCGATCCGGTCCTCCTCATGACCGCGAAAGCTATGCTCGAGCAAGCCGGCATCCCCTACACCATTCGCAGCGAGGGCACACAGGACCTGTTCGGCCTGGGCCGCCTGGGCACCGGCTACAGCCTCGTGGTCGGCCCGACGGAGCTGCAGGTGCCGGCCGAGCGCAAGCAGGAGGCGGAAGAGCTCCTACGGCAGGCGAAGCTCGACCAAATCGAGGAAGGCAGCGACGAAGAGGAGGAGGAGTGGGGAGATGGGTAGGCGAGGACGCTGAGGACGACGAGGACGAAGGCGTCGCCGGGCTTTCAGGCGACGAGGAGACCGCGGACGGCTCGGACGCCGATCCCTATCCGCGCCTGCGACGGACCCGCTTCGCGATCTCGGCGCGTCGCTTGCGCATCTGCGAGCTGGTCCTGGTGCTGCTGGTCGCCTTCGGGTCGCCCCTGATCCTCTCGACGTGGCTCTTCTTGCGCGGCCACACGCCGGGCGCCCACTCCCCGGTCGCCCTGCTCGACGAGATCCTGAGCCAGGTGGTCGGACTGGCCGTGCTCGCCTACGTCCTCTTCCGTCGCGGACAGAGCTGGCAGGATCTCGGCTTCACCCGCCGCTGGATCGACATCCCGGCGGGGGGCTTGTTGCTGTTCGCTGCCATCCTTGCGCGCCGTGCGGCCCGCCAGTCGATCAACTGGCTGGCGCTCCTTGCCACGGGCCACGAGCTCGCCGCCAGCGGCCCCCACCCGCACATCGCGGGCGTCACGGTGATCACACTCGAGTCGCTCTACGCGGTGGTCGACCCCATTCATGAGGAGGTGATCGTCCGCGCCTTCACCATGACCGAGGTCGAGGCCCTGACCGGCAGCGGCGCGCTCGCCATCGCCGCGAGCGTCGGCCTGCAGACCGCCTATCACCTCTACCAGGGTGTCCCCGGGGCCCTGGTCAATGGGGCTTGTTTCCTGCTCTTCGCCTGCTTCTTCGCGCGGTTCGGCCGCATCGTCCCGGTGATCCTCGCGCACATGAGCCTGGATCTGATCTACGTGGCCCAGCACGTCTGAGCCCGGCGTTGCAGGCCGGCCGCGGCGCGCGGCCGGGCGCAACCCGGATAACTCGGATCAGTCGGCCTCGCCCCAGCGCAGCCCGCGCCGGCCCGGCTCGCCCGCGGTCCCGGAGGCCGGCGCCGCGGCGGCGCCCGGGTCGCTCGCCCGGCTCGTGTCGACCGTGTCGACCGTGTCGACCGTGTCGGTCGCGCCGCTCGCGTCGCTCCCGTCCGCAGGGTCCGGGAGGCCGAAGCGGTCGAGCAGGCGCAGGGTGTAGTGGTCCAGGAAGCGGCCGAGGTCCTCGCCGCCGATGTAGAAGGCGGGCACCGGCGGCATGATCGCGGCGCCGGCCAGCAGCAGCCGGCGCATGTTCTCGACGTGGACCAGGCTGTAGGGTGTCTCGCGGAACCCGAGCACCAGCGGCCACCCTTCCTTGAGCGCCACGGCGCCGGCCCGGTGGATGAGGGTGCGCGCCGCGCCGGTCGAGAGGGCGCCCAGGGTGCCGGCGCTGCACGGCAGCACGACGGTGCCGGTGAGACGGTAGGAGCCCGAGGCGATGGGTGCGTCGAGCTCGCCGTCGCGATGAATGCGCAGCTTGCCGCCGGCGGCCGGGTCGAGGCCGGCCGCGGCCGCCAGATCGGCGGCGCCGGTGCGGTCCGGTCCCAGCTCGTGCCGCAGCACCTGGCTGGCCCCGGCCGACACGCAGAGGTGGATGCGCTCGATCGCGGGGTGGGCCGCCAGCCGCCCCAGCACGTGGCGGGGCAGCAGCATCCCCGAGGCTCCCGTCACCAGCAGGGCGATGCGGTGGCCCATGTCAGTGGCATGTCCGGTCAAAGCGCGAACTCGAGGTTATAGACGAACGGACCGCGCTGCACGGCGAGCAGCAGGCTGCCGCGGTCCATGCCGCGCAGCACCTCGCGGGCGAGGACCTCGACCGAGTCGACGCGCTGGCCGTTGGCGCCCAGGATCAGGTCGCCCGCCGCGAGGCCGCGGCGGTCCGCCGCCGAGCCGCGCAGGACCCGCTGGATCGCCAGCCCGCCGCGCCCGCCGCCCACCACCACGCCGACGCTGTGCTCGAGGACGTCGAGGCCGATCCCGCGGGGCGGCGGCTGTGCGCGCAGCGTCAGGTGCAGCGTGCGCCCGGCCCGCCGCACTTCGAGCGCGATCGGGCTGTCCGCCGCCACGGTGTAGATCTCGGTGATGACGTCCTCCCGCGTCGAGACGGCATGGCCGCCGGCAGCGACGACGACGTCGTTCTCCTGCAGCCCGGCCGTCGCCGCCGGCGATCCGGGATAGACCTTGCCGACCAGGGCCCCGTGCTGCACCGGCAGCCGGTAGCGCCGCGCCAGCTCCTCGTCGATCGTCAGCAGGCGGGCGCCGCTCCAGACCGGCCGCAGCTCGCCGTAGCGCAGCAGGTCCGCGACCACCCGCCGCGCCCGGTCGGCGGGGATCGCGAAGCCGATGCCGTTGGCGCCCGAGACGATGGCGGTGTTGATGCCGATGACCTCGCCCAGGATGTTGACCAGCGGCCCGCCCGAGTTGCCCGGGTTGATCGAGGCGTCGGTTTGCAGGAAGTCGGTGAACAGCCGCTCGCCGCTCTGCGACGGCACGGTGCGGCCGACGGCCGAGAGCACCCCCATGGTGACGGTATGCGAGAGCCCGAACGGGTTGCCGATCGCCACCACCGTCTCGCCGATCATCAGGTCGGAGCTCTTGCCCAGCGGCACCGCGTGCAGGCCGTGGGCCGCCATCTTGAGCACCGCCAGGTCGGCGTCGTGGTCCGAGCCCAGCACGTCCGCTTGCAGCTCGCGCCCGTCGAGCAGCGTGATCACGATGCGCGAGGCGCTCTCGATCACGTGCGCGTTGGTGAGCACCATGCCGTTGGGCTCGATGATCAGGCCCGAGCCCAGCGACTGGGCGCGCCGCTGCGGGGTGAAGATGCCGCCGAAGAACGGGTCGACGTCGCGCACGATCGATTCGGCGGCGATGTTGACCACCGCCGGCGACACCCGCTCGGCGACCGCCACCACCGGCGTCCGGCGCCCGCTCCCGCCGGCCGGCGCCGCCGCCGCGGCGGGAGGAGGCCGCCGTAGCGCCTGCGCCGCCGCCTCGCGCTCGCTTGCCGACGCCGCCGCCCGCGAGCCCGCACCGGCGTCGGCGCCGGCTCCAGCGCCGGATCCGAATCCGGCTCCGGCTCCGAGCTCGGGTTCGGCGGACCTCGCCGCAGGATCGCGCAGGCGGCCCGACACGGCCAGCACGGCGGCTGCCGCCAGCAGCGCAATGATCAGCGGCAGCAGCGGCAGCAGCGACGGCTGCCGCCGCGTCCCCCGCCGGGGCCGTGGAGTGAAGCGGGGCGCGCCGCGCGGGTCGCGTCGATCGAGCCAGGCCATGGGCGCTAGGATAAGATGAGCCGCCCTGTTTGGGAACTTCGAAGGAGGTCCTCGACCGTGTCACTCCGACTGAGCTTCGCGCTGCTGGGCCTGCTGGCGCTGGCCGCCGCGGCCCTGGTGGCCGCGCCCGCCGGCCAGGGGTCCCCGGCCCCGGGTCAGCCCTCCCGGCCGGCCGGCGGCTCAAAACCCGCGTCCCGCGCCGGCGCCGGCGGCGCCAGCAGCGCCAGCAGCATGGCACCGGCGGCAGCTGCCGCCGAGGCCTTCCCTTACCAGGTCGCCGAGACCACGCTCGCCAACGGGCTCAAGGTGGTGGCGATCCCCTACGACAGCCCGGGGACCCTGGCCTACCTGACCCTGGTGCGCACCGGTTCGCGCGACGAGGTCGAGTCGGGCCACAGCGGCTTCGCCCATTTCTTCGAGCACATGATGTTCCGGGGCACCGACAAGTACTCTCAGGACCGCTACAACGACGTGCTCAAGGGCATGGGCGCCGACTTCAATGCCTTCACCACCGACGACTTCACGCTGTACCACGTCGTCGGACCGGCGAGCCAGCTGGCCACCATCGCCGACATGGAGGCGGATCGCTTCCAGAACTTGAAGTACTCCCAGGACGCCTTCCGCACCGAGGCGCTGGCAATCCTCGGCGAGTACAACAAGAATGCCTCGTCGCCCATCCTCCCGCTCGAGGAGAAGCTGCGCGACCTGGCCTACAGCACGCACACCTACAAGCACACGACGCTCGGCTTTCTCGTCGACGTCAAGGCGATGCCCGGCTATTACGACTACAGCCGGCAGTTCTTCGCTCGCTTCTACCGCCCGGAGAACTGCGTCGTGGTGGTCGTCGGCGACGTCCAGCCGCGGCAGGTGTTCACGGTCGTCGAGCGCGAGTACGCCGGGTGGAAGAAAGGCTATAGCCCGGCGCAGATCCCGCCCGAGCCGCCGCAGCGCGAGGCCAAGGGCGGCCATGTCGACTGGCCGGCTCCCATCCAGCCGATCCTGTTGGCCGGCTGGCACATCCCCGCGTTCTCCGACCGCACCGTCGACTCGGCGACCCTCGACGTCATCGCCGAGCTGCTGTTCGCCGAGTCGGCGCCGCTCTACCAGGAGCTGGTGGTCGACAAGCAATGGGTGGACCTGCTGCAAGGCTCCGCCGACAGCCACCGCGATCCCTACCTGTTCAGCGTCATCGCCCGCGTCAAGTCGGCGGACCTGGTGCCGAAGGTGCGGCAGGCGATCGAGAGCGCCTTCGCCGGCCTGCAGGCCAAGCCGCCCGACGCCGGACGCCTGACCCGCATCGCCTCCCATCTCCGCAACGCCTTCGCCCTGCGGCTCAGCACGCCGCAGCAGGTGGCGACGCAGGTTTCCGCCTTTCTGGCCTTGAGCGGCGACGTGCAGTCGATCAACCGCCAGCAGGCGCAGTACCCGCGGGTGACCCCGGCGGACGTCCAGCGCCTGGCGCGGTCGGTCTTCCAGCCGCAGAACCAGACCACCGTAACGCTCGCGGGCCCAGAGGCCAAGCGGCCGGCCGGCGCCGGCAAGCCGCAGGGAGGCGCAGACCATGCACATCGCCGGTAACGCAAAAGAGCTCGCCGCCGTGCTCGCCTTGCTCGCGGGGCTGTTCGGGATGGTGAGCACCGCCGCGGCCCGGGAGACCCCCGCGGCCCCGAAACCCCCGGAGGCCCCGGAGGCCCCGGAGATCATCGCCCTGCCGAGCCCCACCTCGCCGTTGGTCGCCATCCGGCTGCTGTTCCGGGTCGGCTCGATCGACGACCCCGCCGGCAAGGAGGGCCTGGCCGCCCTGACCTCGTTGATGGTGGCGCAGGCCTCGACCGCGAAGCGGCCCTACAGCCAGTTGCTCGAGGACCTCTACCCGCTCGCCGCCGAGATCGAGAGCAACACCGACCGTGAGGTCACCGTTCTCTCGGGCACCGTGGCCCGCGCCGCGCTCGACACCTACGCCGGGCTGCTCGAGGAGGCCTTGCTCACGCCGGCGTTCTCGGACAGCGACTTCCGGCGCAACCAGCAGCAGCTCCGCTCCTACCTCACCAACACCTTGCGCAGCGCCAGCGACGAGCTGCTGGGCCTGGAGGCGCTGCAGCAGCGCATCTTTGCCGGGCATCCCTACGGGCACGCGCCCGCCGGCACCGTCGCCGGCCTCGAGAGCATCACGCTCGAGGACGTGCGGCAGTTCTACCGCAGCCACTACACCCGCGCCAACCTGATGATCGGCGTCGCCGGCGGCTACCCGGAGGGCTTCCCCGCGCGGCTCGCCCGCGATCTCGGCAGCCTTCCGGCCGGCACCCGGGCGGCCAGGGCGCTGCCGCCGCCGCCGCCGGTGGCCGGACGGCACATCACCCTGATCGACAAGGAGACCGCCTCGGTCGGCGTCCACTTCGGCTTCCCGCTGCCGATCACCCGCAAGGACCCGGCCTTCTATCCGTTGATGGTGGTCAACAGTTTCCTCGGCGAGCACCGCACCTTCAACGGCCTGCTGATGGTGCAGCTGCGCGCGATCCGCGGCCTCAACTACGGCGACTACTCGTACATCGAATATTGGGACAACCCACCCACCACCTACCATCCGGCGCCCAACGTGCCGCGCCGCCAGCAGTACTTCTCGGTCTGGGTGCGGCCGGTGGTGCCCGCCGACGCGCACTTCGCGCTGCGCGCCGCCCTGTACCAGGTGCGCCAGGTGCACGACCACGGCCTGACGCCCCAGCAATTCGAGCTCACCCGCAACTTCCTCCTCAACTACTCGAAGCTGTGGGTGCAGGACCTGTCGTCGCGGCTCGGCTTTCACATGGACAGCCGCTACTACGGCATGCCCTATTTCCTCGACGAGATCCAGTCTCAGCTCGAGCGCTTGACCGTGGCAGAGGTCAACCTCGCCGCGAGCCAGTACCTGTCGACCGATGCGTTCGAGGCCGTCCTGGTGACCGCCGGCGCCGGCAAGCTCGCCGAGGCCCTGAAGCAGGACCGGCCCAGCCCGAAGCAGTACAACAGCCAGGTGCCGCCCGAGGTGCTCGAGACCGACAAGCTGATCAGCACCTTGGGGGTCAAGCCGACGGCGGTCGACGTCGTGCCGGTGGCCGCGATGTTCGAGAAGTAGGAAAGAGCGCGGCTGCTGATCCGGCGGCCGCGAACCAACCATGCCGCTGACGATCAACGGCTTCGGCACGCACTATTACGGCCGGCGGAACCGCTCCGAGATCCACGGCACCTGCGAGTGGTGTCGCCGGTCGCGCCGGCTGCGCTTCTTCGACACCACCGAGTGCATCTGCGCCCTGTACATCCCGCTCGTGCCCCTGCGCCGCCTGCGGATCTCGCGCTACTGCGCGTGGTGCCGGCGGCACGTGCGCCAGCCGCTGGCGGAGTTCCGCGCCGCGGCTGACGCCGAGCTGGCGCCGCTGCGCTCGGCGGTGGACGCCGGTCCGCGGTCGGCGGCGGCCCGTCTCCGGCTCGCCCAGGGGCTGGCGCGCTTTCAGCTGTACACGGAAGCCGAGGCGGCGGTCTGGGACGGGCTCGCGGCCATCCCGGGCGACGCCGCGCTGGAGCTCCTCGGCGCGAGGCTCGCCGCCCTCCGCGGCGATGCCGCCGCCGCGGTGCCGCTGTACGAGCAGGCCCTCGCCCGCCAGCCGTCCGATCCCGCCGCGCTGCTCGAGCTCGGGCGGACGCTGCTGGCAGCCAACCAGCCGGCCCGGGCGGCCGAGACGCTGCAGAAGGCGCGCTGGCTCGATCCCGGGAACGTCGACGTCCTCTACACGCTCGGCCGGGCGCTGATCGCCGACCGGCGCCCCGCCGAGGCGCTGGGCGTGCTCGAGCCCATCCCCGAGCGGGCCCCCGAGTTCGCTGCCGAGCATCACGTCGTCGGCCTGATCGGCGAGGTCAAGCGCGGTCTCGGAATGCAGCAGAGCGATGCGGAGCGCCGGGCGCCGCGCCCGCGCTGGCCCAGCGCGGCGGCGGCCGGCGGCGGGGCGGACCGTGGGGCGTCGCGCCGGGGCTGGCCCATCGCCGCGGCGGGCGCCGGCGTGCTGGTCACGCTGCTCGCCGCTCTGGTCGCCGGCGCCGCCTGGTGGCAGCGCAACCATGTAAAGGTTTATTTCGACAATGGCTTGGCCGGACCGGTCATGGTGGCCGTCGATCCGGGGCGTCACGGCGAGCAGCGCTTCGTCGTGCCACCCGGGCCGCCGCTGCCACGCTACCTCGCACCCGGCTCGCACGAGGTGCGAGTGCAAGTGAACAATCGCAATGGCAGGGAGATCGAGCGCGCGGCGGTGCGGATCGAGAGCGAGCCTTTCCCGGACGCACTGATCCTCGACCGCTTCTTCGTCTACGACGTCGCCATGGCCCACATCTACGACCGCGAGGAGGACACCTATGCCGCCGCGGCTCGAGACCGCAATCACAGCGACACTTACGTCGCGCTCGAGCGGTTCTTCGAGCAGCGTGGGGTGGACTACGAGTTCGTCGAGTCGCCGGACACCCTGCCGCTCGACCATCAGAAGGCAGTGACGAAGGTGGCCTTCAACGTGGCCAAGCTCACCGCCGAGGAGCTGGCCGACGAGTGGCTCGACGAGGGGAAGACGGCGGCGGCGGAAAAGTTGCTGCGGCGGGCGATCGTGCTGCGTCCCTGCGGACCGGCACGCCGCAAGCTGATCGATCTGCTGGACGAAAGCAAGGACGACCGCAGCGCCGAGATGCTGAAGGAGGCGCGCGCCTGGGTGGCGGCCTGTCCCGAAGACCAGATCGAGCCGCGGCTGGCCCTCCAGGATGCCCGGTTCGAACGCGGGGAGGGCGATGCCGTGCTGGCGGAGTCCGGCGCGCGCCTGCGGGCGAACCCGGCATCGGCCGCCAACCAGTACCTCTACGCACGCTTGCTGGACGAGCCGGCGGCGAGGCTTCCCTACTACCGGGCGGCCCTGCGCATCGATCCCACGTTGTTCCGGGCGCAGCACGCACTCGGCATAACCCTGCTCGACCTCGAGCGCTGCGCCGAGGCGCAGGTCGCACTGGAGGCGGCCTTACGGCTCAGGCCCGAGGCCGGGCATGCAATGGATTACGCGATGGCTGCCGTCGGCGCCGGCACCGCCGCCGCTGCCCGCGAGAAGCTCGGTGCCCTCGCCGAGAAGACCGACAAGGTTGGCTTCCGCAACGCTCGACAGTTGCTCGCCCTCGCCGTCGGCGACTTCAGGGCCGCCGAAGCCATGCTCGGCGATGCCGAAGAGCCGGGAGAGCCTCTCGACGAGGCCCGCTGGTCGCGCGAGGTGGTCCTGTTGCGCATCAAGGGAGACGGCAAGCGCCTCGCCCAAAAGATCCCTGCCGGGCTGCTGAACAAGGAGCTGGCGGCGGAGGCCTACTATGTTCAGATCGAGCAGGCGCTGGCGGCCGGCACGCCGCGGCACGTTGCCGAGGTGGTCGCGCAGGAGGCGAAGGCGCGGGGCGGGCCGGCGTCGCCGCTCCATCAGCTGTACGCCGCGGCGGCGCTCCTGCTGGCCGGCGAGCGCGCCGCCGCCACGAAAGCCCTCGACAAGGTTGCGGCGCAGCTAAACAGCTCCGATCCATCGCGCTTCGATCGCGCACTGCTCGCCGCCGTCGCGCATCTCAAGCATCGGGGGTCCGCCGCGGCGGTCCTCGCCGCGATGCGCCGGAGTGACTTCCGCTACCTGACCGACGCCTACTTCTTCCTCGGCGCGCGCGCCGCCGCCGACGGCGCCACCGCCCAATCGCGGCGGCTTTTCGCGCAGAGCGCAAAGACCGCCTACGATCTGCAGCCGCCCTATCTTGCCGCGAAGGCGCTGGCCGGCCCCGGCTAGTTGCTGGCTGCGGCTGCGGCCGTCAGGATCGCTACCGCGGTTCGACCACCACGAGATCGCTGAGGTGACCCAGAGCGGAATGGGCGAGGTAGACGACTCCCTTGTCGGTCACCGCCGGGTTGCGCGCGCCCGCGTGCGTGGCCACCTTCGCCACGACCGACAGCTTGCCGTGCGTGTCGGCACGGGCGATCGTCAGCTGTCCCGCCTTGGCGGCGCCGACGTACAGCGTGTGCGTCGCCGGCCAGTAGTCGATGTCGTCGACGCCGTCCCCGGTGTCGATCGACGACAGCACCGCGCCGTCGTGCGCCGCGTCGAGCACCTCCGCGCGCGTGCTGCAGGCGACGAAGAGCTGGCCGGCCCCGGCGTCGACGCGCAGGCCGTGCGGGCCGTCCTCGCCGCATGATGGCTTCCAGGTCGCCACCGTCTGGTGCGTCTTGAGATCGATCGCCAGCGTGCGGTCCTTGTCCTCGAGGTTGGTGTAGAAGCGGCCACGCTTGCCGTCGACGGCGAAGCCTTCGGGGTTGCCGTCGAAGGTAAGCTTCGCCTTCTCCGCGAGGGTGGTCGCGTCGAGGGTCCGGATCGACTTGTCGCGTGGCGTGGTGACCCAGACCTCCTTGGTGGCAGCCACGTAGGCGACGCCGTCCGGCATCGAATCGAGCCGATGGCACGCGCCGCGCGCCAGCGAGCTGGCGTTGAAGGCGCACACCGACGAGTCGCCGCGGTTGCCCACGTACACCCAGCCCTCGCCGACGGTCACCGAGCTGGGCCCGACCTTGCGCTTGCGCTCGCCGGTCCCCATCTCCGCGGTGGCGAAGCCGTCGATCGTCCGCACCTTGCCGTCGGCGGCATCGACGACCGCCACGGTCCCCGTGTTCCCCGCCGGCGCCCAGACCAGGCGGGTCGCCGGATCGAAGGCGATGTAGTCCATCAAGATGCCGGCGCCGCTGGCGCCCGGCAACGGCAGCATGCGCACCGTGTAGGCAGGCTCGGCGCCGCGCGCCGGCCCCGCCAGGACGAAGAGAGCGCAGAGGAGGGTCATCAGGACAACGCGGCTGCAAACGTGAGTGTGGTCATGTCGCATCATGCGCGCATCCTCTCACGGCCTCGGCGAGGGAGTCCAGAGACGGTCCGGGCGGTCGGAGCACCCGATGGACCTTGGCGGCGGGAGGGTATAGTCTCTGGTCGAGCTCGCCAATAGCCTCTCTATCGCGCATGGCCTCTCCGCCCGCCCAGGTCAGTGTCATCACGCCGATCCAGCCGGCGATCGAGCGCGCCAGGCAGCTTCTGTTCCGGCCTTTCAATCTCGCCACCTGGTTCACGATCGGCTTCTGCGCCTGGCTGGCCGGTGTCGGACAGACTGGTTTTGGCAATTGGGGGTTCACCGGGCTGAACCCCCAGGGTCGTTTCCCTGGCAGCCCTCACGCTTCTGGCTCCACGACCTGGCAAGGAGCCAACGAGGTCTGGGAGCAGGCCAAGGATCAGGTGATGGGAAACCTCGCCTGGATCCTGCCACTGGCCATTGTGCTCGTCTGCCTCATCGTCGCGCTTGGCGTAATCATGGTCTGGGTCATGAGCCGCGGCGAGTTCATGTTCCTCCATTGCGTGGCGCTCGGGCGCGCCGAAGTTGCGGCTCCCTGGCGGCAGCACGCCCGCAAGGCGAGGAGCCTGTTTTTCTTCCGCCTGGTGCTCGGCCTGCTCGGAGCGGTGCTCATGCTGCCGCTGGCGGCATTCATCGGGGTCTTCGTGTTCCGGCTCTTCACCAGGGGTGTCCCGCCCCTGGCGGGCTGGTTGCCGCTCATCGTCGCGGGCCTGGGGCTCCTGGTGGTCGGCTTCGGGTTCGCGGTCGTCGCGAAGCTCACCAGGGACCTGGTGCTGCCGATCATGTTCCTGCACGACGGGACCTGCCGGCAGGCATGGCGTGAGCTGCTCGGCCTCTTCGCGGGCAGGTACCACCTGTTGGTCCTCTACCTCCTCTTTCAAATCGTACTGGGGCTGATGATGAGCGTCATCGTCCTCGTCGCCGTGATCGCGACCTGCTGCGTCGCCGCCTGCCTCATGGCCATCCCCTACATCGGTACCGTCTTGCTGCTGCCGGTCCTCGTCTTCCAGAGGGCCTATTCGCTCTACTACCTGGCGCAGCTCGGCCCGCGGTACGACCTTTTCCAGACGCCGGCCCCGCCGCCGGTCAGTCCCGCCTGAGTCGCAGGGCCGCCGAATTGCGCTCGCTCCGAGGTCGTGGACCTGACCAGCGACCATCCATGAACACCTTGAAGGTCCTGAGCCTGTTCGCGCTCGCCGCCTGCGCCGCGGTCTGGGCGTCGGCCGCGGAAAGCGGCCGGCCGGCTTCCCTGCTGCGTGCGCGGCTGTCGGCGCGAGCGAGCTACGTCCTCGGCGAAGCGATCCGGGTCGAGCTCACCCTCGAGAACGTCTCCTCTGTACCGGTCTCGGTCCTGAACTGGGACACGCCGTTTGATCGCGCGGGCGCGATGGGGGGCCACGCCTTTCGCGTGCGCCGCGATGGTGTCGAGGTCCGCTACCGGGGCGCCCTTGCCAAGCGCGGCGATCCCGGGATCGAGAACTACATGCGCATCGAGCCCGGAAGCTCCGCCACCGCCATTGCCGACCTCGCTACCGCCTACGATCTCTCGCAACCGGGCACTTACGAGGTCGAGTTCATCGGCCACCTCTTCGACGTGGTGCCCAAAGCCGAGCGCCTGCCTCACCGGCGGGACGAGATGCACGGCGCAACGGTGCCCGCCGGTCCGGTCACCTTCCGGGTGATCCGGGCTGACGGACACCGCAAGTAAATGATCAATCCTCTATATTGACAGCCATTGTGGTGAACGAGGTCCCAGTCGGGCTCGGATGCCGCGCGCTCAAAGGGGGCAGCGTGGTCGTCGGCATCGCCGCCGACGAGGGCGAGCCTCGCATCGTGCTTTCGTCGTTTCTTGCGACAGCCGCCGCAGGAGACCGCCTCTCCCTCGAGCCCTATCACGTCGCCGCCGAGATGGAGCGAGACCCGCACGGCGGGGCTTCGGCCGCAGCCGCGGCCGCCGTCGCCGAGGGGCGCAGACGCCAGGACGAGCTGGCGGTTGCGAGCCTGGAGGATATCGTCCGTAAGCTGCGGAAAGCGGGAGCTGAGCCTGTCGTCGCGGCCCTGCTCGTCAATCGCGCCGCCTGGATTACCGACCCCCTGGCGTACAGCCTCGGCTGGCCGGATCACCGGCCGGTCGCCGAAGGACTCGCCGTGCGCGACGCCCTGCGGTTCGCATTTGGTCGACTTGGCGTCGAAGTCGCGGAATTCGACGAGAAGTCGCTGTATGAGCTTGCGCCGAAGGAGCTCCGCCTCGGATCGGCCGACATAGGCATCCGGCTCAAGGCGCTCGGCGCGACCGTCGGCCGGCCATGGCGGAAAGAACAGAAGCTGGCCTGCCTCGCGGCCTGGATCGCGGTCGCGGCGCGGCCATCCTCGCAGCTTCCCCGCGGGCGCGGCGCGTCATCGAGAGCGCTGGAAGGAAAGGGATCACGTTCGAAGTCGCCCACTTGATGTGACCTCTGGTTCGAAGCGACCCCGAGGAGATCGATCCGCCAGACCGGTGACCGTAGCGCCAGCGAGCCTTGGCGTCCCTCCGGTACGGACCCTTACGCCTCTGTTGGTAAGGCCGCTCGTTGCGGCCGGACCCACCCGGGGGAGGAACGGATGTCCGTACGCTGTCTAAAGGTCCTGGCGGCTGCAGCGTGGATGGCAAGCGCCGCCCACGCCGCTCCGGTCGTGCCCGCAACGCGCTCGATCGTCACCCGGTTACGACACTTCGAGGTCGAAGAGTTCGAGACGGACATCCCCCCGGCCGTGGCCAGCGATCTGACTGCTCTCAAGCATGCCCTGCGGGACCTGATCGTCGAGATTGCTGCCGCGCCAGGCGCCGCAGCAGCGCCTCCCAGCATGCTGACCGCTCGCGTGATCGCGCGTCTGGCGAGGGAGGACGTCCCGGTCGGAGACGATTGCGATTGCTATGGGGCGATCACCCGGATCGAGCTGTGGCGGCCTCCCGAATATCCGGCCTGGCTGATTGCCACGACCACGCTCTCGATCCCATATGGCGGCGACACCTCCGTCTATCTGTTCGAGACCGCCGAGAGCTCGTGGAAGCACGTCCTGTCGCAAGAGGCAAACGGCTACTCCGACATCGCCGGAGCACAGGGCTCCCTGAAGCTACAGGTGTCTCCGGCACCGGCGGGAGAGGAGCCGTACCTGGTCACCACCGATGTTCCGCCATGGCCCACCTCGATGTGGCAGGTGCTGCGCCTGAAGATCCTGCGGATCGGCAAGAGCCCCGGATCGCCCCGCGTGCTGGCCGACCGCACCCTCGAATACGCCCTCGACGAGGACTCTTACTTGTCGCTGCATGCTCGCGGTTTCGAGCTGATCTGGCTGGGCGGGACCGTCAATCGCGAGCTTGCTGGCTTCCGCGGGGTTCACTACCTCCGCTATGCGGTGTCCGCCAACAGGGCCGTGGTCGCCCGCAGCATCGCCTTCGATCCCAACGACCTCCTCAGGGGCTGGGCTGCCCGACCCTGGACCGCCGCGGCACGCATCGTCGCGCCCGCGGCGCGATCGGCGGCGCGGCAGTGGCATCGCCGCCTTCGCCAGGATGGATGGGGATGTGGCCTTGGCCCGCTTCGGCTGGGAAGGAGAGGCGATGGCGAGCTGCTGGTGGAGGCTGGTTGCGAAAATGTCTCCCGCGAGACGTCGTCGGTCTACTTCATGCTGACCCCTGGACGCCGGAGCTTTCGCATCGCTGCCGTCGCAACCGCCCCACTGGACCTGCCGGAGCGGTGGCAGGCAGTCTATGCCGCCGGCGACGCCGAGCTGACCGCCGACCCCGTCCCCGAGTGCATCGTGCGCCCGAAGTTGCCGCCTGAGCTTGCCGCCACCGTCGCGCAGGGTGCGCAGCCCCTGGCGGTCCCCATGAGCATCGTCGTGGCCCCGGACGGGACCGTCGAATCGGTTCTCTTGCGCGACTGGCCGGCCGAGCCCGCCGGCCTCGCGGCGGCGGTCGAAGCGGTGCGCCGCTGGCAGTTCGAGCCTGGGCGGAAGGACGGGCAGCCGGTCAGCGTTGCGCTCGAGGTAAGAGTCGACTTCGAGCCCTGAGCGCTCCACGAGCGCCATGGCCCCGGGGCCGGGATCTCGATGCGCAGCGAGCGGCACCTGGCTTGCCAACGATCGGCACCGGCACCGGCCAGGGTCGCTGGACTTCCACCTGGTGGCTCAGCGCTTGCCAAGTAGCTCGCGCACCGCGGGAAGCAACTCGATCGGCACCTCGACCATGCTGGTGTTCCGGTGCTCGAAAGCCGCTTCGTCCTCGGCTACGGCTTCTTCCTCGGTCTGGCTCTCATAGTGGGCGATCAACTCGCGCACCCGCTGCTCATTCCAGCCCGGGGGAAACTCAGTCTTCGGCTTCATGGTCCCTTCTTGCGCTTTCGCTGGCGCCGTTGATAGGCGGCGAGAGGCTGGCCGCGGAGCTCGTATGCAGTGACGACAAAGAAGCTATTCGGCTCTGGATCACGGACGTAGACGACACGCAAGTAGCGCCCGGCGGGCGTCTGGCCGATGGCCACTCGAGCGTCGTTGATGCCTCGGCGATCCTCGCCTGGCTTGCGCAGAATCTGCTGCTCACGGGCCGCCTCGATCCGGTGTGTCCGCCTATTGGGGTGAACAGGTTTCCGTCTTCTTGACCCATGAGCCGCGGGCCATTTACCAGACGGCCCCTGCGCCCGGTCATTGATCAGCGCTTTTATCGAGACCGGCTCGGCAGAATCGCTGGACACAACCTGCGCGCGAGACGCCAAGCGGCCGGAGTTTGAGCTTCCCGAGCCCACTCGGGCACCCAACCCGTGACCACCCGGCGCTATGCGCATCTTGCAGCCGATCCGATGCGGGAGGGCGGAGAAAATCGGCGCGGACCTAGCCCTCGCCAGGCAGCGCCTCGAAGGACCTAAATGGCGCCCGCGCTAGGCGAGCTCATAGTTCAGCGTCAGGGGATGCTCGGTCCCGTGCCCGACAGCCGACGTGCCCTCGCCGCGCAGGCTCCGAAGCTCTCCCGTGCCGGAGCCAGGGATAACGAAATAGGACTCCTTCGCCACGCCGTTCTCGAATGCTCCAGTGCGTTGGAGCACGAAGCTGCCCGCTTTCCCCGCGACGTGCCCGACGACCCGCTCGAGGCCGACGAATGTGGCCGAGCCGTCGCTACGGTACATCATCAGGTATTCGACATGCCCCTCGCCCGCGATATCGCCGGTGAACGTCTTGGTGACGGCGGCGCGAGTCAGCTTTGGTAGGTCCTGGCCCTCACTATAAGGCTGCTCGTCCCAGCTCTTGATGGTGAATCGGGAGCTCGCAACGTTCTTCATCTCTCCACCTCATTCCGGTGTCGGACACAGAATGTCAAGGGGCACTATGGCTAATTGTACATTTACGTGGCGCCCAGGTATAGAGCAATGGTCATCGGTGCCATCATCGCGGCACCACCAGCACCTGCCATTGATAAAGGAGACCCTCGCAACTTAAACTTCCAACGAGAACGAGACTCTTGCTCGTGACGAGACCACCCGGTTGGCGGAGATCCTGGGGCGCGCGCTGATACAGCCGGGCTGGCGCCGGGCTGGCAGCTGAATTGCGTCCGCCCCAGGTCGTGGAAAGGAGGTTGCCTCGTGACCTCGGTTGCAGTGGTGGCCCACAGCGGCAAGACGTTGGGAGGTGGACTGGAGGCGCTGCGAGCAACGCTCGCCGACCGTGGGTATTCGCAGCCCATCTGGTACGAAGTACCAAAGAGCCGGAAGGCGCCCAAGGCGGTGCGCAGAGCAGTCAAGGAGGGTGCAACGCTGGTTTTCATCTGGGGCGGTGACGGAATGGTCCAGCGCTGCATCGATGTCCTGGCCGGATCGGAGACCGCGGTGGCCATCCTTCCTGCCGGCACCGGCAACCTCCTGGCCGCCAGCCTCGGGATCCCCAGGGATATCGCGAAAGGAGTCGAGATCGGCCTCCACGGGACACGCCGCCGCCTCGACGTAGGCGTCATGAACGGAGAGCGCTTCGCGGTCATGGCCGGGACAGGATTCGACGCGATCATGATCGGTGACACGGACGGCAAGGCCAAGGAGCGACTGGGTCGCCTGGCCTACTTGCGCAGCAGTGTGAAGGCGATGCGTGCAAGGCGGGGGTGGATGAGAGTCCGTCTGGACGGCACGGTCTGGTTCAAAGGCAAGGCGAGCTGTCTGCTCATCGGCAACATCGGTACGGTTACGGGTGGACTTCCCGTGTTTGCAGACGCCTCGCCCTCCGACGGACTGCTCGAGGTTGGTGTTGTCACCGCGCACACCGCGTGGCAGTGGTTGAAGGTCTTCTCGCGCGTCGCAGAAGGTCGCCTCGATCTCTCCCCACTCGTCGACACCAGGCGGGCGAAGACGATCGCCGTCGAGCTCCATCGCAAGCGCGCCTACGAGCTCGACGGCGGCATCCGGGCCCCGGCGAAGCGCCTCAAAGTCCATCTCGAGGCTGGTGCCATCATCGTCTGTGTTCCCGCTCCCGTCGCACCGGTATGAGCTGATGTCGGGTCTCCCACCGGCTCGCCCGGGATGCCGGCTCCCGTGCCGGGCGGCGGGCCTCCGCGGCGAAGCTGTCGGATGCGGAGAAGCGTCTCGAATGCGACCGTCACCGTCACCAGCCATACCGCGCCGGCGCTCCATCCGCCGGCGATGTCTGAAATCCAGTGCACACCCAAGTAGACGCGCGACAGTCCGACGAGTAAGACTGCCGTCACGAGCATCGCAAGCCAGGCCGATTTTACCTTCCATCGGAACGGCTGCCGCAGCACGACATAAGCGATCGATCCAAGGACGATGAACGATCCCATCGCGTGTCCGCTCGGGAACGAATAACCCTGTGCGACTGCGATGGCCGTCGCCGCAGGCGGCCGCACACGCTCGAAGATCGTCTTCAGGCCCAGGTTCAGGAGTGCGCCACCCCCGGCTGCGACCATGACGAAGATGGCGGACGCGCGGTGCTTGCGCAGCAGCAGCCCGGCTGCCACGAGCGTCACCACCAGCGCCATGCCAAGCGGTCCCCCGGCGACCGTCACCGCGCCGAGTAACGTGGTGAAGCCGGGATGCCGTTCGTTTTGAAACCAGGCGTTGACGGCATGGTCGGCGTGATAGACCGACGACGCGGTGAGGCGAAAATGTTCCGCGATCTCTATGAACGCCTCTCCGGCGACGAACGCCGCGATGCCCCCGAGGGCCAGCACCAGGACCATCGGCCCATATGAGCGCAGTCCACTCCAGCCGGGATGCGCGACCATCCACCTCGCTAGCCGGGTGCGAACGACACGCGCCGAAGCGCGCTGCGCCGCTGCCTTGAGCCCGCTCTCCAGAGCGTCAAACGCGAAGTAGAGCGCCGCCCAGAGCGCGAGAAAAACCACTACCGGCAGCGCGACGGCGACCGGCAACGTCGGGTCTGAGAGCGTGTTCACGAGTGCCGCTCTTTATGTTCAGCTCACAACTGCGATCGAATGAGGGCGTCCGCCTTCTCCCAGAGCTTCATCCTCAGCGGGCGTTGCCGCCATGACTCATAGGTGATGAGGAGGCTCCGCAGCAGGTCGTCTTCAAAGACGGCGCTCAGGGCAGCCGCCGCTTCTGTGTCGTAGACGTTGAGGTTGGCCTCGTCGTTCAAACGAAACGAGCGGGGGTCGAAGTTCGTGGAGCCGACCGATACCATACAGTCGTCGATCACCATCGTCTTGCAATGGAACATCGTAAGTTGATACTCGTAGATCTCTGCCCCCGCTCGCAGCAAGTCGCCCCAGCATGCGCGGGAAGCGCGTCGCACGATCGCGCTGTCAATGTGCTTTCCCGGAGTCATGATGCGAACTCGCACGCCGCGTTCTAGCGCATCGATCAGGGTGCGGAGGGTCAGCTTATCTGGAATGAAATAGGCATTCGCAAGCAGGATCGAGCGCTCGGCTGCGGTGATTGCCAGGAGGTACATCAGGTGCATGCTCTCGCTGCCGCCGCTGGGCGAGCTGCTAAACATCTGGGCGTGGCTGTCGCCGGCGGACGAGAGCTGGGGAAAGTAGTCGTCGCCGTGCAACACGTGGCCCGTTGCCTTCATCCAGCTGTCCAGGAACACGGCTTGCATTTGTGCAACAACCGGGCCTTGCACCCTGAAATGCGAATCTCGCCAGTGAGCCGCGTCCTGGGCTCGGCCGGTCCATTCTTCCGCGATGCCGACTCCGCCGGTAAAGCCGATGCTGCCGTCTACCACCAGTACCTTGCGATGATTTCGGTCGTTCAGCCGGCCCAGGTTATGCCAGCGTAAGGGATGGAACTTTTCTACCTGTCCGCCGGCGTCGCGGATCATGTCGACGTAGGAAGCGTCGATTTTATCGCATCCCAACCAGTCCAGGAGCAGATGGACCTTGACACCGCTCTTCGCCTTGTCCGCCAAGGCCTCGGCGAACTGCTTCCCGATATCCCCCGACCAGTAGATGAATGTCTCGAGGGTGATGGTCTTTTGCGCCGCACGGATCGCGGCCAGCATCGCCGCAAAGATCTCGTCTCCGTTCAGCAAGATCTCCATGCGATTCCCCGGCAAGATTGCAGGTCCGAGCAGGAGCCCCATGGACCGCCGGAACATCGCCGAATCAGTCGCATAGAGGCGGGCGATGCGGCGCTGAATGCGCTCTTCAGGCGTGGTCAGGTTGAGGGCCAGGAGAGCGCCAATTGCGGTGACGATCACCGTGGCCAGGAGAATGATCCAGTGGTCGAGCAGAACGTGCATTGCGACTCATGATTCTACTCCCTATTCAGGGTGCGCGCTTCCGCTCTACTCGCCCCTACCTCGGCGGGAGTCAGCTAAGAGTAGGCCGGGCGGCTGCGAGCCGGCCTCGTCACCGCTGCTCGAGCTTCGCTACTTGCGGCCCTTCCAGTAGGAGGGACGACGCTTCTGGTGCATGACAGCAATGATCTTGACCTCGCCGAGCTCGGCTTCGTAGATGTAGATCAGACTGTAGGGAACCGTCGCAGGGCTTTGCGCCGCAGACCACGGCGGACGACAGGCGAAGACTCTGGAAAGGCCTGGACCTGCTCGATGGCGTGGCGGACAGCCGCGAGGAAAGAATGGCCAAGACCGGTGCTGCGTGCTTCATAATACCTTGCGGCGTCCAGAAGCTCGGATTCCGCCAGGGGGTGGAAGGAGTAGCCTGTCACGAGATCTCGGCGGCGGCCCGCCGGAGAACGTCCTCGCCTGGCAGCGTCTCTACCTGCCCGCTCTGGATCTCAAACAGCCGGCGCTCCGCCTCAGCGAGCCAAAGAAGCTCGTTCTCCGCGTCCGAAGTTCCTTCGAGGCTGCGTAAGAGCTTCTCGGCGAGCTCTGCCCGGTCATCGGGCTTCAGTTCTAGAGCCTCTTCTGCGAGTTCCTCGAGCTTGCGGGGCATAAGCTTCTCCTCGTAGCCATTGTACAGTGCTTCTCAGTGTACGGAGGGGCACTGGCAACGTCCTCCGCCACACCGTCCGCATCCAAGCATCGGACATCCCAATCGCCTTCGGCCAACCCTCGGGGGACCGGGTACCGCCGGTACCATCACGGCCGTCCTCAGGTCGCTTGCCAGGGATCTCAACGGCGCGACCAAGTGCCTGCTGCGCGGTGCCGCCGGCGTCGCAGGTACCCCCGGCGCTCGAGCCTTGACCTCCGCTGCAACGATCCAGGGATCGTACGCCAAGATCTCCGACGATCTGAGGAGGTGTAGGGCCCGGTCTGGCACGTCCTTGTGCACCCAGAGGCGTGCTGCCGACCTGAGAATGAAGCGA
This sequence comes from Thermoanaerobaculia bacterium, assembly GCA_035949675.1. Taxonomy (GTDB): domain Bacteria; phylum Acidobacteriota; class Thermoanaerobaculia; order Multivoradales; family UBA5704; genus JASLEW01. The sequence goes on from DASZHY010000129.1 coordinate 26,961, forward strand.
TTGGATGGCGCCAGCGTTAGAGCATTGCGCATCGCTCGAACCGACTTGGTTAACAAGCCAATCGAGGCATATAAACGCGCAAGGTCGCACCAGGCGAGAGGATCTCTAGGATATTCACGGACGTTGATCTTTAGCCGTCTGACCTGGGGTGGGGCGCCGCACACTCCTAGGCCGAGCGCCCAATAGAGCGAGGGCGCCACCAGAGTCTGGAGAGAATCGGCACACGCGCCAAGAGGGGACGCGCTCTGGAATGGAATGTGCTACAGCCCAGCGACAGCCCGGCTGGATTGCCGGTCTATGGCGCGCGAAGAGGGTGGCGATCTAAGACATTTAACGTGCGACATTTAGCTGGTGCCCAGGACCGGAATCGAACCAGAGTGGCCGTGACCATCAGTCAGCCACCAGATGGAAGTAAGCCGGCACCGGCCCCAGCTCGACCTCGACTCCCGCCGGCGCCGGCAGCGCCCCGCCGTCACGCCCGACCACCCTCGCCGCCGGCCGCGGCAGCCGCCCCCGCCGCCGCTCCGGGCTCCAGCCGACCACCACGTCCTCACCCTCACCCTTACCCTCACCCTCCGCCCGCCGGAAGCGATACAGCCGAGCAGGCGCCGGCGCCGGCAACACCTCCTCGAACCTACTCCCCGCCAGCTCTTGCAGCATCGTTCGCAACGCCCGGAAGCTCGGACGACACCTGCCTTGCTGAGCCTCCCCGGGATCGACCAGCCCGTAGCCCCTGGCCACCAGCTGCCACCAGAAGACCCTCTCGACCAACCCCGTCCCCAGCGCCAGCAGGTAGTACCGCACCAGGTAATCGGCCTGGGTGTCCTCGTCCACCGAGACGCTGCGGCCGGCCGGCGAATGCGGGCCCTCCCATAGCGGCCAGTTCATCTCGGTGATCCAGCAGCGCCCCCTTGCATTCAGCGCGGTGTCGGCGACCGCGCGCAGCAGGCGCACCTTGTCGACGGTGTCGAAACCCACCTGGCGGCCCTCCGGCGGACCGGCGCGGTCGACGTACAGCAGCCCCGAAACGGCGTCGAACCGGAAGCCGGCGCCGGGCAGGTTGAGCACCGCGATCGTCAGGTGGTACTCGAAATCGATGACCGACGGGCCGAGCAGCTCGACCCCGGGATGGCGGCGCAAGACCTCCTCGGCGCCGCGCGCCAGCTCGACGTAGTCGCGCAAGTTCCAGACTCCCCATTTGCTGCGGTTGATCGCCTGGCCGATCTGAAAACGGCGGCCATAGGGGGTGAAGCGCTCGCCGATGGCGGCCAGCGAGGCCCGCCAGCGCGCCGGGTCGCGCACCAGCTCACGGTTCTGGGGCAGAGCGAAGGTGAGATCGTAGCCGCGCCGGCTGAGCTCGGCCGCGAGCTCCTCCTCGTCGCGATGATCCTCCTGCCAGGGATGCAGCCGCAGCAGCAGATGCCGCGTGGCCAGCTGCTCCACCAGACCCAGCAGCTTCTCCGGCGCTTCGGGCCATGGCCGCAGGCAGACACCGGCGCCGTCCCAGGGCACGGGCCCGCCGAAGAGCTCGCGCGGCAACCGGCGGTAGCTCCTCCAGATCCGCGGCACGGCCCGGGCGACGGTGACCGCGGTGGTGGCGTGGATCGAGGCGTCGGCCAGCCGCACCCGCAGCTTCCCGAACCGGCCGGCGTGCTGGTGAGGCTGGTCCGAGAGGCGGTCCCAGACGATCTTGTCGCGGACCGGCGCCCCCGCCGGCGCGTCGGGGATGTGCGCGTGCGCCACCCTCGCCAGCCGCCGCTGACCGCCCTCCGGCCGGCCGCCGCGCAGCCGCTTTTTCCACATGTTTTTCCACAGGAAGGCGCGGAAGTAGAAGGCGTACAGCAGGCGCCCGAGCGGCGCCGGCCGCCCCTCGCTCTCCCAGTAGCCGGCCAGGAACAGACGCCGGTGGGGAGCCCGCAGGATGTTCATGCGCGACAGGTCGCGGGCGCGCTGCGAGAGGCTGAGCCGACCGCGCCGCCGCGCGCGGTTCAGATCGACCAGCGAGAAGTCGTAAGGGGCCGCGGCCTCGCGCTCGGCCTCGCCGTCGGCGAGCCCGCGTACCTCCCGCACCAGGACGTTGCCGCTCGACAGGTCCCTGTGCCAGAAGCCCGCGTCGTGCAGGCGGCGGACGAAAGCGCCGAGCTGGCGCAGGAAGGACGGCAGGTCGACGCCGGGGAAGAGCTCGGCCAGGCGGCCCTCGTTGGCGGCGCGCAGCAGGTAGCGCGCTTCGACGCCGCCGGTCACGTAGCGGCAGACGTAGAAGCTCGGCCCGCCGGGGCACCGCGATTCGATCAGCAGCAGGGGCTCGGGGGTGGCGATGCCAGCGGCGCTCATCTCCTGCGCGATCCGCCAGCTCTTCGCCGCCTTGCTGCCGCCCAGGCGCCGCCGCCAGCGGGCGCGCAGACCGCCGTTGCGGAACTGCTTGACCACCACCTCGATCGGGCCTGAGGCGGTCTCGCAGCGCGTGAGGTAGAGGTAATTGCGGCCCCAGTGGAGCGTCCTGGTCGCGGCGCCGGGATCGATCAGGCGCGCGACGGCGCGCTCGAGATCGGGCACCTCGACGCCCTCGGCGATCTGGCCGGTGTAACCGGTTAAGGAGATCTCGCGGACCATCCCTAGACCTCCACCACGTCGAACCGCTCGTGGTGGAGCTCGGGATCGCTCTGCAGCAGCACCTTCACCTCGAGCGAACGCTCCAGCTCGTCGAGGATGGCCCGCTCCTCCTGTTGCAGGGCGCGGGCGATCTCCGGGTGCACCCGCAGCAGCAGCTCGCCGTGCCCCATGCGGCCGCGCAGGCGCAGCAGCTCCTTGCGCAGGTTGAGGCAGATGGTGGCGAGCGACTTGATGCGCCCGCGCCCGGCGCAATAGGGACAGGGTTGGGTCAGCAGGCGCTCGAGGTTGGCGCGGCTGCGCTTGCGGGTGATCTCCACCAGGCCGAACTCGGAGATGTTGAGGAGCTTGGTCTTGGCGCGGTCCTTCTTGATCTCGTTCTCGAGGCTGGAAAACACCTGCTCGCGGTGGGCCTGCTCGACCATGTCGATGAGGTCGATGACGATGATGCCGCCCAGGTCGCGCAGCCGGATCTGGCGCACGATCTCGGCCACCGCCTCGAGATTGGTCTGCAACACCGTGTCCTCGAGGTTGCGCTGGCCGACGAAGCGGCCGGTGTTGACGTCGATCGCCACCAGTGCCTCGGTGGGGTTGATGACGATGTAGCCTCCCGACTTCAGCCAGACCTTGCTCTTGAGCGCTGCCTCGATCTGGTCCTCGATGCCGAACTGCTCGAACAGCGTGGCGCCCTGCCGGAACAGCTTGACCTTGGCCACCAGCGACGGCTGCACCTGGTCGAGGAACTCGACGATGCGCTCGTACGTCTCCTCGCCGTCGACCCACAGGACGCTGAAATCCTGGCGCAGCAGGTCGCGCACCACGCGCAGCGCCAAGTCCAGGTCCTGGTGCAGCAGCGTGGGGGCCGACACCTTGCCCGCCCGGTGGCGGATCTTCTCCCACAGCTTCGACAGGTAGGCGAGATCGCTCTCGAACTCCTCCGGGCCGCGCCCGCCGCCGACGGTGCGCACGATCAGCCCGCCGCCGGCGACCGGCAGCTCGTTGAGCAACCTGAGAAGCCGCTCGCGCTCGGCGTCGTCGTCGATGCGGCGCGAGACCCCGAAGTGGCGCACCGTCGGCAGCAGCACCAGGTAGCGGCCGGGCAGCGTCACGTGGGTGCTGATGCGGGCGCCCTTGTTCGGCAGCGGGTCCTTGACCACCTGCACGATGATCTCCTGGCCGGGCTTCAGGAGATCGGCGATCGACGGGGGCGTGGACTGCTGGGACTGAGCGGGCGATGGTGCCGGCGGCGGCGTCAGCGGAGGTGACGGCGAGGGCGGCGACGCCGGCGGCTGGGCCGGCACCGGCAGAGACGCTGACGCCGCCGGCTCGTCGGCGGCGGCCTCCCCGAGCTCCTGGTCCTCCATGGCCTCGACGTCGGCGGCCACGTCGCTGACGTAGAGGAAGGCGTCGCGCTCGAGACCGACGTCGACGAACGCGGCCTGCATGCCGGGCAGCACCCGCGTCACCCGCCCCTTGTAGACGTTGCCCACCATGCCGCGGTGGCGCCGCCGCTCGACGAAGATCTCGGTCAGGCGGTCGTCCTCCAGCACCGCGATGCGGGTCTGGTGCGGATCGCTCTCGATGAGCATCTTCTGGGTCATGGCGGAGCCGGTTCCGGAGGCGGAGGGGGCAGGTCGTTGCACGGGCGGCGGCACTCGGGCGCGGGCGGCACGCAACTAGCGGTTTACGTAGCGGCGCAGGTCGACGCCCAGCATGGTGCCCGTGCCGACGAAGTTGACGAGGGTGAACGACCCGCCATAGGACAGGAACGGCAACGGGATGCCGGTGATCGGCACGAAGCCCACCACCATCGAGGAGTTGTAGAGGACGTGGAAGCACAGCACCGAGAGCAGACCGGTGACCAGCAGGATGCCGGCGCGGTCGCGTGCGCGCGCGGCGATGCGCGCCGCGCTGGCCACGTACAGCGCGTAGAGCCCGAGCACCGTCAGGACGCCGAGGAAGCCCCACTCCTCGGCCAGCACCGAGAGGATGAAGTCGGTGTGGCGCACCGGCAGGAAGCGCAGCTGGCTCTGCGTCCCCTGCATGTAGCCCTTGCCCGTCATCTCGCCCGAGCCGACGGCGATCTTGCTTTGGCGCACCTGGTAGCCCGCGCCCAGCGGATCGGTCTCGGGGGACAAGAACGTGAGCACCCGTTGCCGCTGGTAGCTCTTCATCCCGAACGACCACATCCCCGCCGCCAGCACCACGCCGGCGACCGCCGCCAGCAGCAGCAGGCGCCAGCGCACCCCCGCCACCAGCAGCATGCCGAGCAGGATCGGGGCGAACATCATCGCGCTGCCCAGGTCCGGCTCCACCAGCACCAGCACCATCGGCACCACTACGATCGCCACCGCGACCAGGATCTGCCGCAGGTCGAGCACCCGCCGGTTCAAGCCCGACAGGTAGCGGGCGAGGACGAGGATGGTGGCCAGCTTGGCGAACTCCGAAGGCTGGAACTGCCAGGGACCGATGCGGGCCCAGTGGGCGGCGCCGCCGTGGGCGATGCCGGCCACCAGGACCAGCACCAGCAGCACCAGGCTGATGCCGTAGAGCACGATCGAGAAGTCGAGCAGCACGTGGTAATCGATGCTCATCGCGGCCATCAGCAGCAGCACGCCGATGCCGAACCAGAGCGCCTGGCGCGGCAGGTAGTCGACCTTCATCTCGGAGCTGGCGCTGTGGACGGTGGCCAGGCCGATGGCCGACAGCAGCAGCACCGACAGCACCAGGCCGCCGTCGATCGACGACAGGTGGCGCAGCGCCGGTTTCTCTTCAGCGAGCGACGCCATGGCTCGACTGGCTCGACTGGCTCGACTGGCTCAAATAATTGGCCTCGATGCTCAGGTACTTGAGGTACAGGGCCTTGGCGATCGGCGCCGCGTTGTGGCCCGAGCCGCCGTGTTCGACGAAGACCGAAACCACCAGCCGCGGGTCGCTCTCCGGGGCGAAGGAGGTGAACCAGCCGTGGTCACGGTACTTGAAGGGCAGCGTCTCCGCCTTCGTGCGCACCTTCTGGGCGATGACCTGCACGCTGCCGGTCTTGCCGGCGATGTCGAAGCCCGGCAGGTGGGCGGCGGTGTAGGCAGTGCCGCTGGGGTCGTTGACCACCCCCCAGAGGCCCTGGCGCACGATCGTCAGCGCCCGCGCATCGAGGCCCGCCGGCTGCGGCGGCGGATACGGCAGGTTCTTGACGATGTGCGGCGTCACCCGGTAGCCGCCGTTGGCCACCACCGCGGTCATCGCCGCCATCTGCAGCGGCGTCAGCAGCATCGGACCCTGGCCGATGGCCACCGAGATGGTCTCGCCGGCGTACCACTTCTGGTGGCGCGTCCTCTGGCTCCAGGCGGCGTCGGGGACCAGGCCCTCCTTCTCGCCGGGGATGTCGATGCCGGTCGGGGCGCCGAGGCCGAAGAGCCGGGCGTAACGGGCGATGCGCTCGATCCCCAGGCGCTCCCCGAGGTGGTAGAAGAAGACGTCGCAGGAGCGCGTCAGGGCCTGCCGCACGTTCACCGAGCCGTGCCCTTCCTTGCGCCAGCAGCGGAAGCTGTGGTTGTAGATCACCGTCGAGCCGCTGCAGCTGAGGCGGAAGCTCTCGTCGATCAGGCGCTCGGAGAGGCCGGCCGTGGCCATCACGATCTTGAACGTCGATCCCGGCGAGTAGGCGTTCTGCATCGCCCGGTTCTGCAGCGGGTTGTTGGGCGCGTCGAGCAGCGCCTGCCAGTCGTCTTCCTGTAGCCGGTGGGTGAACAGGTTGGCGTTGAACGACGGCGACGAGACCAGCGCCAGCACCTCGCCGTTGCGCGGATCCATGACGATGATGGCGCCCACCTTCTCCGGGCCGTCGAGCCAGCTCGCCGCCTCCTGCTGCAGCTCGAGGTCGAGCGACAGGGTCAGGTCCTTGCCGGGCTGGAAGGGCACCTGGCCGTACTCGCGCAGCAGCTCGCCGCGGCTGTCCACCACCACCACCCGCTCGCCGTCCTTGCCCCGCAGCACCGCGTCGTAGCGCTTCTCGATGCCCTTCTTGCCGGTGACGTCGCCGGGGGCCACCGCCCCGTCGGAATGCTCGATCTCCTCCGGCGACGCCTCGCCGATGTAGCCGATCACGTGCGCCGTCTGCTCGCGGTGCCGGTAGAGGCGCGTCTGCTGCACCTCGACCTCGAACTCCGGGTACTCGAGCGCCTCGACCCCGAACCGCGCCACCTCGGCCAGGCTCATGTTCTCCGCCAGCAGCACCGGCTTGTAGACCGGCACGCCGCGGTAGCGCTCGAGCAGGTCATGGAGGTCGCTCGCCGGCCGGCCCAGCACCGCGGCGGCAAACGCCAGGCTGCGCTCGCGGTCGACCGAGCGGCTGCGGTCGATCATCAGGTTGTAGCTCGGGAGGTTCTCGACCAGCAGCCGGCCCTGGCGGTCGAAGATGAGGCCGCGCGGGGCGATGATCGGCAGCTTGCGCAGCCGGTTGTTCTCGGCCAGCTCGCGGTAGTAGTCGCCCTGGGCGATCTGCACGAACCAGAAGCCGGAGGCGATCAGCACCAGCAGGCCGGTCACCGTGCCGGCGAGCAGGCGCACCCGCCCGATCAGGTCTTCGCGATGCTCACGCACTACCTGCATGACGATTCACCCCAGGCGCAGCCGGCCCATGCGCCCGCGCCGGCGCACCTCGACGGCGAGGCGGAACCTCCCGGCCAGCCCGTAGACCAGCATGCCGAGGATGCCGCAGGCGACCGCCTTGAGCGCCTGCCCCAGCATCCCGAGCGGGTCTGGCAGCGACGGGTTGGGGAGCAGCAGGAACGCGAGCGCGGCGAGGATCACCTGCTGCAACAAGGATGCGAAGCTTACCACCGCGAACACTCCCGTGGCCCGCTGGATCACCAGACGCTGCGCCAGCCGCGCCATGCCGTAGGCCACCGCGGTGTCGGCGAATCCGAAGAGGCCGAAAGGACCGCTGCTGAGAGTATCTTGCACCAGCCCCGCCAGCAAGCCGAAGAGCAGCGCCGGCAGCGAGCTGCCCTCGAGCGCCGACAGCGCGACGACCACCAGGAAGACGTCCACGCGCTGCGGGAACGTGGGCAGAAGGCGCGTGCCGGCGAAGTGCACCAGGACGGCGGCGGCCAGGCTGGCCAGCAGCTTAGCGGCGCGCATGCGAGTTGGCCTTGACCAGCTCCTGGGGCAGCGCGGCATGCTCGAGCAGGTAGACCTGGTCGAGCGCGCCCAGGTCCACCGCCGGCGCCAGACGGATCTTGTGGAAGAGCTGCCCGCCGGCCTCGACCGCCACCACCGTGCCCACCGGGATGCCGCGCGGGTAGACGCCGTCGATGCCGGCGGTCAGCACGCTGTCGCCGGGCCGCACGTCGGCCGACAGCGGCACGTAGTCGAGCGACAGCCCGCCCCCTTCTTGGCCGCTGCCGCGCACCACTCCCTGGCGGCGGGTGCGCAGGATCATGCCTCCCACCGAGGCGGCGCGGTCGGTGACCAGCTGCACCTTGGCGTAGGGACCGGCGACCACCACCACCCGCCCGACCAGGCCGGCCGGCGACAGCACCGGCTGGTTGACCGCCGCCGACCGCGGGCCGGTGTAGAGCACGAGCGACCGCAGCCAGGAGGCATGGTCGGCGTAGACGACGTCGACGGCGCGGATCTCGCCGAGCAGCGGCGCGCTGTAGCTGACGGCATCGCCCAGCCGGGCAAGCTCCTGCTCGACGTCGCCCAGGCGCAGCAGCCGCAGCCGCAGCTCCTCGACCTGCAGGCGCAGGCGGCGGTTCTCGTCGAGCAGCTGGCCTTGCAGCCGGACCTTGTGCCCGAGATCGGAAGCCCCCCCTCCCGCGATGCTCACCAGGCGCGCCACCGGCCCCAGGATGCGCAGGCCGATCACCTCGGCGTAGGTGAGGGAACGGGTGCTGCGGGCGCCTTCGATCGCCACCAGCACCAGCTGCCCGAGCAGCAGGACGGTCAGCAGGTAGCCGGTACGGCGTTCGTCCACGGGACTAGAGGCCCGCCGGTTGCCGCGCCGTCCGCTGTCGGGTCATCGGCTTGCTGGCCTCTAGCGGATCGAGACCTTGCGCAGCAGGTCGATGTCCGACAGCACTCGGCCGGTGCCGAGCACCACCGAGGCCAGCGGGTCCTCGGCCAGCACCACCGGCAGGCCGGTCTCGTCGCGCAGCCGCTGGTCGAGGTTGCGCAGCAAGGCGCCGCCCCCCGACAGCACGATGCCCTTGTCCATGATGTCGGCCGACAGCTCGGGCGGCGTGCGCTCGAGCGCCATGCGCACCGCCTCGACGATGGTGGCGACCGTCTCGGCCAGCGCTTCGCGGATCTCCTCGTCCGAGATCGACAGCGTCTTGGGCACGCCCTCGACGAGATCGCGACCCTTGATGTCGAGCTTGATCTCTTCCTTGAGCGGATAGGCGGAGCCGAGCTCGATCTTGATGATCTCGGCCGTGCGCTCGCCGATCAGCAGGTTGTACTTGCGCTTGAGGTACTGGATGATGGCGACGTCCATCTCGTTGCCGGCGATGCGCACCGAGCGGCTGTAGACGGTGCCGGCGAGCGAGATCACGGCGACGTCGGTCGTGCCGCCGCCGATGTCGACGATCATGTTGCCCGACGGCTCGGTGATCGGCAGGCCGGCGCCGATCGCCGCCATCATCGCCTGCTCGACCAGGAACACCTCGGAGGCGCCGGCGCGCATCGCCGAGTCGCGCACCGCGCGCTTTTCGACCTGGGTGATCTCGGACGGGACGCCGATGACGATCCGCGGATGGACGTACATCTTGCGGCCGTGAGCCTTCTTGATGAAGTATTCCAACATCCGCTCCGTAACCTCGAAGTCGGCGATGACGCCGTCCTTCATCGGGCGGATCGATTCGATGTTGCCGGGAGTGCGGCCCAGCATCTCCTTGGCCTCGATGCCGACGGCCTCGATGCGGTTGGTGAGCTTGTTGATGACCACGACCGAGGGCTCGCGCACCACGATCCCCTGGCCCATGGCGAAGACCAGGGTGTTCGCCGTGCCGAGATCGATGGCGAGGTCCTTCGAAAAGTAGCGCAATAAGGACGCGAAGGGCATCAGCCTGTCTGTTTCCTCTGGTTAGCTCCGGCGCCTGGCAGGCGGCGGAGTGCGGGCTAGGGACTTTCCACCAGGACTCTGCGGCGGCGCACCGTCTCGCTCCCCCAGCGGTCGCGCACCCGGATCTCGATGTAGCTATAGCCTTCCTTGTTGAACTGCACCGTTTTCTTGAACGAGCCGTCGACGCCGACGACGGCCTGCTCGCCATTGACGTCGAGCCGGGAGCCGGGGGTGCACCGCCCGGCGACGATGAAGATACTACCGTAGGATTTGACGTCCACGAGATCCAGCTCGGGCGGGGCGTTGGGGCGGTCGCCGCCGCTCTTGCCGGAGGCGACGCGGAACTTGCGCGGCTGGCTCCAGGGGCCCTCGTAGCCCTCGCGGCTGAAGGCGGCGACGCGCCAGAAGAAGGTGCCCTCGCCGCGCAGGCCCAGGGTGGCCTTGGGTTTGGTGCGATTTTCGACGCTGATCAGGTTTTCGGCGAAGAGGTGGTTGCGCGACACCTGCAGTGCGTAGCGCGTCGAGCCGGGGACCGTGTTCCACGAAACCACCAGGTTCGGCGACCGGTCGAGGTCCAGCTCGCGGTTGTCGGCCGGCTCGAGGGGATCGGGTGAAGGCGGCAGCTTCTGGGCCTGCGACAGCAGGTCGCCGGTCTGCACCACCTGCTGCAGCTCGCCCACCTCGCGCGTCATGCCTCCCTTGGCGGCAAGCTCCATGCCGCCGCGCACCGCGCCGAAGCGGCCACGGTTGGCGCCGCGGTCGTAGCTCACGAAGGCCTCGGAATCCTCGCGCACCTTGGCCACGGCGCCGGGGGTCTTGACCTGGGTGGGACGGCTGGCGGTGTTGAGGTTCACCCAGCCGTACTCCATCTGGATTGCCTGGTCGGCCGCCGCTTCGCCGGCGGCGCCGTCGCCCTGGGGGCCGTTGGGGGAGATGACGAACTGGGTGTTGCCGCGCACCGTGTACAGGGTGCCGTCGAGGAAGACGATCTCGGCCGAGCTGCCGTTGCCGGTGCGGACGTAGTCGCCGGCGCGCAGCGGCAGGCGGGGGCGTGCCTCTTCCCAGCTGCCGCCGTCGGAGCGCTTGTACTCCACCTCGCCTTGCATCGAGATGAACTGGGCCTGGCCGCCGGAGTTGGTGAGCGCGACGGTGTCGAGGATCGATTGCAGCAGCTTGCGGCAGGTGACGGCGTTCGCGAGGGCGGCGCGGAAGCGCTTCGCGGCGAAGTCGGTGCGAGCCTCCTGGAGGCTCTGCGCGCCGGCGTCGTACTCGCTCTTGAACTCGCCGACCTTGACGTCGTCGCGCACCTGCGCCAGCAGCCGCTGATCTTCGTCGATGACCAGGCGGGAGTTGCGCTCGATCGATTTCCGCTCCCAGGAGCGATAGCCCATGTAGCCGCCGACCAGGGCGGCGGAGATCAGCAGCAGGAAGAACCAGCCGCGCAGCGTGTCAACCGAAATGCTGTACCAGTCCTTGCGCGTGCGGATCGGCTTGCGGGCAGGCGGCGCAGGCAACGAGATCCCTTCCTGTCTCCCTAATTAGGGCGAGCGAATATATCACAGGGGGCAGGGGTAGGGCGGGGCGGGGCGGGGATGGCACGACGCCA
>DASZHY010000130.1:0-9880 GCA_035949675.1 Thermoanaerobaculia bacterium
TCGTCGCGGTCGCGGCCGGCATGCCGGTGATCCGCGACCGCGAGCGCCGGGTGGACGCGATCCTTCAGGCGACGCCGCTGACTCCCGGCGAGTACGTGTGGGGGAAGTTCATCGCCGCCCTGGCGGCATGCCTGGCGGTCATGGCCGTCTTCCTGGCGGTCCTGCTGCTCTTCGTCCACGGTCTGCCGGATGCCTCCACCCCGGACATCTATGGACCGTTCGAGGCGCTCGCCTACCTGCGGCCGATGCTCCTGCTGCTGCTGCCCGGCCTGGTCTTCACCGCCGGCGCGGCCTTCCTCATCGGCGCGGCGACCGGCAGGCCGATCCTGGTATTCCTGCTGCCGGTCGTCCTGCTGCCCTTCCTGCAGGACTTCGTCTGGCGGTGGTTCCCTCCCGACCTCGGCCCGGTTGCCGGCGCGGCGCTGCGCTACCTCGACCCTTCCGGCTTCCGCTGGCTCAAGGAGACCTGGCTGCGGGTGGACCGCGGCATCGAGTTCTACAACACCCGCCCCATCCCGTACGACGCGGCCTTCGTCGCCAGCCGGATCGCCTTCGTGCTGGGCGGCCTGCTGCTGGTCGAGCTGGCGCGGCGGCGAGTCGCCGGCCGGCGCGAGCGCCCGGAGCGCGCCGGCGCCGGCGGCGGCATGGCCCGCGCGATCCGTGCCATCCGCGCGGCCGGCGCGGGCGGCGCGGCGAGCGGCGCGGCGGGTGGCGTGGCGGGCGGCGCGGCCGAGGAGATCCGAGAGGCTCGACGGCCCGCGGCCCCGGTGGGGAGCCCCGGCGAGCTGTCCGGCCTGGCGATGCGCAGCCGGCCGCCCGGTTTTCTCCGCGGCCTGCTGGCGGTGTTCCGGTTCGAGCTGGCCGAGCTCATCTCCCAGCCCGGGATCTACATCTTCCTGCCCGCCGTGCTGCTGTTCCTGAAGATCGACTTCGACGCCGGCCAGGCGCCGGGACCCTTCGGCGCGCCGGTCCTGCTGACCCCGGGCACGGCGGCGGTGCGCGGCCTGCTGGTGCTCACTCCCTGGCTCTGCCTGCTGCTGCTGTTCTACACCGTCGAGTCGCTGCAGCGCGAGCGCAGCACGCAGCTGGCGCCGGTCCTCTACGCCACGCCGGTCGGGACGCCGTCGCTGCTGGCCGGCAAGACCCTGGCCAACGGCGTGCTGATCGCGGCTTGCCTCGCCGGCGGCTTCCTCGTCGCCGCCCTCACGATGCTCTCCCAGGGGCGGGTGCACGTGACGGTCTGGCCCTTCGTGCTGGTCTGGGGCCTGCTGCTCTTACCCACCTTGCTGTTGTGGACGGCCTTCGTGACCGCGGTCTTCGCGCTCACCGACAGCCGCTATCTCACCTATGGCGTCGGCCTGGTGGCGCTGATCGCGACCCTCGCCGCCTTTTTGCGCGGCGACATGAACTGGGTGGGGAACTGGCCGCTGATCGACGCCTTGCGCTGGAGCGACATGGGCACCTTCGAGCTGGACCGCCAGGCGCTGTGGCTGAACCGCCTGGCGGCGCTCGCCGCGGTGCCCCTGCTGGCGTACGTCGCCTGGCGCCGTTTTCGCCGCCGGGAGGCCGACCGGCTGTCGGGCGCCGGCCGCCGCCCGGGCGAGCGCCGGCGGGCGGCGTTGCGGGTCGCCGCCCTGGCCGCTCCGCCGCTGGCCCTCGGGCTGGCGCTCTACTTCGCGGTCGAGCAGGGGTTCGAGGGAAGCACGCTGGTGACCCGGCACAAGGAGTACTGGCGGCAGAACCTGGCGACCTGGAGCGATGCGCCGCTGCCCTACGTCACGCACGTCGATCTCGACCTCGACCTCGAGCCGGCCAGGCGCTGGTTCCGGGTGCGCGGCTTCTACGACCTGGTCAATCGCAAGCCGTCGCCGCTCTCTTGGTTCCCGGTCACCGGCGGCCTTGCCTGGCGGGACCTCGCCTGGACGCTCGACGGCAAGCCCTACCGGCCGCCGGAGCGCGAGGCGCGCAACGGCCTCTTCGTCTTCCAGCAGCCGCTCGCCCCGGGCGCCGTGCATCGGCTGGGCTTCAGCTACCAGGCGGTGCTCCTGCCCGGGATCTCCAGCGACGGCGGCGAGCTGCCGCCGACGAGCGAGTTCATCCTGCCTTCGACGGTCCTCGTCAACGGCCGCAACCCCGACTTCGTGCCGGTGATCGGGTACAGGCCGGGCATCGGCATCGACGACGAGAACCGCAACGAGCCGCGGCGCTTCCCGACCGACTTCTGGAAGGAGCAGCTGGATGCGCAGCTGGACCGCTCCGCCTTCACCAGCCGGTTGCGCATCACCGCTCCGGCCGAGTACACCGTCACCGCGACCGGCGCGCTGACGAGCGAGACTCGCCAGGGCGATCGGCGCACCTGGCTATGGGAAAGCGACTACCCGCTGCGTGTCATCAACGTCGCGGCGGGCCGCTGGGCGGTGCGGCGCGGGCCGGGCACCGCCATCTACTACCATCCCGGGCATCCCTACAACGTCGACAGCATCTTCGCGGCCTTGAACGGGGCGCGGCGCTACTACGCCGAGTGGTTCGGTCCCTATCCCTGGCGCGAGCTGCGGCTCAACGAGTTCCCCGCCATCGCCGGGTATGGCCAGGGCAACGCCACCAACATCTTCTTCTCGGAAGCCGTGGGGTTCCTGTCGCTCACCACCCCCACCTCGGACCTGGCGTTTGCGGTCACCGCGCACGAGGCCGCCCACCAGTGGTGGGGGCACATCCTCGCGGCGGGCGACGGGCCGGGCGGCATCCTCCTCGCGGAGGGCGCCGCCAACTTCTCCACCATGCTGCTCCTCGAGCAGGTGCGCGGCCCGGCGGCGCGGATCGACTTCGCCACGCGCAGCGAGGCCTTCTACGGCGAGACCCGCCAGCCGAGCGACGAGAAATCGCTGGCCGAGACCTACGGCGCCCGGGCTGCCGACGTGACGGTGATCTACGACAAGGGCGGCTGGGCCTTCTGGATGCTCCTGCAGCAGATGGGGCGGGACGCCTTCTTCGCCGGCGCGCGGCGCTTCATCGCGCAGTACCATGACGCCCCCGGCCACCCGGTCCTGCAGCACTTCGTCGCGGCGATGCGCCCGTTCGCATCCGATCCCGCCGGCTTCGACGCCGTCGTCGACCAGTGGTTCTTCAAGGTCGTGATGCCCGAGTACCGCATCGTGGAGGCGAGCAAGCACCGGATCGCCGGGGCAGGCGGCGCCGTCGGCGGCATGGGCGACGCCAGCGGTCCGGGCGGCGGCGGGCTTTGGGAGGTCGTCGCCCGCGTGGCCAACTCCGGCACCGCGCGCATGCCGGTCGAGGTCGCGGCGGCCAGCCTGAGCCAGCGTTTCGGCGACGACGCCCGCCAGGTCGCCGGCTACCGCGACGTCCGCGCCACCCTGGTGCTCGGCCCCGGCGAGGAACAGACGGTGCGCCTGCTCTGCCCCTTCGAGCCCCAGCGCCTGGTGGTGGACCCCGACGCCAAGGTCCTGCAGCTGCAGCGCAAGGCCGCGTCGGTTCGCCTCTGACGCCCCGGGGATGGCCTGCGGGCGGTGCGCAGGCAGCCGCGGGGTCCGTGCGGGCAGGCGCAGCCTGTCCGGTTCGTCGGGGGCGCTTGGGATAGAGTCCCCGCTCGGTGCGCGAAGTCCCTGATCCCGATCCGCCACTCGCGCGGCCGCCGGCGCCGCCTGTCCCGTCACCGGCTGCAACCACTCCGTCATCGCCGCCGCCGCGGCCTGCCGCCGCGGGCGCGCCCGATTCGCATCCCGCGAGGTGGCGCATGCTCGCCCTGCTGGCAACCGCCGAGCTGCTGGGGATGTCGCTGTGGTTCGCGGCCAGCGCCGTCGCGCCCCAGCTCTCCGCGCGGTGGGGCCTGACCGGCTCGCAGGCCGGCTGGCTCACCACCGTGGTGCAGCTCGGCTTCGTCGCCGGCACCGCCGGCGCCGCCCTTCTCAACCTCGCCGACGTCATCGCGTCGCGGCGCCTGTTCGCCATTGCGGCGGCGCTCGGAGCGCTGGCCAACGGCGCCCTTCTCGTCGCGCCAGGCTATGGTGCCGCGCTCGCCTGCCGCTTTGCCACCGGCTTCCTCCTGGCCGGCGTCTATCCGCCCGCGATGAAGATGGTGGCGACCTGGTTCCGTGCGCGCCGAGGGCTGGCCATCGGGACCGTCGTAGGAGCGCTCACCGTAGGCAAGGCGACCCCCTACCTGGTGCACGCCTGGCGAGGTGCCGGCGTGACCGGGGTGGTCCTCGTCGCCTCCTGCGGCGCCCTCGCCGCCGCCCTGCTGGTGCTGATCGGTTACCGCGACGGCCCCTACCCCTTCCCGCCCAGGCCTTTTCACTGGGGCCTCGCCGCCGAGGTCGTGCGCATCCGGCGATTCCGGTTGGCCACCGGCGGTTACCTCGGGCACATGTTCGAGCTCTACTCCTTCTGGACCTGGATCCCCGCCTTCCTGGCCGCCAGCGCCGCGGCCCGTGGCGGCTATTCTCCGGCCGCCGTCTCTCTCGCCGCCTTCGGTACCATCGCCGTAGGCGGGGCGGGCTGCGTCTGGGGCGGCCTGGTCGCCGACCGCACGGGCCGGGAGCGCCTGGTCACGATCGCCCTGGCCGCGAGCGGCAGCTGCGCTCTCACCATCGGCTTCCTGTTCGGCGCCAGCCTGGGCCTGGTGGCCCTGCTAGCCTGGGTGTGGGGGTTCTTCGTCATTGCCGACAGTGCCCAGTTCAGCGCCCTGGTGACCGAGTCCGTCCCCCCGCACGCGGTAGGCACGGCCCTGACCATTCAGACCGCGGTGGGTTTCCTGCTGACGACCGTGTCGATCCAGCTGGTCCCGCCCCTGGCGAACCAGATCGGCTGGCGCTGGGCCTTCCCGATCCTGGCCCTGGGCCCAGCCTGCGGCATCGCCAGCATCCGCCGGCTGGCAGCGCTGCGGCAGGACTAGAAAGTCACAGTCGGGTAGCGCTGGGAATTTCACCCCCGTGCCCTCACGGAACGGAACTCTAGACTCAGGATGCCTCCAAAGGTATAGTCATTGAGTGTCATGGGAGGTGGAGTACACAGACGAATTCGGCGCCTGGCTTGGCAGCCTTGAAACGAGAGGGGTTGATCTGAATGGCCAAGAAGTTTCGTGACCTGCTAGCGGGAAAGCCTTCAAGCTGGCATGCCGCCGTCGCGGCGCGGAAGCGAGAGTTGCTCGCCGCGATGCCCCTGCATGAGCTTCGTCGGGCGCGGCAGCTCTCTCAGGAGCAGCTCGCCGAAGAGCTCGGCGCCACCCAGCCTGAGATCTCGAAGATGGAACACCGGGCAGACATGTACGTCAGCACATTGCGGCGCTTTGTGGAAGCGATGGGCGGCGAATTGGAGATCATCGCTCGCTTCCCGGATGGCACAGTGCGGATTACTCAGTTCCAAGAGCTCGACTCTGCCCGCAAGTAGTTGTCTCTTCTCTAGCCCGAGGCGTCAGCAGGCCGGCCGGGTGCCCTTGGAGCTCGATGGTCCTGCTGTCCATGCTCTTACAATAGATATCCGGTGACGGACACCGGCAAGGGCGCCCGGCCGTGGCCTGCTCCCGGCGCGACCGGGCGATGACCTGTGGCGGTCATCGCCCGCCAGGAACCTCAGTAGTCGTACTTCATCAGGTGCATCCACGGCCTCTCGATGGCGAGCAGCTCGTCGCGGCTGTTCGAGGCGTCGAACTTTCCCGCGAGGAACAGGTCCGGCGGGTTCATATTCCACAGCGCGATCTGGCTCGCACCCGCATTGCCCCAGAGCCATTGCCACCCCGAGCCGGTCCACTGCATGAGGTGCAACCACCCGTTGGTCGAGAAGGCGAGCAGCTTGGCCTTGCCGCTGCCGTCGAAGTCTCCGGCGATGAACTTGTCGCCGAGGCCGATGTTCCAAAGCCCGATATGCCCGTTGGGTCCGGTGCCCCACAGCCATTGCCATCCGGAGCCGGTGAACTTCATGACATGCGCCCAGCCGGTGGTGGACACCGCGAGCAGCCCGGCCTTGCCACTGCCGTCGAAGTCTCCGGCGATGAACTTGTCGCCGACGTGGATGTTCCAGAGCCCGATCTGTCCGTTCGGTCCGGTGCCCCACATCCATTGCCATCCCGAGCCGGTGAACTTCATGAGATGCGCCCAGCCGGTGGTGGACACCGCGAGCAGCTCGTCCTGCCCGTCGCCATCGAAGTCTCCGGCGATGTATTGATCGCCGTTGTTCATGTTCCACAGGCCAATTTGCCCTGCGCCGCTGCCCCATTGCCATTGCCACCACGGCTTCACGGACCAGTCGACCGCGGAGAAACAGTTGACACGGCCGATGCCGTACGTACTGTCCGGGCCGCTCGCGCCGAGATCGACGGACGTATAGGCCAGGACCCTCTCGAGCTGGTAGGTGGGCAGCGAGGGGTTCTTGCTGAGGACCAGCGCCGCGCAGCCCGCGGTGTGGGGGCTCGCCATGGAGGTCCCGCTGTCCGTGCCGTAGCTGCCGCCCGGGAGGGAGGAATACACATTGACACCAGGCGCGGTCACGTCGGGTTTCGTGAGGCTCGTCAATGGCGAGGGGCCATGCGCGCTGAATCCCGCGATGACGTCGTTGATGTCCGTTGCGCCGCTGGCGAAGCTCTCCGGATAGCTCCCTGGCGCGCCGACGGCATTGCAGGAGTTGCCGGCCGCGAAAGCGGGGAAGATATCCGCCGCGATCCACGCCTGCACGACTCCCTGGTACCACGTATCGGCGCTGGTGCAGCTCGCCCAGGAGTTGTTCACCACCCGCGGGCGCATCGCCGAGTTTGGGCTGTTGCCGGCGAGGTTCGTCGGCGCGAGGATCCATTGCCCGGCCGAGAGCAAATCGTTCTGCGCGCAACCGTTATTCACGCACCCCTTGGCGGCGATCCACTGCGCAGCGGGCGCAACGCCGATCTGATGGCCCGCGCCGTCGTCGCCGACCATCGTGCCCGTCGTGTGCGTGCCGTGGCCGACGTTGTCGCCCGGCGCCGCGGGATAGGTGCCGGTCGGATCGAACCAGTTGTAATCGTTGTTCCCCGTCGCCGTCCCGCGATACTGGTGGACGAGCGCGGGGTGGGTCGAGTCGACCCCTGTGTCGATACTGCCGACGACGATACCCTGCCCCTTCGCGTTGAATGCGCCCCACGCCTGATCGGCGCCAATCTTGGTGACGCCCCAGGCGATGGTGCTCTGCGGCCGCTCGTCTCGCTTGAAAGCCGGGGGCTCCGGCAGCGGGAGCAACTTGTTCTTCTCGACATAGCGGACGCCGGGGAACCTCGCGATCGACCGGAACGCCTTCAGCGTACCCCCGCGCACGAACACCGCATTGACGACGTAATAAGGCGTGTGCTCCTTCACCTCGCCCGCCTTCGATTGCGCCGCGATGAGCTGGAGAAGATGCGCCTGGCTTCTCTTGGCCAGTGCCTGTAGCGCGTCGAGGACAAACTGCCCGCGCTCTTGCCAGTCCTTGATGGAGGAGGCGCCGCCGAGATCGGCCTTGGCCTGCAGGAAAACGATGCCATCACCCCGCCTGTCGGGCGACTGCGTGATGGCCCGCACGAGCTCTGGATCGAGGCCGTGCTGCTCGGGCGAGGCAGTGACCACGGCGCTCGCCACGCGGTGGGTCGCGGCATACGCCATGGCCGGCATCGCCGCCGCAAAGGTGAAGAGGATGAGAGTCGAGAGCTTGCGCAGCATTTAACTTTCTCCTTGCTGGCGTCGGTTGAACACCGATCCGGTTCCTGACATCTAGCCAGCTAAACGGAGGGCATGCATCCAACCCCTCACTGCGATAGGCCTGGTCAGAAGGACGATCGCCCGCGGCACCAGCCTGATCCACGGCATCTCGACGGCCGGCAACCTCCTGTTTCAGCACCGCCAGCGCGGGAGCGCCGAGCAGTCAGGGGAGTCGGGGCAAGTCGCGATACACTAAAGAGGTCGCCCCGTGGAGGAGAAGCAGGGACTTTGAAGAAGGAGAGCTATGTCGATCAGTATCTTCGATCCGGTTCCGGTGCAGCTTGCCCCCAGCTCGGAGGCGGCGCCCGGGCTGGCCAGGGCGATTCGCTGGGGACGCGTGACCGTGGTGGTCCTGGCGGCGCAGCTGCTCGTCGCTGTGGCAGCAATGGCGAGCGCCCTCTGGTGCTTGACGCTGCTGCACCAAGTTGCTTCCGGAGCGACGTTCACCGAGGCCGAGGTCGCGGTCCGCACGGGCGCCTTCAGGGTGACATCCCGGCTCGACGCTCTCGCATATGCGAGCAACATCGTCTGGCTGATCTGGATGTACAAATCCTACGCCAGCCTTACTCATCTCGGCACCAGGCAGACGCGGCACGCACCGGGCTGGGCGGTGTTCGTGTGGTTCGTTCCCGTCCTGAACCTGTTCGGGCCCTACCGAGTAGTCCGCGAGCTCTGGCAGCGGAGCGCGGTCCTGAACACCACTGAGCCGGATGGGGGCGAGCAGACACCCCTGATCTCAGGGTGGTGGGCGCTCTTCCTGTTCTCGAATCTTGCCGGCCTGACGGCGGGCGCGTTGCACCGCCTGGGCATCCGGGACCCATCCACCGTCTTCGAGGTGATCCTTGCCACCAAGATCCTCCGCGCCAGCGCCGTCATATTGGCGATCATGATCGTGCGCAAGATTGCGAGCTTTCAGGATCACGCCCTAACCCAGCGCGACGGTGCAGCGGCGTGATCGAGGCGACTGCCGACGAGTCGCGCGGCGATCAGATTGCTGGCCATGCTTTTGAGGCGCCACGGCGCCGCGGTTTGTTACCGGCGAGCCGGCGTTGCTCGCTGTCGGCGCAGCGGGGCCGGCACTCGACCTGGCAGCGAATTCTCAGTCAGCTGCCGATTGCGATGCCTTGCGCGCCCGAGCGCGGCAGGCGTTCTCGACCCTCGCCGCGCGAGGCCGCTGGGCGTTTTGGATCGCCTGTTCGGCGGCCAGCAGCTCCTGGCCCGTCAAATCCATCGACCTCGTCGAGCTGGAAAGCCCGGGACTCGCCCAGAGCAGCGCCATCGCGGGAGCGGCGAGCCACCGGTGCGTCAATCCGCGGTGCACAACGCCGGTCAGGTGGTCCAGCATTTCCCGGCCAACGAACCGGAGGCCAACATGCGAACCAAATGGCGCATCGTCTGGGGGATCGAGCGCCAGAACGGCCGGGCGCAGGTTCTTTACGTGAAGGAGGCCTACTTCACGCGCGCGAAGGGCGAGAGTGAAGTCAAGATCCTCGGTGACTCCAGGTTGGCGGAGATATTCGTGCCATACAACAACGGTGAGACGATCTGGGACCTCATCGAGTATGACTGGGAGCTTTCCGTGCTCGAGGAGAAGGCGCTCGGCCCAGGCTGCGTCACCCGCGGCAGAATCTACGACGCCAGCGGCAACCCGGCTGCCAAGGGTCCGGTCGCGGTGGAAATCCATGATGACAACGTGCGCTGGTTCGACAACTCGGCGAACACCAACCCGGGCCAGCTCGACAAGAGCCGGCGCGGGCAGGCACTGCTCCTCTGGTCTGTGATAAAGGCTTCTAATTACCGCTATATCATCCTGTATGTCTTCCGAGTGCCAGGATCTCCCGAGCTACCTCAAAGGCGAGCCCTTAGCTGGCGGCAGGCCCGTCCTCTGGTACCAAACGGGGGTTCTCCACAGGATACGGGACGAGGATTTCGGCAAGGACAACGACTCTCCCGCAAACGGAGTGGCTATTACCGGTTGGGGCGGCTTCGACCTCGTACCGCGTAATTTCTTTTCCAGTACGCCGCTTTATCCGTGAGATGAATTCGTCGCGCCGGCTGCCCTCAACTCGGGTGGCGCAGACAGCGACGGCTGGTCGGGGACTCGGCGTGTGACCTCAAGCCCCTCTCCCGAAGGAAAGGGGCTCGAGGAAAGAGGGTGTGGAGAGGAG
>DASZHY010000131.1:0-4590 GCA_035949675.1 Thermoanaerobaculia bacterium
GTCGAGAAGCGCATCTTTTTCAAGGACGGGCGCATCCTGTCCTCCTCGTCCTCCAAGCCCGAGGAGTACCTGGGTCACTTCCTGGTCAGCCACGGCCTGATCAGCGAGATGGAGCTTGCCAAGGCCATCGAGCTGCAGGAGAAGACCCGCACCCTGCTGGGCAAGATCCTGGTCACCACCGGGGCGCTGCGCGAAAACGATCTCCATCGCATGCTGCGGTTCAAGGCCGAGGAGAGCATCTACGACATCTTCGCCTGGACCGAGGCGGACTTCCGCTTCCTCGACGACGTGCTGCCCGAGAGCGCGATGGTGCCGATGAGCTTGGACGTCACCGCCATCGTCATGGAAGGCGTGCAGCGGGTCGACGAGTGGCGGCGCATCCGCCAGCTGATCCCCACGCAGGAAGCGATCCCGGTCCTGGTGCGCGAGATCGCACTCGACAATGCGCGCCCGGGCGAGCGGCGCATCCTGGAGCTGATCGACGACGATCTCACGGTCGAGGAGATCCGGCTGCAGACCCACTCCTCGGAGTTTCACGTCTGCCGGGTGCTGTTCGAGCAGCACCGCCTGGGGAACATCAAGATCATCAAGCCGCGATGGAGCCAGGCGCCGCCCGAGGACGGCGCCGGACTCGGCACCGGCGGCGTCGGCACCGCCACCGGCGCCATCGCCGCGGCGCTCTCCGCCTCGGCGCTGCTCGAGGCCGCGCGCTTCTACCTCGAGCAGAAGAACTACGAGCTGGGCCTGCGCCACCTGCGCGCCGCCCGCAGCCTCGAGCCGGACAACCGCGAGGTGCAGGACGCGCTCACCCTGGGCGAGAAGCAGATCCGCGAGGACATCGAGCGCGACGGCGTCAAGCTCACCTCGATCCCGCAGCTGGCGGCGAGCATGGAGGCCCTGACCACCGCCAAGATCACGCCGCACGAAGGCTTCATGCTCACCCGCATCAACGGCACCTACGACATCCAGTCGATCGTCAAGATCACTCCGATGCCGCAGATCGACGCCCTGATGGTCTTCTGGAAGCTGGCCAAGGCCGGCCACATCCGCCTCACCGCCAAACCGGCCCGCTGACGCCCGTCAGTACCTCGTTTTCATGGGCTGCCGGCGGGGCCGCCGCATCATGCCGCCCCGGGGGGGCGCGGCCGCGACACGTGCGGATTGCCGGCGACGGCAAAGCGCAGCGGCCAGGCCGCCGCCTCGCCGGCATAGGCGACGCCGATCCGCGGCCCGGCCGCCACCCGGCCCGGCGCCACCGGCTCGCCCGCCGCCAGCTGCAGCGGCCCCTGGTCGAGCCGCAGGCCGTCGAAGGCGCGGTCGACGCCGAGGGCCTGGCACAGCTTGCCGGGGCCGCCCGCGAGGTCGCCGGGGCGCGGCGCCGCCGCGAGGCCGCGGTTGCGGCGCATCTGCTCCTCGCCCGCCATCGGCTCGCCGGCGCGCAGCAGCACGGCGGCACCCGCGTCCGCCTCGCCGGTGACGGCGTTGAGGCACCAGTGCATGCCATAGATGAAGTAGACGTAGCCATGCCCGCCCGGCAGGTACAGGCTGGCGTTGCGCGGCGTGCGCCGCCCGCCCCAGGCGTGGCTGGCGCGGTCCGGCGCGCCGAGATAGGCCTCCACCTCCACCAGCCGCAGGACCAGCAGCTCGCCGCCCTCGCCCGGCCCGCCGCCGGCGCCGGCGCGGCGCACCAGATAGCGCCCCAGCAGGTCGCGGGCCACCTCCTCGGCACCGCGGCGATAGAAGGACGGCGGCAGGGGGGACAGGGGATCCGGCGCGGACCTCGAAGATCTCCTGGCGGGACGCTCCACGGCGCGCGAGGATACCATCGGCAATACCGTATACTTCCGACCGCTCCCGCTCGCCGCCGGGCCGAGCCCTAGTGTCCCGAGTCCTCTAGCCGATGACCGTCGCCCGCCCGAGCGCTCTGCCCGAGCTGTTCGACTCCCTGCCGGAGCCGTTCGCCGCCTGCTTCGACCCCGCCGCCCCCTGGGCGCTGCTCGGCGGGCCGCTGGACGAGGTGCTCGCCCGGCTGCCCTCCGCCGCCATCGAGGTCCGCCTGCTGCCCGAGGTCCACCTGGCCGGCGACCGCATCGTCATCGGCCGCGGCGCCCGTATCCATCCCAACGTGGTGCTCGAGGGGCCGCTCTACGTCGGCCGCGACGTCGAGATCCGCCCCGGGGCCTACGTGCGCGGCGGCACGTGGATCGGCGACGGCTGCGTGGTGGGGGCGAGCACCGAGATCAAGCGCTCCATCCTGCTGCCGGGCGCCAAGGCGCCGCACCTGAACTACGTCGGCGACTCGATCCTCGGCGCCGGCGTCAACCTCGGGGCCGGCACCATCCTCTCCAACTTCCGGCACGACGGGCGGGAGGTGCGCATCGGCGCGGGCGTTGGCGGCATGGCGAGCGGCCGGCGCAAGCTGGGGGCGGTGCTCGGCGACGGCGTGCTGACCGGCTGCAACTGCGTCCTGCACCCCGGCGTGGTGGTGGGCCGGGAGACCCACCTCTATCCGGGGGTGCAGCTGCGGGCCGGCATCTACCCCGAGCGCAGCGTCGTCAAGCTGCGCCAGGACCTCGAGGTGGTGGCGCGGGCGGAGCGCCCCGAACCGCGCTAGTGTCCCGTCTCAGAAGTTCGCGTTATTAGTCGGCGAGCCATCCGGGCTCCTGGCCAGGCGCGCCGACGCAGGCATAGTCGAAACTATGTCGAGGAGGCGCAACGCCGCCAGGGGGCCGGAGGGCCGGCGAATAATGATGCGAACTTCTGAGACGGGACACTAAATCAGCCCGATCGGCCGCGGGAAGGCGGCGGTGATGGCCTTGTCGTCGGCGGGCGAGCTGACGACCATCAGCGTGCGGTCGTCGGCGGCGGGCGCTCCCTCGCTCCACTCCTCGACGTCGCCGAACACCGCCTCGACGACTGCCTGAGAGGGTTTGCCCTGGTGCTTGCGGGCGACCGCGAGCAACCGTTCGAGCCCGTACTCTTCGAGCGGGGCCGGCGGCGTCCGCGGGGTTTGCCGCGATTCCCGCGCCGCCGGTGCGCGGCCCAGGGTCTCGACGATGCCGTCGGTATAGAACACCAGCATGTCGCCGGCCTTCATGATCACGAAGCCGCGCTCGTAGCTCGCCTCGGCAAGCGGCCCCAGCACCGGCCCGCCCGCCTCCAGCTGAGTGACCGTGCCGTCGGCGGCGAGGTGGAACGGCGGCGGATGGCCGGCGTTGACGTAGATGAAGACGCCGTTGAGCTCGAGCTCGCCGTAGAACAGCGACACGAAGCGGCTGGTCAGCGTGCTGCGGTGGATGATGCGATTCATGCGCTCGACGGTGCGCACGATCTTGAAATCTCGCGCCAGGCCCATACGCAGGCCCATGTAGATGTCGCGCACCTGCAGCGCGGCGGGCAGGCCATGGCCCGAGACATCGGCGATCGCCAGGCCGAGGATCTTGTCGGTGACCGGGATGTAATCGAAGAAATCACCGCCGACGGTTTCCACCGGCACGGAGTGCCCGTACAGGTCGAAGTCGCCGTAGGCAGGAGCGCGGCGCGGCAGGATCGACGACTGGATCTTGCGCGCCTCCTCGAAGATCCCCTCCATGCGCTCGCGCCGCAGCTTCTGGTTGACGCTGTGACGCACGATGCCGAGCGAGAACAGGATGTCCTCGCGGTTGTTGCCGGGGGCGACGTTGAAGGCCAGGATGTACTCCTCGTCGCCGACCTCGATGGCGGCGAACCGCTCCACTCCCAGCAGGTCTTCCAGCTTCTTGTCCATCCGCGGATCGTCGGCGTCCATGGAGACCGCGCCGTCTTCGATCAGCAGCTCGATCGGCGGATAGGTGACCGGCACCTTGAGCCCGCGCGGCACCTCCTTGGCGTCGCCGAAGATCCCTTGCAGCACGTAAAAGGCGCCGCGCCGGCGGTACAGACGGCCGCCGTAGATGCCCAGCTCGTCGCGGAAGTTGACGATGATGCTTTCGATCAGCGACTGGATGGTCGAGCCCTCGTCCTCGGCGCGATCCAGGGTCGCCACCAGGTGCTCGACTTTCTTCATCAGCGCGCGGTAGTTCACCGGCCGCGCTTCGGTTGCCGTCGCCAAGGGTTCTTCCTCCTGCTTGGTAAGCATACCAGCACCGTGTTGCCGGCCGGCGCCGCCCGTGCCGGCATCGCGGCGCGCCCGTGCCGGCATCGCAGCGCCGTCCGGTGCCGCCCCCGCTGTCAGCACGGGGGCGCCGCCGTTCTCACTGCTCACGGGTGATAGATTGCCGGTCCGATGAATCGTGAGCGGTCGCTGGCCCGCCTCGCCGGCAAGGGCGCCCCGCGGCGGGGGTGGGACGTGCTGGTGATCGGCGGCGGCGCGACCGGCCTGGGCGCCGCGGTCGACGCGGCGGCGCGCGGCTACCGCACGGCGCTGCTCGAAGGCTGCGACTTCGCCAAGGGGACCTCGAGCCGCAGCACCAAGCTGGCGCACGGCGGCGTGCGCTACCTGCGCCAGGGCGATCTGTCGCTGGTGATCGAGTCGCTGCGCGAGCGCGGGCTGCTGCTGCGCAACGCGCCGCACCTGGTGCGCCACCTGCGCTTCGTGGTGCCGAGCTACGA
>DASZHY010000132.1:0-8392 GCA_035949675.1 Thermoanaerobaculia bacterium
TGGGCTGCCGTGGCCACCTTGAGCTCCCGCTCGGCCGGCGACAAGCCGCGGTCTTGCAGCGCTCCCCAGGTCTGGCTGACCACGATCGTCTCGAGGTTCTGGACGCGCTCGGTCAGCTCGGCCTTGGCCTTGGCCAGCGCCGCGACGTCCTTTTCGAGCTCGGTGGTCGAGGCGCCGAGCTGCCGCTGTTTGGCCTGGAAAGCCGCCCAGCGCCGGATATTCGCCGCCAGGATGGCGACGATCGGGATCAGCACCCACCATTCGGCGGTCATCTGGCGATCCTCCTCGCGATTTACCGGGGGCTGGGCGCCGGAGCCGCTGGCGCGCCACCCGCGGCGGCGGCCGCGGCCTGCGGCAGGTACTTGTCGAGGAACTGAAGGACGGCCTGGTAGGCCTTGACCTGGGTCTCCTTGCGCACGAAGCCGTGCCCCTCGTTGGGGAAGATCAGGTACTCGACCGGGGTGCCGCGCCGGCGCGCCGCGGCGACGATCTCGTCGGATTCCTGCCTGAGCACGCGCGGATCGTTCTCGCCTTGCAGCACCAGCAGCGGGCGCTCGATCTGCTCGGCGTGGAAGAGCGGCGAGATCTTGCGCAGATAGTCGGCGTCGGCCTGCGGGTCGCCGATGAGCTTGTACAGCAGCTTGCGCTCCGACGCCCAGTAGGGCGGGATGCTGGCCAGCGTGCGCGGCCAGTTGGCGACCCCGAACAGATCGACGCCGGCGGCGAACTCGTGCGGCCGGAACGCGAGCGCCGCGAGCACCATGTAGCCGCCGTAGCTGCCGCCGATGATGCCGATGCGTTCGGGCGCCACCCAGCCGGTCGCCCCCAGCATGCCCTTGGCCGCCACGCAGTCGCCGAGGTCGGCATTGCCGTGCTTGCGGTCGGCGAGATGGAAGAAGGTCTTGCCGTAGCCGCTGCTGCCGCGGTTGTTGATGGCGTAGACGGCATAGCCGTGATTGACCAGGAACTGGATCAGCGCGGCGTAGCCGACGCGCGACTGGCCGCCGGGGCCGCCGTGGACCCAGACCAGGGCCGGCGCCGGGTGCTCGCGGCTGGCGGCCTTGGGCTGGAACAGCAGGCCCGGCACCTCGACGCCGTCGTAGGACTTGAACCGCACCACGCGAGCGGCCACCAGCGCGGCGGGGTCGATGTCGGGGCTCAGGGCCCGGGTGAGCTGGCGCGGCGCGCCGTGCGCCAGATCGGCGACGTCGATCGTGTAGAGGTTGCGCGGCGAGCGGCTGGACTCGGCGAAGAAGGCGAGGCGCCGGCCGTCGTGCGAGAAGCGGAGGCCGGTGATGTCGGCGTCGGGCAGCTCGGGCAGCTT
This sequence comes from Thermoanaerobaculia bacterium, assembly GCA_035949675.1. GTDB lineage: Bacteria > Acidobacteriota > Thermoanaerobaculia > Multivoradales > UBA5704 > JASLEW01. The sequence continues at coordinate 1,325 of DASZHY010000132.1, forward strand.
GACCGGGCGCATGCCGGGCTCCGCGAAGAGGCGCACCTCGGTCGCGGCGTCGCGGTTGATGGAGACCACGAGGAAGCGGCCGTCGCGGGAGAAGCCGGCGCCGGTCACGTCCCACTCGGGCCGCAACACGTCGGTGCGCTTGCCGCCGGCCAGGTCGTAGCGCACCAGGCGCGCGAACTCGCCGCCTTCGTTGGTCGTGTAGTAGAGGCTCGTCGAGTCGGGGCTGAAGGCCTCGGGCGAGTTGAGGATCTCGCCGGTGTGGGTGGTGAGGTCGGTCAGCTTGGCGGTCGAGCGGTCGTAGAGATAGATGTCGGAGTCGCCGCTCGTCTCGAGCTTGACCAGCGAGACGTAGCGCCGGTCGGGCGAGATGGAGCCGATCGCGAAGCCGCCCTCGTTGCGGTAGAGCAGGGTGCGTCGATAGCCGTCGACCGACATCTCGTAGAGGTCGAAGTAGTGCGGGTCGCGCTCGTTGGTCGAGAAGAAGAACGTCCGGTCGTCCGGCGCCCAACCCTCGAACTGGGCCTTCAGCTTGTCGCCGGGAGTGAGGTCGCGAGTGGCGCCGTCGGCGTTGCGCACGTAGAGGTGCGTCTGCTCGTTGCCGCCCTGGTCGCTCTCGTAGAGGATGCGGCCGCCGGTCGGGAACCAGCCGAGGGCCACGATGGCATTGACCTTGGAGTCGGTCAGCTGGCGCGGGGCGCCGCCGGCCACCGGAATGGTGTAGGCGTTGAAGACGCCGCTGCCGTTGCCGCTCACCAGCAGCTGCTCGCCGTCGGGCGAGAACGAGGCGGCGCCCCACCAGGTGGTGGTGGCCAGGAACTGGCCGATGGTGTACTGCGGAGCGGCGGCGGCGGCGGGCGCGGCGGCCGCGGCTGGGGGGGCCGGGGGGGCCGGGGCTGCGGCTGGCGCGGCCGCGGCCAGCCTTGGGGTGAGCCCGGCGAGCGCCGTGACGCCGGTCAGGGTGGAGAGCCCGGCGAGGCCGGCAAGCCCGGCAAGCACGGCAAGCACGGCGAAGCGGCTGGGCCTGCTGCCGGCGGTCCTGGTGATCGACATGCGTTCTTCCTCCTCTGGGCGGGTAGGCGGCGGGACCGATCTCGTGCGAGCCTGACCGGACACGGCTCCCGGCGAATGCCTAGTGTAACGGGTTCGACCCGCGCCGGAGAGGGGTCATCGCATTCGCGGATCAGCGGGCAGCCACGGTCGGGTGCTGAGCGCACTACGGCGCGTTGACGGTGAGAGGGAGAAGGGCCACAATTGTACTCATGAGTATGAGTAAGCGCATCCAGATCCCGGTTGGCGAGCAGGATTGCTCCCAGTTCCAGGCCGCCGCGCGGCGCGCGGGCCTGCCGCTCGCCGAGTGGGCCCGCCGGCAGCTCCGCGAGAAGGCCGAGGAGGTGCTGGGCAGGGAGGCCCTCTCCCCCCGTGAGGCTCTCGCGAGGCTGAAGGAGCTCAAGGCGCCCATCGCCCCAATCGAGAAGATGCTCGACGAGTCCAGCTCTTCGACGCGGTGACCCAGCTGGGCCTGCCGATCCTCGCGGTCACGGAGCGCTCGCTCCTTCTGGCCCGCAGGATCCTCGAAGATCACCCGCGCCTGTCCACCCGCGACGGCATCCATCTCGGCGTCATGCGCGAGCACGGGATCGAAGAAGTGCTCTCTTACGATCGTGGGCTCTCGCAGGTGTCCTGGGTCAAGCGGCTCGAGGCCTGACGCCGGCGTCCGAAGAAGGGCGACCTCGCGGCCGTTTGCGGGGTTGCTCGATATCGTGATATCATCCCTGTCATGGGGCAGATCGTGGTCCGCCGGCTCGACGACGACGTGAAAGCCAAGCTGCAGCGCCGGGCACGCCGCCACGGCCGCAGCACAGAGGAGGAAGTGCGCGAGATCCTCCGCAATGCTGTACGGAGCGAGGGTGGCGCGCGAGCGCCGCTCGGTTCTCGGCTCGCCGCCCGCTTCGCCGGCGTAGGACTCGGCGAAGACATCCCCGAGTTGCGCGGCCAGCCGGTCTGCCCGGCTGACTTCGAGTCGTGATCCTCCTCGACACCAACGTGGTCTCGGCCCTCATGCATCGCGAGCCGGACCCGGTCGTCGTTGGGTGGCTCGACGGTCTGCCGGCGGAGTCCGTCTGGACGACCTCAATCACTGTTTTCGAGGTCCGTCTCGGCCTGGAGCTGCTCGCGGCTGGACGGCGCCGAAGACTTCTGGAGGCCGCCTTCGCCAAGGCGCTCGAGGAAGACTTCGAGGACCGTGTACTGTCCTTCGATGCGCCCGCTGCTCAGTTCGCCGGTCGAATCGCTGCGCAGCACCGGCGCTCTGGCCGGACGGTCGAAATGCGCGACGTCCAGATCGCCGGCATTGCCGCCGCCCGCAAGGCGACCCTGGCGACTCGCAACGTTCGACACTTTGAGGGACTTGGTCTGAACCTGGTAGATCCCTGGGGTCTTCCGAAAAGTCCGACCAGTTGAACCGGCATCGCAGGGTGGGGGGGCCGTCACCCGGCCGGACTGATCCGTTTGATAGTCGCGAACCAGGCCGGTGCGCCGTTGTCGTGGAATCTCGTCTGAATGCGGTCCGGTTCGATGGCGGCGACATTCCATCCGTTGCCGGGGTTGAAGGCCGCTCTCAGCTCCTCCTGACTGATGGGGTGCGGCCCAGTATCGGGACCTTCGTCACTGAAGCACAACACATACAGGGTTCCATCGGGCTCGGTCACCGACGCCAGACTCGCCACGTAACCTGGTCGTTCGTCGCCGTCAAAGGTGTGGAACAGTCCGCAGTCCAGCACCGTCTCGAACCTGCGCCCCAAACGCTGCAGCTGGAACACGTCGGCCGCGGCGAGCTCAACCTCGATCCCGCGGTCGTGGGCCTTCTTTCGGGCGAGCGCCAGTGCCGTCTCCGCCACGTCAACGCCCAGCACCGACAATCCCAGCGCGGCGACGTGAAGAGCGTTCTCGCCGGTCCCGCAGCCCGCATCGAGCACCGCTCCGGCGAATCCGCCTGCGGATGCCAAACGCACTATTGCCGGCTGCGGCCGGCCAATATCCCAAGGCGCGGGGCCGTCGTGGTACGACGCATCCCAAGGCAGTCCCGTCATCCGTTCGTGACTGGTTGGGTGCCGACCACTGAACGGATCGTCAGCGCCGGTTCCTGATCGCTCCGCCAACTTCGTCCCCTCCCTGCAACTGATCTTGCCACATTTGTGGCACGCCAACCCACAGGTCTTGACGATTCCTCCGGCCGCCGACGATCACTGCCCGCGCGGGTGGTGGAGCGCGACGAGCAGGTGCCAGAGCGAGTGGCCGCCGAAAAAGAGCGCCGCGGCCACGGCGACGATCACGACGACAAGGACGATCGTTCGTCTATTCATAGCTGATCTCCTCCCGGATAGGACGGCGTGAGGTGGTGATGGCGGGGGCGAGGCTCGCGACGACGGAGAGCGCCGTCGAGAGCCCGAGCCAGCCGAAGATCCCCTGCAGAGACAAGGTGACGTCGAGCCCGCCCCGCAAGAAGGCGGCGGTTACGAAGGCGCCGAGACCGGCAGTGATCGGCCAGGCGGCGAGCAGCGCCGCGAGCCAGGCGAGCAGCGCGACGAACACGGACTCGACGACGACGATGCCGGCGACGCGCGCCGGCGTGGCACCGATCGCCCGCAGCACCGCCAGCTCGCGGCGGCGGTCGAGGACGTTGAGGCTCGTCGCCGTCATCAACCCGAGCCCGCCGACGGCCGCCAGGACGCAGGCGACGACGATCAGGAAGACGTAGATCATCAGCATGTGCTGGTCGAAGGCGTAGCGCTCGACCGAGCCGAAGGTGCCGGCGCCGAACAGGCGATCCAGAGTCGCCATCATCGAGGCGCGGAAGCTGAGCGCCGAGATGAAGAGCGCGCCGGCGACCGTGAGGGTGGCAAGCGTCAGCGCCGTGCGCGCACGGCGGCGCAGGCTGTTGCGGACGCCGAGGAGCCACGGGCGGCCGGCGGCGCCGACGCCAAAGACCAGGCGATCGAGGCGCCGCGCGCCAAACGAGGCTGGATCGACGCCAGTGGCCGCGAGCGCGGTGCGCACGGTGATCGCGGTTCCGGAGGCGACCGGATACGCCGCCGCGGCGAGCGGCACCAGCAGGCCGACGACGGCGACGAGCAGCCAGACCCAGAGCGGAACCGCCAGGCTCGCGAGATCGAAGTTCAGGAGGACGGCGAACTGGTGGCTGAGCAGCCGGCCGCCGACCAGGCCGGCAGGTATGGCGATCGCGAGAGCGGCCACGCCGAGGAGCCCGGCCTCCGCGAGATAGATCCGCGCGATCTGGCCGCGGGTCGCGCCGAGCACCTTCATGACGCCGATCTGCCGGAGCTCCGCGGCCATCCGCGCGAGCAGCAGGTTGACGACGATCACGCCGGAGAGTGCGAGAGCGAACAGGCCGAAGGCCGCCATCGCGAGCAGCAGCAGCCCCATGATCTCGGCGTGCGGGTGCTTGCCCGGCGGCGGCACGTGCACCCACTTCACGGCGTGGCCGCCGCTTTCGAGCCAGGCCTTGACGCTCGCGGTGACCTTCCGCACCTGCGCAGAGTCGAAGCGATCGCCTCCGGCGAGCAGGAAAAGGCGGTCGAGCACCGGCGGCTGGCCGAGCGCGGCAAGCGTCTCCCTGGTCACGTAGCCGTAGACGGCGTTCTCCATCCGCGCCTGCGCCTGGCCGGCGTCGTGCACGCCCCCAACGACGCGCAGCCGGCGCTCGTTTCCTGGCTTCACCTCGATCGTTACCTCATCGCCGATCTTCGCCTTCGCGACCTGGAATGCGTCGCGCTCGATCAGCAGGCCGCCGGTCGGCGGCGGCCACGCGCCCGCCTCCGGCGTCACCTTGCTGATGCGGAGGTTCCGGAAGTCGCGGAGAGCGAAGAGGGTGAGGCGGCGCCAGGTCCCCACACCGGTGCGCAGGCGGGCCTGCACCACTGCTCGCGCGTCGGCGTCGGCGACGTCGGCGCGCGCGCGGACCGCGGCGAGCAGCGCGTCGTCGACGGCGTCGGTCGCCAGCACGGCGGAGGCCGGGTTGGTCGCGAGATAGCCGCGGTTCAGCTCGCGGCGGAGGACGGCGTAGGACGAGAGCACGGCGAAAAAACCGATCAGACCGATGGCCATCGCCAGGACCACGAGCGCCGCGCGCGTGCGGCCGTGCCAGAGATCGCCGAGGACCTTGCGCCACCGCGCGGTGAGCGCGGTCACGACCGCGGCGCTCCCCGGAGCCGGCCGTCCTCGAGCGCCACGGTGCGGTTGGCGAGACGGGCGATGTCGCGGTCGTGCGTCGCGATGACGACGGTGGTGCCCGCGGTGGCGAGGGTGCGGAACAGCTCGATCACTGCCCGCGCGGTCTCGGAGTCGAGGTTGCCGGTCGGCTCGTCGGCGGTGACGATCGGCGGATCGTTGGCGAGAGCCCGCGCGATCGCCACCCGCTGCTGCTGGCCGCCGGAGAGCGCCGCCGGCAGCTGGTCCGCGCGGTCGGGCAGCCCGACCCGCGCGAGCAGCTCGAGGGCGCGCCGGCGACGCTCGCGCATCGGCCGCGCACCGAGGAAATCCATCGGCAGCATCACGTTCTCGGCAACGGTCAGCGTCGGCAGCAGCTGGAAGAACTGGAACACGACCCCCACCGTCGCGCCGCGGAAGCGGGCGAGCGTGCGCTCGGACGAACGGCCGAGCGGCACGCCGGCCACGGTCACGTCGCCGGCGGTCGCGCGGTCGATGCCGCCGATCAGGTTGAGCAGCGTCGACTTGCCGCTGCCGGACTTGCCGGTGACGGCGACGAGCTCGCCGGCTCCGGCGTCGAGGTCGACGTCGGTGAGGGCCGGGAACGGTCCGGCCGGGGTGGCGTAGGTCTTGGTGACACGGCGTAGCTCGATCATGCGCCGAACGCTACGCGAGGCGCGGTGAACGGCTCCTGAACGGGGCGTTCAGGAACCGTTAAGCTGGAGCTGCGCTATAAGGTACCCGTGCGGGTTCTGGTCGTGGAAGACGAGGCGGATCTGGCGCGGCAGCTGGCCCAGGCGCTCGGCGCTGCCGGCTATGCGGTCGACCGCGCGAGCGACGGCGTGCGCGCGGAGTTTCTCGGCGCCACGGAGCGCTACGCGGCGGTGGTTCTCGACCTCGGCCTGCCGGGGATGGATGGGTTGACGCTCCTCCGTCGCTGGCGCGAGAGCGGCGTCACGGCGCCGATCCTCGTCCTCACCGCGCGCGGCAGCTGGCACGAGAAGGTCGTCGGCATCGACAGCGGCGCCGACGATTACGTGACGAAGCCGTTCCAGATCGAAGAGGTGCTGGCGCGGCTACGCGCGCTCCTCCGCCGCGCCGGCGGCCGGGCCGCGCCGGAGCTGCGCTGCGGCGCCATCATGCTCGATCCGCGCGCCGCGCGCGTCACGCTCGGCGGCACGCCGGTCCATCTGACGAGCCACGAGCTGCGCGTCCTCTCTTACCTCATGCACCAGCGCGGCCGCGTGGTCTCGCAAAGCGAGCTCGCCGAGCACATCTACGCGCGCGACGCCGACCGCGACTCGAACACGGTCGAAGTGTTCATCGCGCGGCTGCGCAAGAAGCTCGGCGCTGGCGCGATCGTCACCGTGCGCGGGCTCGGCTACCGCATGGAGGACGGGTGAGGCCGCGCTCGCTGCACGGCCGCCTGATCCTCGGCGCGGCGATCTGGAGCGCCGGCATCCTCGCCGCCGGCGTCGCCGTCGCGACCGCGACCATCTGGCTGCACCCGCGGTGGGCGCTGCTCATTCACAACAGCTTCCTGATCCTCGCCGGGGTGGTGTTCGTCACCGCCGGCGTGTCGGTGATCCGTCGCAGCCTGTCGCCGTTCCGCCTGCTGCGCGAGCGTCTCGCCGACGTCCGCGCGGGGTGCGCGGCGCGCCTCGAAGGGGAGTACCCGAGCGAGGTCGCGCCGCTCGTCGACGACCTCAACCACCTGCTCGCCGAGCGCGAGAAGAGCATCGCCCGCGCCGTGGCGAAGGCCGGCGACCTGGCGCACGGGCTCAAGACACCGCTCGCCGTCCTGGCGCAGGAGATCGAGCGCGCCGACGCCGCCGGTCAGCC
>DASZHY010000133.1:0-5275 GCA_035949675.1 Thermoanaerobaculia bacterium
GCGCTGACCGCCGCCACCCGCCGCCAGGTCCGCACCTGGTCGGATTCCTTCACCCTCTTCAGCCATTCCCTGGCCGTCGAGGAGAGCTACCTCGCGCACACCAACATCGCCGAGCAGCTGCGCGCCCGCGGCGACCGGGCGGGCGCTCTCGCCCACTATCGCGCCGCGGTGAGGCTCGCCCCGCGCAGTCCCCAGGCCCATGCCGCGCTCGGCAACGCCCTGCGCTCGTGGGGCCAGCCGGCCGCCGCCCTGCAGTCCCTCCGCACCGCCCTCGAGCTCGACCCGGCGGACGAGCGCTCGCGCCTGCTCCTGGCCATGACCCTCGACGATCTGGGCCAGCCCCGGCTCGCGATCGAGCAGCTGCGCCTCGTCCTCGCCAGCCACCCCGACGCGATCGACGCCCACCTGGGCCTGGCCGATCTCCTGCAGCGGACCGGCGACGCCGCCGGAGCCCAAGCGCATCGCCGCCAGGCCGAGGCCCTGGCGGCCAGGCATGAGGCGCCCCTCGGTAGTGTCCCAAGGGGGGCAGGGCCCTTTGTAGCCCCGGTCCCTCCGCTTGTTCTTACGCGAATCATGCTATTCTTACATGAAAGAGAAAGGAGTCAGAGATGAGCGGCACCAACGAAGCTGCGCAGAAGGTGGCCCGGGAGCTCGCCAAGGAGGCCGGGATCACGCCAGCTCAGGCGTTGAAGGTCCTCGAGATCTTTCACTTCGAGTGCGTAGAGCGAGTTGTGAACGCGGCCCAGAAGGCGACGAAGAACACGGACGTGATGTCCGCCTTGGGATTCTCGAAAGCGGCGGCGCAGGCGACGCAGAAGGATCTGGCCGCCGAGAGCCTGAGCCTGCGCAACCTGACCTTCGCCACGAAGAAGCCGCTCGGCGTCCTTGGGCACGGAGTCATCGCGTAGGTCTTGATTCCTCTCCAAACGCCGCCGGAGCAGATGCTCCGCGAGTGGATTGGAGCGATCAGCTGCCGGCCGGCGTGGGCCCGGCGCGCTCGGCGTTCCTCTGCCGCGGCGCTCGCGGCGCTGCTGGGTCACGCCGTGCGGACGGTGCCTGCCTATCGAGGGCTGCGGCAAGGCACGGGATCCCGGATCGAGCTCGACTGCTTTCCGCTGGTTGCCAAGGAAGAGGTGGCTGCCCAGGGTGAGAGCTTCGTGTGCTCGGAGCTCTCGCGGAGCTCGCTCGTCGACTTCAGGACGAGCGGCTCGACCGGGGTTCCGCTCATCGTGGCTCGCGACGAGGTGGCCGCTTTCGGTTTTGTTTACGCTTCATACTCGATCGCGGCCGATCGGATCCCTTCCTTTCGGTCGGCTCTGGCGCCTGGACGGACGGGTGTCGTCGTGGTCACCGACAACTCCGATCGCGGCACGGCCTCCTGGATCAATCCCGCGCTCGGCGACGCCTTCTGCCATCACCTCGTGCTCGGCTCCAGCGACGCTGCGGATCGCGAGCTGATCGAGATCCTCCGCGCCTCGATCGTCCCGCTCCTCTGCGCCCGTCCCCGCTGTCTCTTGCGACTGGCCGAGATCGATGAGGAGCTCGGCGGCTCTCACTTTCAGCCGCGAGCCATCCTCGCCTCCGGCGACAACCTCTATGAGGATGACCGGCGCCGGATGGCGGCCTGGTTCGGCTGTCCGCTCCGCAACGCCTACATCTCGCAGGAAGGCGGTTTCGCGGCGATCGATTGTGCCTGCGAGGCGGGCCTCCACGTTCTCCCCGGACGGGCCGTCGTCGAAGTGCTGGGCCCGGCGGGGAGCCTGCAGGCCGAGGGCGCCGGAGAGCTGATCCTGACCAACCTCGAGAACTGGGCTATGCCCTTGATCCGCTACCGCATCGGCGACCGGGCCGTCGTGCGGCGGGGAGCTTGCGAGTGCGGCTTCGAGGGGCCGAGTCTCCTCGATCTCTCCGGGAGGGACGCGCCTTATTTCCACATCGGCGGGCGCCGCTTCAATCCCTATCGCTTGAATGCAGTCTTCGAGCTCCTACCGGTCAAGCAGTTCCAGGTCGTCCAGCATGGCTCCGCGCCGCCGCGAGTGCGCTGGATCCCGCGTTGCCCCGACGCCGACATCCCTGCCGTCGCCAGGTTGATCGCCGAGGGATTCCAGGCCAAGGCCGGTACGGCGCCAGGTCGGGTCGAAGCCGTGACCAGCCTCGGCGAGCCCGGACAGAAGATGCAACGCTACGTGCGCCTCGAGCCGCTATAGTAGCCTGCGCGTGGCCTCGTCGATCAGGCGGTGGACCCCTTCTCCGGCGTAGCCCGAGGCGATGGCGACCGGCAGCTCCCTGAGCATGCTCTCCCACTTCCACCCCAGGTCCGCGACCGTGGACTGCGGCAGGTGCTGATTGGACCTGTCCCAGAAGAGGCCTCTCTCGCCGCGGAGCGCCGCGGCGACCGCAACACGGGAATCCGCAATCTGGAAGGGGCCGGTGAAGGGGCCCGCCAGAATGAGGAAGGCATCGAGGTTGCTCTCCGCTTGCGGCTCGGCGAAGCCTGGGAGCTCATGCCGGTCGATCAGGTAGCGGCTCTCGGCAGAGAAGGGATCCCGCGCACAGATCTCGACGAGCTCAGGAACCGAACCGGCCGGCTGCAGGTAGGGCTTCCCGACAGCGACCCCCCGGACGTGCAGGCAGCGCTCCGCCACCAGGTGGAGACGCCGGGCCGGAAGCTCGAGGAGGCACCAATCCTCGATCAGAATCGAGACTCCGGCATGGCGCTCGCCCCACGCCTCGGCCAGATGGCTCTTGCCGGAGCCTCCGGCGCCGGTGATACAGAGCCGCTTGCCGTCGATCTCCAGCACCGTTCCGTGAAGCGGCAGATACGGGGATCCCGCACACTCCAGGGCGAAGCGCCAGCGGAGAGCCTGCTTGACGATCGTGAACGGGGCGTATTCGTAGGACAGGAGCTGAAGTCCACGGTCGACGTCGAGGTAACGACCGTGAAATCCAGCTGCGCGGTGGATCACCATCTGCGGCGCCGGAGCGCCATCGACCCGCGAGCAAACCCAGAGCCTCTCCAGGAGGTGACACGTCCCAGGGTGGCCCGCGGCGATCGAGAAGCCTCCCGGCAGGGGCCCGAGCGGGCATCTCAGGAGCTGGCCGCCGCCGGGCTGGCGATCGAGATCCAGGCGGTGGACGATCGGCTCTCCGGCGCAATCCTCCGTCGAGATCGTGACCGGAAAGCACCCGCTCACCGCCGCGGTTTCCTCAGCAGGCTGAACTTCGATTCGCCGAGGTCTTCCAGCGCGAAGGCGCTCCTCAGCTCGTCGCGCTCCCTCGCCGGCATGCCGCCCTTGACCTCGAGGAGCGAGCTCGTCCTCGGCACCGGTCCGCCGGCGTCAGCGAGGCAGGCGCGAAGCTCCGCCCCATGCAGTCGCGCGACATGGTCGTCCGTAATGACGCAGGCTCTGTAGAAGCCCCCGTTGGCCACGAAATCGGCGACCTCGCCGCCCAGCCCGGCGCCGATCCTGATGAAGCTGCGGACGCCGCGGCTCACGTACTCCAGGTCCCGGCACGAGCGGTCCGCCGGAGATGGGAGGCGCTCTCCCGACACGAGCTGGGCCGTTCGCGGGTTGCTCATTGCGGGTCGCCTGCCGTTTCGTGGTTCAAGATATCCAGGACGAGGTCGGATAGGAGGTCGTGATCGGCGGCAGGCAGGCCCAGGTAGTCGATCTCCGGCGTCAGAGTCGCCAGCGTATTGAAAGCCAGCCGGCAGGAGTCCCCGGCGTGCCATGCCGCGGCGGTCTCCAGGCTGAGGGCGATCTCTTCAGGCGTGGCCCTGGCCAGGATCCGAACGAGATCGGCGAGCAGCTTGAGGGAACGGCCGACGTGTCGGCGAGCGTCGAGATCCAGCTTGACCGACAGGTAAGGCAGGTTGGCCGCGGCGGTCAGTACTCGGTATGTGGGCTGCATCCTCCAGTCCGCCAGGTGATGCGCCTCGAGGTCTGGGCGGGAGCCGTCCGTGAATAGGAAGAGCGCGGTGTGAACCTCGATCGGGACCGTCAGCGAGAAGCGGTCCTCGTCCAGCTGATGGAGACGCGGCGGCGAGTACCGGTTGAGGACCTCGCGGAGAGCCTCCGCGAGGCCCTCATCGGCGTCAACCTCGACAGTCTTCTTGAACTCCGGGAGCTCGTAATGCCCCGGTAACGCGAGCGGGAATTCCGCCGCGAAGCCCAGCGTGGCGAGAGCGTGGCAAAGGGCTGCGGTGGAGTCGGCGTCGAGCGCCAGGAGATCCAGGTCTTTGACCGGGCGTAGCGCTGGATCGGGGTAGAGCTCCACCCAGAAGGCGGGGCCCTTGAGCAGCACGGGGCGGCAGCTCTCCAGGTGCTTCGCCAGATCGTTCAGCAGCCCGAGCAAATACTCGTTGAAGACACCCTGGTAGACCCGATAGGGGCGAATCCACTCCTGCATCGAAGGTTCGATCCCGAGGCGCTCGATCTCGCTACCGAAGAGGGGCAGGAGGTTGGCGTGATAGAGCAGGTGGACGAGGCAATCGCGATCCATGCGTCCCACCGCTGCCGAGAAGCCACCAGCTTCTCTCCTCTTGTACTCCTCGCTCCCCAGGCAGAAGCGGACGACACGATCTGCGTCAGGCAAGGCTTTGGCGTGCATGCCTGAGCGTCTTCACCCACTGAATGGGCCGGGACTCCGGCGGCGGAGCTCCTCTAGGCCGGTTTCGATCCGCAGGCGACGGTCGAGATCGACTTCGCGCCGCCACACGGCGTCGCGGCCGGTTCCACGGGAGCCGTCACGTCCGGCTTCTTGGCAAGGGAGCTAAGGTCCAGTGTTTTCATTCCACACTCCTGTTTTGCTTGCTTGTAGCCTGAGCGTTTTTCTTGCTTGTAGCTTAAGCTTCTTGTGCAAGAATCGCAAGAGCTCCTCCGCCAGCCCGCCAGCCCGCCAGCCCGCCAGCCCGACCCAACCGCCCACGGGGGACCCTCATGCTGCCACTGGTATCATCTGGCCCATGACCGAGACCCCAGACCTGCGCTATCCGATCGGACGTTTCCGCCGCCCCGAGCGCCTCACGGAGGAGGAGCGCACCGCCACTGTCGCCGAGCTCGCCCAAGCTCCGGCCCGGCTGCGCGAGGCGGTGGCCGGGCTCTCCCCGGCCCAGCTCGACACCCCCTATCGCCCGGGCGGCTGGACGGTCCGCCAGCTCGTCCATCACGTGCCGGACAGCCATCTCAACGCCTACACTCGCTGCAAGCTGGCGCTGACCGAGGACGAGCCCACCATTCGCCCCTACGACGAGGACCGCTGGGCCCGGCTCCCC
>DASZHY010000134.1:0-13427 GCA_035949675.1 Thermoanaerobaculia bacterium
AGACGATCGCGGTGCCCTGGGAATCGATCTGGGTGAGGAAGGCGTTGGTCGAGCCCTTGAGAGTGGGTTGCAGGGAGCTCGGGCCGACCCCGGGAAAGGCGGCGGAAGTGGTGGAGCCGGTGATGTAGGCGTTACCGCCAATGTCGACGGCGACGGCCCGCGCGACATCGCCACCGGTGGTCGAGTTGCCGCCGAGGAAGGTCAGGTAGACGAGAGTGCTGCCGGTGGCGTCGATCTTGGCGACGAAGCCGCTCGAGGCGGCGTCGGCGCTCTGTGGCTGAATCGAATGGAGGCCGGCGACGCTGAAGGTGCTCGACATGCTGTACCCGGCGACGTAGGCGTTGCCGGCCCCGTCGAGAGCGACGCTTTGGGCGGCATCCACGCCCGCGCCGCCCAGGAAGGTGGAGTAGACAATGCCGGTGCCGGCGGGGTCGAGCTTGGTGACGAAGGCGTCGAACTCGCCGGCCAAGGCCGGCTGGATCGACCCGGGAGTTACACCGGGAAAGGTAGTCGCGGCCGTGTCGCCGACGACGGTCGCACTCCCGCTGCCGTCCACCGCGATACCTGTGACGCTGCCCAGGTTGTTTCCTCCCAGGTAGGTCGAATAGACGATGGCGCTGCCGGCAGCGTTGAGCTTGGTGACGAAGCCGCTCTCCTTGGAGCTCAGGCTGCCCTGGAGCGATGCCGCGCTCACGCCGCGAAAGTCCGTCGACTCGGTGAGGCCGGCGACGTAGGCGTTGCCGGCGCCGTCGACGGCGATGCCCCAGCCCTGATCGAGCCCGCTGCCGCCGAGATAGGTCGAATAGACGATGGCGGTGCCGGCCGCGTTGAGCTTGGTGACGAAAGCGTCCTGGCCGCCCGCCAGTGCCGGCTGGATGGCGCTGGCGGCGGTGCCGGGGAAGTTGGCCGCAGAAGTGATGCCGGTGACATACGCGCTGCCGGCGTGGTCCACGGCGATGGCGTAGCCGAGGCTCTGGGCGTCGCCGCCAAGATAGCTCGAATAGACGATGGCGGTGCCCGTGGCATTGATCTTCATCACGAAGGCGTTCCCGGTCCCGCTCAGGTCAGCGGAGGTAGTGGTGCCGGTGACGTAGGCGTTGCCGGCTCCATCCACGGCAACTTGGGCGACGCTCTCGAGGAATCCGCCACCCAGGTAGGTGGAGTAGACCAGCGTTGGATCGATCACCAACGGCCGCGTGCGGTCGTAGGGACCGATGGCGAAGCCGAGCTCGGCGGTATCGGCGGTATCGGCAGTACCGGCGATAGGAGCGGCGCCGGCGCCGCGGGCGAGCAGGGTCCAGCGTCCTTCGATCGGCCGGCGACAGACGCCCTCCTGCTGATAGATCGCGGGCACCGGCTGCACCAGGTCGCCGGCCGCGGTGTGCAGGATCAGCTCGCCCTGGGCGCCGATGGCGACCGCATCCGCGCCCTGCACGCCGAAGCGGATGCGCTCCGGGTCGGCGCCGGGGGCGAGCACCAGGTCGTACTCGACCTGCCGCCGCTTCTCCCGCACCACGAGGTCGATGCCCGGCCAGACGCCGGCCGCGTGAACGCGCGCGAAGCGGGCGATCCCGGTGCGCCAGCGGCGCGGGTCGCCGCCGACGAAGTAGTTGCTGCGCGCCGCGAGCGGCTCCTCGCCCGTCCAGCGCGCGCCGGGATCGGCGCCGGCGAGCCGCAGGTGCACCACGGCCTGCGCCGCCGCCGCGCCGCCGGTGCCGACGCTGCCGCGCAGGCGGATCACCTCCTCGGTCGGGGTCAGCCAGAGCGTATAGACGGGCCCACGATAAAGGAAACGGACCGCCGCCGCCCCGGCCTGCCCCACGTTGGCCTCGAAGCCGACGTCAAAGATGCCGTAGCTGGGCGCCAGCCTGGCGCTCCCGGCAGCCGGCGCCAAGCCCCCCGGCGCCGCCGCTGCAGGCAGGGAGACGCCCGCGGCAAGGAGTACGCTCACCCATGTCCTGCGCATTGAGTGGCATCTTAACACCGCTTCCCCGCCTCCAAGCTCCGGACGACTGTTGTGCTTGCGGTGGCGGCACGAACGGGAACTCCAGCTCAGGCTCCCGTTGATCGCTGCCAGCTGGGCTCGAATGAAGTCGATCGATGACTTCATACGGTACAGCAAGGTGCTCCATGGCTTGACCGCCGATTTTGTGCGCGCGGTCCCCGAGGACAAGTGGGACTTTACGCCCGATCCGCCAGGACAGTTTGGCCGCGCACCGGCACCACATCGGATTGGCGCCGGCTTCGCGCCGTTTTGCAAGCAACTTCGGCACGTGGTCTGTGTGCGCGGCGTCTTAGGACGAAGAAGAGCAGCAGCAGGGCCTTGGCGCAGCGGCGCCGCCTCTGGCACGCGCCGTGCACCCCCGCCCTCCACGGAGCCATGCCGCCAACCGCGAGGAGGCGAGCACCTTGGGAGGGAGCCTCAGACAGCCGGCGTCGCACCCGGTCCTGCGCCGCGGCAAGCGGATCGTGACCGCGCCGCGCGGGCGGCTGTCCGCCCGCCCGCTGGTGACGGCGGCGCTGGTCATGGCCTTGGCGGCCGGCTGCACCAGCACCGCGACCAAGCGCCGCGTCTATCATTTCAACCATCCCCTGCCGCCGGCCGAGCTCGCCTTCCGCCGTTCGCTCGACACCTTTGGCAATGTGATGGTCAAGGGCAACCGCGCCGAGCTGCTCGAGAACGGCGATCAGATCTTCCCCGCCATGATCAAGGCGATCGAGGGCGCCAAGCAGACGGTCAACCTCGAGTCCTACATCTTCAGCGACGACCGGGCCGGCGCCATGGTCACCAATGCCCTGGTGGATGCCGCGCGGCGAGGCGTCGAGGTCCGCGTGCTGGTCGACGGCACCGGCGGGCACCCAGGAGCGCTGGCCGATCAGATGAAGAAGGCCGGCGTCGACTTCCGGGTCTATCATCCGGTACGGCCGTGGAGCGTGCTGCGCATCGGCCAGCGGACGCACCGCAAGATCCTGGTCGTGGACGGCAGCGTCTGCTTCACCGGCGGCCTCGGCATCGAGGACCGGTGGCTGGGCAACGCCCGCAACCCGAACGAGTGGCGTGACACCCAGGTGGAGGTCTGGGGACCGGTCACGGCGCAGATGCAGGCGATTTTCGGCGAGAACTGGACGTACACGACCGGCGAGATCCTCGCCGGCGACAAGTTCTATCCGCCGATCGAGCCGGCGGGAAACCTCGAAGCGCAAGCGGTGAAGGTGGCGCGAGGCGACGCCTCCTCGGTGGCGAAGATGCTCTACTACGTGGCGATCCAGTCCGCGGTGAAGACGGTCCACATCCAGAACGCCTACTTCCTCCCCGACCCGCAGATCCGCGAGGCGCTGGTCAAGGCCGTGCAGCGAGGCGTCGACGTGCGGGTCATGGTCCCCGGCAAGCATATCGACGTGCCGCTCGTGCGCATGGCCTCGCGCCACCATTACGGCGAGCTGCTCGCGGGCGGGGTCAAGATCTACGAGTACCTCCCCACCATGATGCACAGCAAGACCGCCGTCTTCGACGGCATCTTTGCGATCATCGGCTCGATCAATTTCGACACGCGCTCGATGGAAAAGAACGCCGAAGAGAGCATCACCTTCTATGACCGCGGTTTCGCGGCCAGGGTCGACGCGATGTTCGAAGAAGACATGAAGCGCTGCCGGGAGATCGACTACGGCCGCTGGCAGCGGCGCGACGTCGGCGACCGGCTCGCCGAGGTCCTCTCGGGGCTCTGGACGCCGTTCTATTGAACCGGGGCCACCTCGGCCGGGACCGGGGGTAAGGGGGTGGTAAGCTCGGCGCGCCGCGGCCTGCCGGCTCGTTACCGGCTGCCGTGCCCGAGGTGCGGGAACGGCCCGACCGCTGGCGAAGGAGCGAGGCATCGACGCGCGGATCATCGTCAACGGCACCGAGCGGCGGGTCGATGCGCCGCCCGGGGAGAGCCTGCTCGCCGTGCTGCGCGACCGGCTGCAGCTCACCGGCACCAAGTACGGCTGCGGCGAAGGGCAGTGCGGCGCGTGCACGGTGCTGCTCGACGGCCGCGCGGTGCGGTCGTGCCGCATCGAGCTGTCCGCCGCGGCGGGCAAGCAGGTCACCACCATCGAGGGTCTCGAACGCGACGGCCGGCTGCACCCCGTCCAGGCAGCTTTCCTGGAGGCCGAGGCGTTCCAATGCGGATATTGCACGCCGGGAATGATCGTCGCCGCGGTCGCCCTCCTCACGGCCGAGCCAAACCCCAGCCCGGAAGAGATCGCCGCCCGCCTGGCGGGCAACCTCTGCCGCTGCGGGACCTACTCGCGGATCGTGGCCGCGGTGCAGCTGGCCGCGCGGGCGATGCGCCAGGGGCCGGCGCGATGACGCCGGAATCCGAGCTGGAGCGCGAGCTCCGCGAGCACGACGCGGCCGCCAGGCTGCACTGGTTCGACGTCGATCGCCGCGGCTTCCTCAAGACGTTGGGCGGCGGCTTGCTGGTCTGCCTCTGCGCCCCCGCGGCGCCGGCCCAGGCCCCCGCCGGCGAGTCCGGGCGCGACGGGCTCGGCCGCGACCTGCCGCGGGAGCTCGCCGCCTGGCTGCACATCGGCGAGGACGGCCGCGTCACGGTCTTCACCGGCAAGGTGGAGATGGGCCAGAACATCCGCACGTCGCTGGCGCAGCAGGTCGCCGAGGAGCTACGCCTGCCGGTGGACGCCATCCTCATGGTCATGGGGGACACCGGCCTGACGCCCTGGGACGCGGGCACCTTCGGCAGCCGCACGACCCCGACCATGGCGCCGCGGCTGCGCGCGGCGGCGGCGACGGCGCGCGAGGCGCTCCTCGACCTCGCCGCGCAGCGCTTGCAGGCGCCGCGCGCCTCCCTGGTGGCGGACGGCGGCCGCGTCACCGATCCGGCGACGCGGCAGGCGGTCGGCTACGGCGAGCTGGCGCGCCAGTTGAGCAAGGCCGCGGTCATGCCTCCCGGCCAGGGAGCGCCCCTCACCCCGGTGGCCGAGTGGAAGATCGCCGGGACGCCGGTGGCCAAGGTCGGCGGCCGCGACTTCGTGACCGGCGGGCACCGCTACACCTCGGACCTGGTCCGGCCCGGAATGATGCACGGCAAGGTGCTGCGGCCGGCGGGGTTCCAGGCGACGCTGGCGTCGCTCGACACCGCGCGCGCGGCGCAGATGCCCGGCGTCAAGATCGTGCGTGACGGCGATTTCGTCGGCGCGGTCGGGCCCGACGCCGGCACCGCGCAGCGGGCGATCGAGGCTCTCGGCGCGCGGTGGCAGGTGCCGCCGCAGCCGTCGAACCGCGAGCTCTTCGACTACCTCAAGCAGCATGCAGAAGCCGGCGATAGCGACGATGCGCACGTCGTCGGCGCGGTCGAGCAGGCGGCTGCCGCCGCCGAGATCAAGCTCGCGCAGACCTACACGGTCGACTACATCGCGCACGCGCCGCTCGAGCCGCGGGCGGCGGTCGCCGAATGGGACGGCGCCGGGCTCACGGTCTGGACCGGCACGCAGCGCCCGTTCGCGGTGCGCGACGAGCTGGCCGAGGTCCTGCGCCTCCCGGCCGGCCAGGTGCGGGTCATCGTCCCCGACACCGGCTCGGCCTACGGAGGCAAGCACACGGCGGACGCGGCGGTCGAGGCGGCGCGCCTCGCCAGGGCCGCCGGCAAGCCGGTCAAGCTCGTCTGGACGCGCGAGGAGGAGCTCACCTGGGCCTATTTCCGGCCGGCCGGCGTCATCGAGGTGCGGAGCGCCGCGCGCGCCGACGGCACGCTCGTGGCCTGGGAGCTCCACAACTACAACTCCGGCAGCTCCGCCATCGGCACGCCCTACGAGGTCGCCAACCAGCGCATCCAGTTCCACCCGGCGCACTCGCCGCTGCGCCAGGGCTCGTATCGCGGCCTTGCGGCGACGGCCAACCACTTCGCCCGCGAGAGCCACATGGACGAGCTGGCGCACGCGGCCGGCATCGAGCCGCTGCAGTTCCGCTTGCAGAACCTCGCCAACCCGCGGCTGCGGGCGGTGCTTACGGCGGCGGCCGAGAAGTTCGGCTGGGGCAGGCGCAAGCCCGGACCCGGGGCGGGCTTCGGCATCGCCGGCGGCACCGAGAAGGGCAGCTTCGTCGCCACCTGCGCCGAGGTCGAGGTCGAGGCCGGCGGCAGCGTGCGGCTGCGGCGGGTGGTCGAGGCCTTCGAATGCGGCGCGGTGGTCAACCCCAACGGCCTGCGCAACCAGGTCGAGGGCGCCGTCGTGCAGGCGATCGGCGGCGCGCTCTTCGAAGCCGTCCAGTTCGAGAACGGCCGCATCCTCAACGCGCGCTTCGCCAAGTATCGCCTGCCGCGGTTCACCGACGTCCCGCCGATCGAGGTGGTGATCCTGGACCGCCGGGACCTGCCCTCGGCGGGCGCCGGGGAGACGCCGATCGTCGGGCTCGCGCCGGCGGTGGCCAATGCGATCTTCGCCGCCACCGGCGTGCGGCTGCGCGGCCTGCCCCTGGCGCCCTACGGCGTGCCCAGGTTTCAACCGCAAGGCAAGGCCGCGGTGTCCTGAACCGGCGGCGCGGCGGTGCCCAGCGTGTTCGTGTACTGCTTCGTTTCCCTGGTCTGGTTGTCCCTGACGTACAGCGTGAAGCCGACGTTGGTGCCGGCCGCGTAGAAGACCCAGAATTTCTGGTTCAGCTGGCAGCCGTCGAGCACCTTGACCAGCAGCTCCGGATTGGTCGGGTCGAAGAACCAGAACAGCCCGCCCCGGCCGACGCCGACGCTCGACAGCGAGATCGCGCTGCCGTTGCCCGACTGGCCAGGGGCGTCGAAGGCGACGGTGACGGTGAACCTGCCGTCGCCGGGCTGGCGGTCGATGCACAAAATGGTGGCGCCGGGCGTGCAAGCGGCGCCGGGCGCCACGTCCGGCCATTTGTCGACCAGCAAGGCCCCGTCCACCGTGCCCAGCCCGGTGACCTGGTCGTAGCCGGGTCCGGCACCGTAGCCGCCCACCCCCGGCACGCTGTTGTTGCCGCTGGTGATGTCGTGGAAGACCGCCCAGCCGTTGCCGGAGTACTGGCGCGTGCCGAGAAGGTACAGCCAGGGATTGGCGTTGCCCTGCCGCGCCCCCAGCCGCTGCGCCACCAGCGCCATGATCCCGGCGAAGGCCGGCGCCGCGCCGGAGGTGCCGCCGATCGACTGCTGCTGCTGGTTTTCGAGATAGATGTAGGCAGTGTGTTTGGCCGCCGCCAGGGCGACGTCCGGCACGTCGCGCGCGCCGTCGTCAGGGACCCCCGGCGCCGACTGCCAGACCGGCTTGGTGAAGACGGCGCTGGCGCCGCCACCCGAGGCCCAGAGGCCGGAGCCGCCGGGGACCGTGCCGCTCTCGTTCCAGGCGACCTCGGGGATGTAGGAGAGCGCCGAGCCCTTGGTGACCGGATCGTTGGCGGCGGCCCACCATTGGGCGGGGTTGGCGGTGTCGTCGAACTCGCTGCCGCCGACGCAGACGTCGAAAGGCGACGTGCACAGGCCGTTCGGGGACGCCAGAGAGCCGTGCGCGCTGTTCGGCGGCTCGCAGATGGCAGGACCGCTGTCGCCCGCCGCCACGACCGCGGTGATCCCTTGCGCGGCGGCCTGGGTCCAGAGGTCGTTCCAGAAGTGGACCGCGTTCGACCCGAGGGCGGCCTCGCAGTTCCCGTAGCTCGTGCTGACGACCGGCGCCAGGTTCTGGTCGACGGCGTATTGGGCCGAGAGCACGATGCCGTCGGTGGCATTGGTCGATGCCGAGATCACCAGCTTCACCGTGGCGCGCGGGGCCGTCGCGCCCGCCCACTCCACGTCGAGATCGGACTCGCCCTCGTTGTAAATGTCGATGATCCCCGGGTCGGGGCCATTGTGGACGAAGACCGGATCGTTCGCCGGCAGACCAAAGGTGCTGCGAAACGCTTGCACGTCCGCCAGCTGGATGTCGGTCTTGCCGACGACGGCGATGCTCTGTCCGGTGCCGTCGGTTCCCGCGGCGTAGAGCGGCTGCAGGTGGTAGATGGTGGCGAGATCGGCGGGAGCGAGGAGGTGGGTGCCGCCCGCGCCGCCCGCTGCGGGGGCGAGGGCCCGCCGCCGCCCGAGCGGCGAGGTCAACGGAAAGTCGTGCAGCGAGACGATGCCTTTCACCAGGTCCGACAGATCGCGCGGCACCGACGGCGGCAAGGAGTTGGCGTGATGGAGCTCGCCCGCCACGCGGTAGTCGTGCATCTCGGTCGCGAAGGCTCGCTCGACCTGGCCGGCGGTGCCGGAGATCTCGATCCAGCCCCGGCCGGCGGCCGCCTCGCCGACGGCGAAGCCCTGCGCGCGCAGCCAGCCGGTCAGGCGCAGCAGGTCGGCGTCGCCGAGGCCGAACTCCGCGCCGAACTCGGCGGGGGTGAGCCAGCGGTGGTAGCGCGGCGACGCCGGGTCCTGCTGCTCGGCGAGCAGCGCCTCGAGCCGCGCCCGCGCGCCGGGCCGCAGCGGCAGTGCCACGACGATCCGCGCCATCGGCAGCCGCGGGTCGGTGCGGCCCACCGCCAGCTCCGGCCGCGCCAGCGGGTGCACGCCCCCCGCCAGCGCCCCGCGGTCCGCCGCGGCGGGCCCGGTGCCGGCGCCGGCAGGCTGCCCTAGCGCCAGCGGCCAGAGCGCGACCAGAAGGAGATATCGAGCGAGGTGGTTGAACACTCATGTCATAATAGCATGACAGAAGCCGTGGAAAGCCCCTGGACCGGGTCCAACAACCCCGGAGATCACAGCGCGTGGCTCGAACCCGCCAGCTTCAACCGCGCAGCACGCGGCTCGGATCTTGATCGCTGGCGCGCCGGGCGGGCACCCAGGTGGCGAGCAGGCACGTGGCCAGCAACAGCACCGCGACACCGCCGAAGATCGACGGATCGGTGGGGCTGACGCCGTAGAGGACGGCGGCGAGCGCGCCCATCGCCGGCAGCGCCACGGCCACCCCGATGACGATTCCGACCGCGGCCAGCGCCGCCCCCTGGCCGGTGATCATCGCCAGCAGATGGCCGCGGCGGGCGCCCAGCGCCATGCGGATGGCGATCTCGCGGCGGCGCTGGGCGACCGCGAAGGCGGTCACGCCGTAGACGCCCAGGGCGGCGATGAGCAGCGCCAGCCCGCCGAACACCGTGAACCACTGGCCCCACAGGCGCGGCAGCCAGAGCACCTGGGCGATCACGTCGTCCATGGTCAGCAGGCGGTAGACCGGCACGCCGGGGCCGGCCGCCCGCACCTGGGCGCGCACCGCTGCCGCCAGCGCGGCGGGCCGGCCTTTCGCCTGCACCACCAGCGACATGTCGGAGGTCGGGCTCATCGGGTAGGGCACGTAGATCTGGGCGGCGGGCACCGCGTCGACGCCGGCGAGGTGGAACGAGTTGTCGACGTCGCCGGCGACGCCGATCACCCGCAGCCATGGACCGGTGCCGCCGGCGCCGCGAAGGCGGCGTCCGAGCGGGTCGGCCCCCGGCCAGAGGCGGCGGGCCAGCGCGGCGTTGACCAGGGCCACCGGCTGCCCGCGGTCGGCCTCCGCCGGCGTGAAGTCGCGCCCCAGGAGGATCGGGATCTGGACCGCCCGCAGATAGCCGGCGGTCGCGGCATGATGGACCGCCACCGGCTCCTGGCCGCGCCGCGACGGCCGGTCCTCGGCCTCCAGGTTGACCGTCGTGTAGTCGCCGTGGCCGATCGGCAGCGACTCCACCAGGCCGGCGGCACGGACCCCAGGCAGCGCCTCCACCCGCCGCAGCAGGTCGTGGAAGAAGACCCGCCGCCGCGCCGCGTCTCGGTACTCGGCGGTCGACAGCGACAGGCGCAGCGTCAGCAGGTCGGCGCTGCCGTAGCCGCGCGGCGCCGAGCGCAGATGAGCGAAGCTCTTGACCATCAGCAGCGCGCCGATCAGCACCACCACCGACAGCGCCAGCTCGCCCACCACCAGGACGCGCTGCAGGCGCGCGCCGGACGCCCCCGCCGAGCCCACTCCACCCTCGCGCAGCACCGGGAACGGTTCGCGGCGCGCCGCCCACCACCCCGGCGCGAGACCGAAGACGCCGGTCGCCAGCAGGGCCACGCCCACGCCGAAGGCGACGACGCGCGCGTCGAGCTCGAAATGGATCCAGAACGGGATGGCAACCGGCACGCTGGCGGTCATCAGCCGCACCAGCCACCCCGAGATCGCCACCCCGACGACGGCCGCCGCCGCCCCCAGCAGCAGGCTCTCGAGCAGCGACTGACGCAGCAGGCTGGCGCGGCTGGCCCCCAGCGCGGCGCGCACCGCGGTTTCGGTGGCGCGGCTCGTGCCCAGGACCAGCATCAAAGTCGCCACGTTGGCGGCGATGACGAGCAGCACGCAGACCACCGCCGCCAGCATCAGGTACATGCCGATGCGCGGTCCTTCCGGCATCGCGTAGAGGCGCAGCGGCCGCACCCGCGCCCCCCGCAGCGCATTGGTGGCCGGATACTGGGCGGCAAGGCGGCGGGCGATCCCCTCCATGGCGCGCTGCGCCCTGGCCACGCTCACCCCGGGCCCGAGCCGCGCCAGCCCGTCCAGCGTGTGCAGGCTGCGCGGCCCCGGGTCGCCGGCCAGCCCGAGCGGCGTCCACAGCTCCGCGAGCTCGGGGAAGGCGAAGCGTTCCGGCATCACGCCGATGATCTGGTGCAGCTTGCCGTCGATCCGCACCGTCCTGCCGACCACCGCCGGATCGCCGCGGAACCGGCGCTGCCAGAGGCGGTGCCCGAGCAACGCCACGGCGGCGCGATGCGGCTCCTCCTCCTCCGGCCGGAAGTCGCGGCCCACGAGCGGCGCCACGCCGAGAATCGAGAACAGGTTCGCCGACACCGCGCAGCCGTTGACCAGCTCGGGCTCCTCCTCGGTGCTGAGGTTGAAGCTCCGCCGCGACAGCGCCCCGACCGCCGAGAAGACGCGGTTCTGCTCCCGAAAGTCCCGCAGGTCCGCCGCCGAGAGCTGGTCCCAGTCGGTGCCCTCCGCCTGGCGCGTCGAGTGCAGCGTCACCAGCCGATCGGCGTCGCGATACGGCAGCGGCCGGATCAGCATGGAGTTGATGAAGTTGAAGATCGCCGTGTCGAGGCCGACCCCGAGCCCCAGGATCGCCACCACCGCCAGGGCGAACCCCGGCCGCGCCGCCAGCACCCGCAACGCGTAACGGACCTGTCGCACCATGGCGCGATCCTCCCTGTCGCTAGCTTACGCGCCCGCCGTCGAGGAGTTTCCGCTCCGGACGGACCAGCTCAGCGCCTGGTGCCTAGCGCCAGGGCTCTGCCAGGAGGGGTGGCGCGCCCGCCGCGGCCAGGGCGCGATTGAAGGCCGCCAGGTCCTGGTCCCAGATCTCCCGCAGCGCGCCGCGCAGCGCCGTGAGCTGCCCGTCGAGGTCGGCGAAGCGCCGCTCCTCGGCCGCCGTCGGCCTGGCGTCGGCGGTCGCCAGCACGCCGGCGAGCGCCGCAAACTGGAAGTCGAGCTTGGGCGTGTAGACGAGCGAGTCCTCGTCCGCCTGCAGCTCGGGGTTCCAGAGCTGCTCGGCGACGCGGTCGAGCTTCGCCGTCAGCTCCTGGGCGCGCTCGCGGCTGGCGCCGGCGTTGCCGAGCTGCGCCGCGCGCTCGGCCTGATCGCGGACCCGGGCCTCGAGGTCGCGGCTGCGGCGCACCAGCTCATGGGTCTCGGCGAGGCGGGCATGGAGCGCGGCGAGCAGCTGCTGCTGGCGCTCGAGGTCGGCGGCGGGAACCGAGACCCGCGGGTTCGGCAGCACCCTGGTCTGCTCCTCGAAGGTCTGCGTCCCCACCCGCAGGCGCACCGTGTAGGCGCCCGGCGCCACCTTGACCCCGACCGGCGGATAGTCGTCGAAGACGAGCCGGGCCGTGATCAGCTTGGGCTCTTCCATCCGCAGGTCCCAGACGAAACGGTTCAGCCCTGCCTTGGGCGACAGGACGGCGCCGCCCGCGTCCTCGTCCTCTTCCGGCCCGATGTCGGAATTCGCGGCATTCGCGGCCTTCGCGGCCTTCGCGGCCTTCGCTTCCGGCTGCCGGTTCGAGAAGCCGCGGACCACCTTGCCGCCGGCCAGGATCTCGAGCGTCACCACGTCGGCCGGCTTGGGCTCGTCCACCAGCCAGAAATAGATCACCAGCCCCGCCGGCGGGTTCTGGCCCAGCCGGGCGTGCCGCGCGCCGTCCGCATCGAGCGCGTCGAGCGCATCGAGCCCCGCGCCGCCGCCGCGAGTTGCCGGCTGCGGCCGCAAGAGCACGACCGGACGGCGGGCCGTCTCCGGCTGCCAGCGGCGAAGGGGAGTCAGATCGTCGAGGACCCAGAACGCCCGGCCCTGGGTGGCCACCACCAGGTCGTTGCCCGCAACCACCAGATCGGTGATCGGCACCACCGGCAGGTTGAGCTGGAATGGCTGCCAGGAGGCGCCGTCGTCGAGCGAGACGTAGAGCCCGCTCTCGGTGCCGGCATACAGCAGGCCGCGGCGCGCCGGGTCTTCCCGCACCACGCGGGTGAACGCCCCCGCCGGGATGCCGCCGGCGATCTTGGTCCAGGTCTTGCCGTAGTCGTTGGTCTTGTAGAGATAAGGCCGCCGGTCCTCGAGCTTGAACAGCGTCGCCGCCAGGTAGGCGCTGGCGGGATCGTGCGGCGAAACCTCGAGGGCATTGATCTGGATCCATTCCGGCAGGCCCTTGGGCGTCACGTTCCGCCAGGTCTTGCCGCCGTCCCGGGTGAGGTGGACCAGGCCGTCGTCGCTGCCCGCCCAGATCGTCGCCCGGTCGTGCGGCGACTCGGCGAGCGCGAAGATCGTGTCGAAGACCTCGACGCCGGTGATCTCGTGGCCGATCGGCCCTCCCGAGTAGCCCTGCTTGCCCCTGTCGTTGCGCGTCAGGTCCGGGCTGATCTCCTCCCACGTCTCCCCGCCGTCCGGGCTGCGCAAGAGGACCTGGGCGGCGTGGTAGAGGACGTGCGGCTCGTGGCGAGACACCAGGATCGGCGCGTTCCAGTTCCAGCGGTACCTCAAGTCCCTGACCGCCTGGCCGTCGATCTGCTGCGGCCAGGCGGCGATCTCGCGCGCCTGGCGCGTCCGGTGGTCGTAGCGCGTGATCTCGCCGCCGTAGCCGCCGGCGTAGACGACGTCGGGATCGCGCGGATCGGGCGCCACCCAGCCGCACTCGCCTCCCCCCACCGGGTGCCAGTCCCTTTCCCCGATCCCCGGACCGGGGAAGGCGCTGGGGATGGCGATCGTGGTCTTGTCCTGCTGCGCTCCGTAGATCCAGTACGGGACGCGCTGGTCCACCGCCACACGGTAGATCTGGGACGTCGGCTGGTTGTCCTCGCTCGACCAGGTGCGGCCGCCGTTCAAGCTGATCCTGGCGCCGCCGTCGTTGCCCAGGATCATGCGCTGGGGGTCGTCGGGGTCGATCCACAGGTCGTGGTTGTCGCTG
>DASZHY010000135.1:0-2354 GCA_035949675.1 Thermoanaerobaculia bacterium
TCGCCGATCCACGCCAGCGGCAGGAAGGAGACGAACTCGTCGTCCGGCAGCTTGGCGTCGACCTGGTTCAGGCTCGTCGCCATGGTGAGCAGGTTGCGGAACGTCAGCATCGCGCCCTTGGGGAAGCCGGTGGTCCCCGAGGTGTAGCAGATGATCGCCACGTCGTCGGCGCCGCCGGCCGAGACGCTCTCGGTCCACAGGTGCGGCCGGCCGCGTCCGAGCTCGCGCCCTCTTTCCTCCACGGCCGCGAAGCTGATCAGCGCCGGGTGCCGGTAGTGGCGCATGCCGCGCGGGTCGCTGAAGATGACGTGCCTGACCTTCGGCAGCTTCTCGATCATGTCGAGGATCTTGTCCACCTGTTCCTGGTCCTCGGCGACCACGAAGACCGCGTCCGAGTGATCGATGACGTAGGCCACCTCGTTGAGGTTGGACTCCTGGTAGATGCCGACCGAGGTGCCGCCGCCGCCCTGGGCGCCGAGCTCGGCGTAGAGCCACTCCGGGCGGTTGTCGCCGATGATCGCGACCTTGTCGCCGCGCTGCATGCCGAGGGCGAGAAGGCCCAGCGAGAAGTCGCGCACGTGGTCGTGGTACTGCTGCCAGGTGGTCGGCTGCCAGATGCCGAGGTCCTTCTCGCGCAGCGCCGTCCGGGCGCCGAGCCGGGAAGCCGTCGCGACCAGCAGCTTGGGGAAGGTGTCCAGGTCCATTCGCGGCTATCGGGACACTTGGGGCGCCGCCGGCGCGGCGTCTTCCTGTCCGAGGTAGGCCAGTTGCACGTGAGGGTCGCGCTTCACCTCTTGCGGCGTGCCGTCGCCGATCTTCCTGCCGAAGTTGAGCACCACCACGCGGCGCGAGACGTCCATCACCACGCCCATGTCGTGCTCGATCATCACCACCGTCGTGCCGCGGTCCTCGTTGGCGTCGATGACGAAGCGCGCCATGTCCTCTTTCTCTTCGGCGTTCATGCCGGCCATCGGCTCGTCGAGCAGCAGGATCTTGGGCTCCAGCGCCAGCGCGCGCGCCAGCTCGACGCGCTTCTGCAAGCCGTAGGCGAGCGTGCCCACCACCTGCTTGCGGATGTGCTGGATCTCGAGAAAATCGATGATCTCCTCGACCACCAGGCGCTGCGCCACCTCCTCCCGGCGGCCCGGACCGTAGTAGATGCCGCCCCTCCAGATGCCGCAATGCTGGTGGGTGTGGCGCCCGATCAACAGGTTGTCCAGCACCGTCATCCCCTTGAACAGCGCGATGTTCTGGAAGGTGCGCGCCAGGCCCAGGCGGGTGCGGGCGTGCGGCGACAGGCGGGTGATGTCCTCGCCCGCCAGGACGATGCGGCCCTGCTGCGGCCGCACCACGCCGCTGATGGCGTTGAGCATGCTGGTCTTGCCGGCGCCGTTGGGCCCGATGATGGCGTGGATGGCGCCGCTCTCGACCGCGAAGCTCACGTCCTCGAGGGCGGTGACGCCGCCGAAGCGCAGCGTCACGTCGGCGACCTCGAGCTGCGGCACGCCCATCGACTTACTCCCAGACTCGCCGGTCGTCGATCCTCTTGGCCTCGGCGGGAATGGTGCCGTGGGGAACGATCTCCACCTCGCCGCGCACCTTGAGCTGCTCGCGCAGCGCCTCGGCGAGGCGGTCCGCCAGCCCCGCGTCCGGCGCCCCGGCGGCGAGCTCCACGAGGTACCGCAGATGGTCCTGGTGCGCCGCACGCGTCACCACCGCCTGCAGCCGTGCCACCTGGGGGAAGCCCTTGACGATCTCCCCGATCTGGCTCGGGTGCACGAACATCCCCTTGACCTTGACCGCGTCGCCGACCCGCCCCAGGATGCCGGCGAGCTTCGGCGCGGTGCGCCCGCAGGCGCATGGCCGATCGTCGCGGAAGGTGCTGAGGTCGCCGGTGGCAAAGCGAATCAACGGATAGGCCTCGTCGAAGATCGTCGCCACGACCTCCCCCGGCTGCCCCGGCGCCGCCGGCTCGCGGGTCGCCAGGTCGAGGACCTCGACGATCACCTCGGGATGCAGGTGCATGCCCTGCTTTTCCGGGCACTCGTAGGCCAGCATGCCGAGGTCGGCCGTGCCGTAGCCCTGCAGCACGCGGATGCCGAAATCGGTTTCGAGCTCGCGGCGCAGCGATTCGGGCAGCATCTCGGCGGTGACGTAGGCCACCTCGATCTGCAACGGCGAGCGCGCCTCGGCAGCCTTCTTGAGGATGGCGTAGAGGAAGCTCGGCGTGCCGACGTAACCGGTGGCGCCCAGGTGGGACGCGATGCGCACTTGCAGCTCGGTGTGGCCGGGCCCGGTAGGCACCACCACGCAGCCCAGGGCGCGCAGCGCGCCGTCGAACATGAAGCCGGCGG
>DASZHY010000136.1:0-9108 GCA_035949675.1 Thermoanaerobaculia bacterium
CTCCACGGCCTCATCGATCAAGGGTTTGCCAGTGACTGCCAGGTGCCAGCCATGGGCGAAGTAGACGAGCTTTTGGAGCTTGAGAGGGTCGATCGACACGCCCTCCTCGGCGGCCTTGCTGAGGAAGTAGTTCGCAGCCGCGATAGTCCTTTGAGGAGTGCGCCTTGGTCTTATAGGCATACCTTAATCGCTGGGTCAGCCGGCTAGCAGACCGCTCGCGCGATGTCAATACCATATCAGGGAAAGCGAAAAATTCAAGTAAAGCTTTAACTTTCGGCACCGCTCCCTCTGGAGTGGTGTCGCCACCGTCGCAGACCGGGGCGGAACCCCCGACGCGGCCCGGCGCCCCGACCCTTCCGGCCGTGTGGCAACCCTACCGCGGCAGCTCGCGGAAGGCGACGACCGCCATGTAGTCGATCCGCTCGAAGCGGTGTGGGCCGACGCAGCGGTCCCGGAAGACCTGCACGCCTTCCAGGCCGGCCGCGACGGCGACCTCGTAGCGCTCCCCTGGCTGCGGCGCGTGGCCGACGGCGACGAACCGCCAGCCCGCGCCAGGCAGGGCCGGCGGCCGGAAGTTGGGGGTCATGCTCTCGCATGACGTGAGCATACGCGCACTACCTACCTGCGCCGCGGCCATGCGCCAAGCCGAGCCCGACACCGACCGCTGATACCACCACGGCGGCCAGGTTGTGATAGGAAAACACCCATGTTCCCGCACGACGCCATCCCCCCGGCCGCAGGACCAGCCCAGAGTGTGACCCAGAATGTGGGAGCCTTTCTGTTCGGAGTGGTCGTCGGCTGGATCACCCACCGGACGTTACAACACCAGCGGGGGGCCGCTATATCAGACATCGCTGCGGTGGTCGGTACGGTAGGTGGTGGCGCCGTCATCGCTATTTTCAGGACCCGATATCTTTTTGCCTACTATTCTATGGGCCTAGCGATTGGCTTTTTTCTCTATCTCATTATTGTAACAACTTCTGGCAAATTGCTCTAGTCTGGACCTGAGAGCGCCTGTGCGTCACCGCTTGCGCCCCGTCCCCTTTGGGGGACGTTCTGGCCTGGGTCAGTCAAGTACATAATCCCGGCCTGCCTGGTCCCGAGCAGGTAAGCCAGGTCATGGAAGAGTTGCAGCGGGAGTACGGCCGCCGCTTCCCCAAGCGGAGGAGCAAAGGCTAGAGCCAGGAGGCGATCCAGTTGATTGGATCGCCCCGGCGGGAGCAGCAGGCAAACTGAGCCACTACCGGGACCGACTTCCGCCGCCGCTGACGATCAGATGCAGTCCCACTGCCCGCCGGAACAGGTGCACATGCCTGCGAAGTCACCTTCCCAAGTGCACTGCAGGGTCCTGCCATCGGGAGAACAGGCGTTACCGATGATGTTCTCGCAGGAGCCGAAAGCATAGACGGGGGTGACGGCCGGCGCCACCGGCGCGACCAGGAGCAATCCGGCCAGGAATGCGAGTCTGAGCAGCTTTCGCATCGACGTTCCTCCTTTATAAGATATAGATATTAGCATAATTGGCATGGTACGAGACCGGGGCGTGTTCGGCCGGCCTGGCCGCCTTCAGTGCGGGAAGGTCGTCTGCGGCTCGGCGTCGACCTGGGCGCAGGTCTTTCCGAGGAGCTGGCAGAGGTCGACGCGACGCCGGTTGAGATCGTTGTAGCTGTGGACCACGCCGCAGCTGTCGGTGAAGGACTTGCCGGTCAGGAAGGTCGACAGCGGGGCGGGCGCGCCGGGCTGGCGGAGGTCGACGTGGACGAACGGCGTCCCGGTCTCGCCGCTGTGACAGCCGCCGCAGGTGCCCAGCGAGAAGACGGAGCGCGCGCTCTTGTTGCTGATCTTCGAGCAGGCGGGCGTGGGGCCGTCCCAGCTCACCGAACGCAGCTCGTCGCCGGCCGCGCCCAGGAAGGAGGCGCCGCCGAAGGAAAGGGGCACGGCGTAGTTGTTGGCCAGGATGGCGGTGGTGTTGGAATTGATGAAGTTGGCGATGACCTGCTGATGGTCCAGCAACTGCCGCGGAGAGAGCGCGACGGTCGTCTCGCTCAACGGGCGCGGGCTGCCCGAGGCCGCCAGGTGGAACTCACGCTGCTCCCATTCGCTGTCGGCGAGGAAAATCTCGTTGGTGCGCACCTGGTTGATGGCGCTGCCGTTCGGCTTGCCGGGCGAAGCATTGATGGCGGTGAAGTGATCGGTAATGGTCTCCAGTGCGGCGTTGAAGTTGGGTCCGAAGGGCAGGCTCCCCAGGGCGTGATAGATCTGGGCCCAGTTGAGCACGTCGGCGCACGTGGCAGCGTCCAGGCCAAACTCGAGGATGACGTTGAAGGCGGTCGGCCGGCCTTGCGAATCGAGCAGGTTGAAGATGAACCGGCCCTCCCCCGCCGTCTCGATGCCGCCATGGGCCGCGTTCTGGCGCAGGTCGAGCCGCGCGACGATGGCCGTGAGGCGAAACGGCGCCTTCGTCATGTCGAGGGTCGAGCCGCCGCTCGCGGCCAGCCAGGGGTCGACGATGTCGCTCATCGTGAAGGGCCGCGCCCGCGCGGTATCGCCGTTGATCACCTGATCGGTCATCCAGAAGCTGAACCAGCTGGTGACCAGGTTCGAGAGCGTGGCGCGGTCGTTGGTCCCGAAGACCCCCGGGATGACGCCGCCGAAGGTCCAGGCGCCGCGGGTGGCCGGGGTCACGGGCGCCGGGCACGAACCGGTCCAGGTGGTGCGATAGCAATCGTCGACCACCGACACGTCGGTGACGAACAGCTCGCGCGCGGGGTCGACGGTGCAGGACGTCGCCGCGGGCAGCAGTCCGACCTCGCGGCTGGTCCGTGCCAGTAACTGCAGCTCGGTCTTCGGCGGACCGCCGCCGGAGGAGAGGCGGGAGCCATCGGCGACGGGCGTCGAGCCGGCGGCAAGGAGCGATGCGGCAGCCAGGAGCGGCGTGGTGGCGAGGACGGATCGCAGACGCAGGCCGAAGAGTCTCATCATGGTCCTCCTGGGGCTGGTGGCGTGCCGCTAGCGATCCGTCGGCTGGCGCAGGTCGCTCTGGAAGCGCGGATCGATCTCGGGAGTGTCGAACTCGTCGCTCAGGCCGGTCACCGACAGCAGCAGGCCCGGCGCTAGACCGCTCACGTCGATGCCGGTCGAGGTGTTGACGAAGATGCGGACCGGACCGGAGCCGTCGTCGACCACCACCTGGTTGCCGAAAGGCGGATCGGGCGCCACGGGCTGGGTGATCACACCCACGACCCGGACCAGCAGCCCTTGATTGGCGGGGCCCACGCTGCCGGTGCGCAACCAGAGCGGCTCCACCCTGGGCCCTCGGCCCCGGACCTCGACGTCGCCGGTGCTCGCCGGCACCAGGATCAAGAACCCGTTGCTGCTCGCGAGCGCGCCGGTCACCAGCACCCGCTGGCGCAGCTCAAGCCCCAGATTCGTCGCGACGCTCACGTAGATGCCGCCGGTGTGGTCCTGAATGGCGAATCCCTGGTCGAGGGTGCCGCCGGACGAGAGCAGCCCCGAGGGAACGGTCACCGAACCCTCGACCGTGACCACGGTCCCCACCGGCAGCTGGCGGGCGGCGCCGATCTCGATCGGCTGCCGCTCTAGTGTTGCAACGGCAGCATCCGCCGTTGACGGCGCGGACACCGCGGCGATGGCAATGCAGGCGGCGAGGGAAATCACAGCTCGCCGGGAGCGAGTGGACGACAGCCGCTCGGTTCGCATCATGGAAGGCTCCTTTCCCACCGGCTCGCACACGGACCGCGGCGCCGGCCGCCGTGTCTCAACAATCGCTACAGCTACAAATAGTCAGTGCGGGCGAATCGGGCGGCGGAGACGAAATCAGGAGACCGGCCCGGACACCACCGCCAGCCAGCCCTTCAGGTACTCGCCCTGGGGGTGGGTGATGGCCACCGGGTGGTCGGGGGCGGCGGCGAGAGGCGAGAGCAGGGCCACCCTCACCTTGGCCTCGACCGCGGCGGCGAAGAGGATCTGACGGAAGAGCTTGGCATCGACCGCGCCGCTGCAGCTGAAGGTGAGCAGCAGGCCGTTGGGAGCGAGCCGGCCCAGGGCCAGACGGTTGAGGTCCTTGTAGGCGCGGGCCGCGGCGTCGAGATCGGCGCGCTTGCGCACCAGCGGCGGCGGATCGCAGATCACCATGTCGCAGGGCGCGCCTTCCTGGCGCAGGTGCTCCCAGACGTTGGCTCGCACCCAGTCGGCGGCGCCGGCGTCGAAGCCGTTGGCGGCGTGCTGCCGGCGCCCGCGCTCGATCAGCTTCTCCGAGCTCTCGACGTGGGTGACGTGGCGGGCGCCGCCGCGCAGCGCGTACATGCCGAAAGCGCCGGCGTGGGCGAACAGGTCCAGCACCTGCCGGCCGCCGGCCAGCCGCTCGGCCAGGCGCCGGTTTTCACGCTGGTCGCAGTAAAAGCCGGTCTTCTGGCCGCCCGCCAGGTCGGCGGTCAGCGAGAAGCCTGACTCGGTGAACGGCGCCTCCGCAGGCGGCGCGCCGGCGATCGCCTCGGCCGCGGCGCCTACCGGCAGGCCCTCGCCGCGCCGCGCCGGCACCGCGTTCCACTGCAACACGGAGCACTCCGGCAGCAGCTCGCCAAGCGCCGCGTAGGCGGTGCCGCGCAGCGCCTCGAGACCGGCGACGGTGATCTGGCTGACCAGCACGTCGCCAAAGCGGTCGACCGTCCAGCCGGGGATGCCGTCGCCCTCGGCGTTGAGCAGCCGGAAGCCGGTGGTGGCGAGCGGCAGCACGGCCCGGCGCAGGGCCATCGCCTCGTGCAGCCGCGCGGCGAAAAACGCCTGGTCGGCGCGCTCGACCCGCTGGCCCAGCATGCGCACACGGATCTGCGAGCGCGGACTGTAGAAACCCAGTCCGAGGGAGTGACCCGCGGCGTCGAAGACGCGGGCGAGCGGCGCCTGGCGAGCCTCGGCGGCGCCGCCGGCTCCGCCCGTCGCGCCAACGCCCGTCGCGCCGCCGCCTGCCGCGCCGCGGCCCGCGGCGGCGGCCCCCTTCGCGCCGCCGCCTGCGGCGACGGTGCCCGTCGCCGCGATGGCGCCGGAGAAGATCCAGGGATGGCCGTCGCGCACCGCCTTGTCACGGCCGGGCAGCAGGCGCAGCTCGACCACGTCGCCGCCCCCTCCCGCTGAGCCCTCTCCCGGCGGACGGAGCGAGCCGGCCGGCTCTGGAGCCGAAGGCAAGCTAACCGTGGGCCCCTTGCGCCGGCGCCGGCACCACGAAGCGAGTGGCGCTGTTGTGCGCCACGCCCTGGGCGTCGGTGAGCACGATCACCAGCTGGTACTCGCCGGGCACCAGGCTCGCCGGCGGCCGGAAGGTGGCGGTCAGCCGGTCTTCACCCGCGGCGTCAGGGTTCTCGCGGCCGCCGAGCTTCAGGTCTCCCTCGCCCAGGTCCTTGCCGTCCGCCGCCAGCACCCTGGCCTCGGCCTTGAGGCCCCCGGCAGGCAGGTGGTAGCCGACCAGCGCCACCGCCGCGTCCTGTCCCGCCGCCAGCACCGGCCGCGACGAGGGGATGTAGGCCTTTTCCTGCACCACGAACGGGTAGGGGGCCGACTGCTGCTCGCCGCGCCCCGACTCGCGCACCATCAGCCAGCGTCCGGGAGTCTCGGGGAAGAAGGGCGGCAGCAGCACCGCCGCCGCCTCGGAGAAGGCCGGAACCACCAGCGGCTGCGAGCGCAGGCCGAAGGCGCCGGTGCCGCCGTTGCGCACCAGCACCCGGACGTTGTACTCGCCCGGCGGCAGATCCAGATGACCGTAGAACTTGATCCCGCCCTGGCGCAGCGCCGGCGCCACCTTGGCGAGGTCGAAGCGCAGGCTCTGGGTGAAGAAGTCCTGGATGGTCCCCGAGGAGCTGATGGCGTAGGCGTAGATCTCGGCCGGCAGGGCATTGCCGCCGGTGCCGGCCAGCAAGCTCGCGCCGTCGGCCTCGATCACCACCGGCACGTAGGCCTTGTCGCCCGCCACCCTGAAAGGCGCGGCCAGCACCGCCATGCCCACCGCGCCGCTGTCGCCGCCGCCGATCACGTTTTCGGCCGCCGCCAGCGTCCGCTCGGTGGCGGTTTGCTGCCGGTAGGGCTTGGGAGCGTAATAGCCGGGACGGAAGAAGATCTGGGCGCCCTTGGTCGCCGGGCCGTTCTTCAGCTCCACCCGCAGCTTGTGGTAGGAACCGTCGTGCTTGATCTCGTCGGGCTGGAAGCTGAGCACGTAGGTGATGCTGGTCTTCTTCAGCACCTGGTTCATCGCCGCGGCGAGGTCGTTGAAATTGCGGTAGAGCTCGCCGCCGGTGTCATGGGCCATCGCAAACAGCGTGCCTTCACCCGAGGCGCGCGCCGGGCCCAGGTCTCCCTGGGCCCGCAGCCCGCCGATGTCGACTGCCTGGATGATGCAGTCGGAGCGCCGGAACTGCTCCATCATTTTTTCGAGCACGTTGGCGCCGCGGGTGTCGCCGTAGCGCTTGTCGGAGTCGATCAGGTAGCCCTGGCCGTGGATCGAGAGGTCGGCCATGTCCGCCTGCGCCTTCTGGTCTTCGGTCCCCAGCAGCAACGCGGTGTCGAAACCCTCGGAGAGGTAGATGACCTGCTTGCGGCCGTGGACGCTGTCCAGCAGCCGCGCCAGGTCGCTGAACGAGCGAGCAAGCGCGGCAGCTATCGCCTGCTGCTGCTCACGGTTGGCGCGTTCGGACAGCTTCGTGAAGTCCTTGGCGTTCTCGAGCGCCGCCGCCTGCGCCTCTTGGCGCGCAGCGCCGCCGCTGGCCCGCTGCTGCTGCAAGTCGGCCGCGATCAGGCTCAGCGGGTCGGGGTTGCGGTCCACCAGCTCCGGCAGCCCCAACGTGTCGATCGCCTGCAGCACTTGGCGCCGGTCGGAGGTGAAGCCCACCGCGATGCGCGGGCCCCGGGAGTTGCTGTAGGTCGCCACCGCCACCAGGTCGGACGGGTGGAGAGCCGGCAACATCTCGCGGACCATCTGGCGGGCCTTGATCACCGACTTCGGCTCCGAGAAGGCGAGGTCGAAGAGCATCAGGAAGTGGCGCCGCAGCGCCGGCGGGATGCTGGCCACTGCCGGGCCCTGCCTGGCGGACAGGTCGAGCACTTCGAAGCCGGTCACCTTCTGCGGCTTGCGCCCGTCGAAGACCGCGAAGTCGGCCGCCGTCAGCCCCTGCACCGGACCACCGTCGCGCACCACCTGCACCGGCACCTGCACCACCGTGACCTCGGTGCTCTCGGAGAAAGACCCGAGCTTCGGGTCCGGCGGCTGCGGCGCCGCCCGCACGCCGGCGCCGGCCGCCAGCAACCAGGCGCCGAGCGCAAGGCCCAGCGCGACGGCGGGAAGGGATGGACCGGATGATTTCCGCGATGTCGATGGCATGACTGGTCTTCTCCTTGTTAGCGCGCTAACCGCGTAGCGGGCGCCGGTCCGTCGCCAGGCGCCGGCCGATCATCTCGGCCTGGAGCCGCTGGCTGTCGTCGCCAAGGGCGCCCCGCCCGGCGTGGTTTGGAGGAGAGAGGGGCAACGGAGGCGTGGAGCGCGATAGCCGCAACACGGCGGTCATCCTCCTTCATCGGCTATGTCCTTCTGTGAGCCGATGATGGATTCTACACTATCGGACCACTTGAAAGGACAACGAGTTTACTTCCTTGCGCCCTGTCGTGCGGTCGGTGAGCGCCACCCGCAAGACGTAGTCGCCCGCCCCGAGCCCGGTCGGCTGGAAGGTGGCCAGCAGCTCGTCCTCTCCCGGGACCCCGCTCGCGGTGCGTTCGACCAGGGTCAGATCGCCGCCCGAGAGCGGGCTGCCGTCGGCAGCGGTGACATGCCCCTCGAGCGCCAGGTCGCCGGCGCCGAGGTTGTAGCCAACCAGACACAAGCGCGCCTTGTCGGCGCTGCCCAGGGCCGGGCGGGCGGCCGGCACGTAGGGCTCGCCCTTGAGCGTGAACGGGTAGACGACCGAAGCGCCGTCGGCCTGCTTGGCGCGCTCGCGCACCAGCACCCAGTTGCGTCGCGCCTCGATGAACAGCGGCGGCAGCAGCACCGGCTCCTGCTTTTGATAAATGGGGACCGACAGCGGCACCGAGCGCACCCCGGTGCGCCCCGAGTCCGCGTCGCGCACCAGCACCCGCACCCGGTATTCGCCGGCGGGCAGGTCGAGATGACCGTAGTACTTGACGCCCGTCGCCTGCAGCGCCTCGCGGCCCTTCTTGACGTCGAGCGCGAACCGGCGGGTGAAGAAATCGGCCATCTGGCCCTGGGCATTGCTGACGTAAGTGTAGACCTCGAGGTTCAAGCGGTCGCCCTGCTCTCCCTGCATCAGGCTGGGCCCCGGCAGCTCGATGATCACCGGCACGTAGGCCGCCTTCACGTTGGCGCGGAACGGCGCCACCAGCAGGCCGATGTCGAGGCCGTTGCGCGGCACGGCGCGAGCGATGCCGTCGGCGGCCAGCAGGCTCTTCTCCAGCGGATCGAGCTGCCGGTAGGGCCGCGGCGCGTAGTAGCCGGGACGGTAGGAGAGGCGGACTCCCGACGCCCGAATCTTGACCCGCAGGCGATGATAGGCGCCGTCGGCCTTCAGGTCGGAGCGCTGGAAGGCCAGCAGGTAGGTGACGTTGGTGCGCTCGAGCACGTGCTCGAGCTGCTCGCCGAAGTTGTTGGCATCCTTGAACAGCTCGCCGCCGGTCTCGTTGGCCATGTAGAAGAGCGCCTCCTGCCCCGAGGCCTGGGCGGTGTCGGAGGCGTCGCCGGGGGCGCGCAGGCCGCTGATGTCGATGGCCTGGATGACGCAATCGGCGCGCCGGAACTCCTCGAGCATCCGGTTGACGGCGCCTTTCAACGAGGTGTTGCCGAAGCGTTGATCGGTATCTACCAGGTGCGTATTGCCAAAGGCGATGTTCAACGCCTCGTCCGCCGCTTCCCTGCTGCCCAGGTCTTCGCGGCCCAGCAGCAGGCTGCTGTCGAAACCCTGCGAGAAGTAGACGACGGTCTTACGCCCCTTGAGGCTGTCGAGGGCCTTGGCCAGGCCGCCCAGCCCGCGCGTGAAGGCGGTGATCTGGCTGTTGGCGTACGCCCGCTGGTCCTTCTGGGCGTAGGCGCGGACCGCG
>DASZHY010000137.1:0-15428 GCA_035949675.1 Thermoanaerobaculia bacterium
GCGATCTCAAGCAGAAACTGACGGTGGAGGCCAAGGGCGAAATCGCCGCACTCGCCGACACCATCAACAGCATGATCGACACGCTCGCCATCTTCGCCGACCAGGTGACCACCGTGGCTCGTGAGGTGGGCGTGCAGGGCAGGCTGGGCGGCCAGGCGAGCGTGCCCGGCGCGGCCGGCACCTGGAAGGACCTGACCGACAACGTCAACCAGCTGGCAGCCAACCTGACCACCCAGGTGCGCGCCATCGCCGAGGTGGCGACCGCCGTCACCAAGGGCGACCTGACGCGCTCGATCAAGGTCGAGGCGCAGGGCGAGGTGGCGGCGCTCAAGGACACCACCAACGAGATGATCCGCAACCTGCGCGACACGACGCTCAAGAACAGCGAGCAGGACTGGCTGAAGACCAACCTCGCCAAGTTCAGCCGCATGCTGCAGGGCCAGCGCGACCTGCTGACCGTCGGCCGCCTGATCCTCTCCGAGCTGGCGCCGGTCGTCTCGGCGCAGCAGGCCGTCTTCTACACCCTGGACGGCGCCGCCGAGGCGCAGCGGCTGCGGCTGCTGGCGAGCTTCGCCACCACGCCGCGCAAGGTCGAGTTCGCGCTGGGCGAGGGGCTGATCGGCCAGTGCGCGATCGAGAACAAGAAGATGCTGCTGCGCAACGTCCCGCGCGACTACGTCGAGATCTCGTCGGGCCTGGGCACGGCGGCGCCGCTCAACCTGATCGTGCTGCCGGTGGTCTTCGAGCGCCAGGTCATGGCGGTGCTCGAGCTGGCGTCGTTCGACAGCTTCAGCCCGACCCATCAGGCCTTCCTCGACGACCTGATGGAATCGATCGGCATCGTGCTCAACACCATCCAGGCCAACACCCGCACCGAGGACCTGCTGCGCCAGTCGCAGTCGCTGGCCAAGGAGCTGCAGAGCCAGCAGGAGGTGCTGCAGCAGACCAACCAGGAGCTCGAGGAGAAGGCCGGGCTGCTGGTCGAGCAGAACGCCGAGGTGGAGCGCAAGAACCAGGAGGTCGAGCAGGCCCGCCAGGCGCTCGAGGAGAAGGCCAAGCAGCTGGCCCTGACCTCGAAGTACAAGTCCGAGTTCATGGCCAACATGTCGCACGAGCTGCGCACGCCGCTCAACAGCCTGTTGATCCTCTCCGACCAGCTGTCGCGCAACCTGGAATCCAATCTCTCGCCCAAGGAGACGGAGTTCGCCAAGACCATCCACTCGGCGGGCAACGAGCTGCTGCATCTGATCAACGACATCCTCGACCTGTCGAAGATCGAGTCCGGCACCGTGGTGGTGGAGGTCGGCGAGGTGCGCTTCAAGGAGCTCACCGATTACATCGAGCGCACCTTCCGCCACGTCGCGGCGGCCAAGGGCCTGGACTTCGCGATCGAGCTCGATACGCGCCTGCCGCGCGCCTTCGTCACCGACTCGAAGCGCCTGCAGCAGGTCATCAAGAACATGCTGTCGAACGCCTTCAAGTTCACCGAGGACGGGCGCGTGGTGCTGTCGATCGAGCGCGCCGCCGCGGGCTGGAGCCCCGACAACGAGGTCCTAAACCGTGCGCGCTCGGTGCTGTCGATCTCGGTGGCCGACACCGGCATCGGCATCCCGGCCGACAAGCAGCAGATCGTCTTCGAGGCCTTCCAGCAGGCCGACGGCTCGACCAGCCGCAAGTACGGCGGCACCGGCCTGGGCTTGGCGATCAGCCGGGAAATCTCCCGGCTGCTGGGCGGCGAGATCCGCCTGCACAGCGCGCCGGGGGAGGGCAGCAAGTTCACCCTCTACCTGCCGCAGACCTATGCGCCGCCGAAGGCGGTCGGCGCGGCGTCGATGTCGCCCGCCCAGGCGCAGGCCCAGGCCCAGGCGGCGGCCCAGGCGGCGGCGGATGCCGCCGAGCTGCGCGAGGAGCATCTGGCGCGCATGGCCCACCTGCAACAGGACGGCGAGCAGGAGGCCAAGCTCGAGGCGGCCCGGCATGGCGAGATCTTGAGCGCCGACGACACGGGGGTGCTCAGCCTGGCGGACGACCGCGAGAACGTGCAGCCGGGCGACCGGGTGGTGCTGATCGTCGACAACGACGAGAACTTCGGCCGCTTCCTGCTCGACCTGGCGCGCGAGCAAGGGTTCAAGGGACTGCTTGCCACCCGCGGCGCCGAGGCGGTGGCGCTCGCCCGCGAGCGGCGGCCCGATGCAGTCACCCTGGACATCTCGCTGCCCGACATCAGCGGCTGGCGGGTGTTCGAGCGGCTGCGCGTCGACACCGCGACGCGGCACATCCCGGTCTACGTGATCACCACCGAGGAGGACAGCGGCAAGGCCATGCGCATGGGAGCGATCGGGCTGCTCAACAAGCCGATCAAGACCCGCGACGCGCTCGAGGCCGCGTTCTTCGCCATCCGCGACACCATCGACCAGCCGGAGCGGGACCTGCTGGTGGTGGGCGGCCGCGACGCCTTGCAGCCGGCGGTGCTCGAGCTGGTGAGCTACGGCGCGGCGCGGGTCCACGTCGCCGAGACCAGCCTGGCGGCGCTGTCGCGGCTCGACGAGCGGCCCTATGCCTGCGTGGTGATGGTGCCCCAGGGCGCCGACCCGCGTGAGGCGGCGGATCTCGAGGAGCTGATCCGGCGCTGCGCGGAGCGCGGGTTGCCGGCGCTGCTCTACACGCCGCGGGCGGTGCCGAGGCGGCTGGAACGGTTGATCAAGAAGCTCGGCAACCTGCCGGTGCTGCGCCACGTGCAGGCACCGGAGCAGCTGGTCGACCAGACCGCCCTGCTGCTGCACCGTCCGGTGGGCGAGCTGGGCGCGGCGCGGCGGCGGATGATCGAAGACCTCTACGAGACGCCTTCGGTGCTGGCCGGCCGCAAGGCGCTGATCGTCGACGACGACATCCGCAACATCTTTGCGCTCACCAGCGTGCTCGAGCGCTACGATATGGAGGTCCTGGCGGCGGAGACCGGCCGGGGCGCCATCTCCACGCTCGAACGGACGCCGGGCATCGACATCGTGCTGATGGACATCATGATGCCCGACATGGACGGCTACGAGACGATCCGTTCCATCCGCCGCTCGCCGCGCTTCAAAGACCTGCCGATCGTCGCGGTCACCGCCAAGGCGATGAAGGGCGATCGCGAGAAGACACTCGAAGCCGGAGCGTGGGACTACCTTGCCAAGCCGGTCGACACCGAGCACATGCTGGCAGTGCTGCGCGGCTGGCTCTATCGCTGACGCCGTGGAGCCGCAACCCGGAGGACAGCTCGAGGCAGCGGACGGGCGCAAGATGGGCGAAACCAAAGCGGCGGCTCGCGGCGAGCGGGTCAACATCCTGGTGGTGGACGACAGCGCCGACAACCGGCTGACGCTGGAGTCCATCCTGTCCGAGCCCGGACAGAACGTGGTCACCGCGGCGTCCGGGCGCGATGCGTTGCGCCGCCTGCTCGAGCAGGAGTTCGCGGTCATCCTGCTCGACGTCAACATGCCGATGATGGACGGCTTCGAGACGGCGGCGATGGTGCGCCAGCGCAAGAGCTCCGAGCGCACGCCGATCATCTTCATCACCGCTTTCAGCGACGAGACGCACGTCTCGCGCGGCTACTCGCTGGGGGCGGTCGACTACATCGTCTCGCCGGTGGTGCCGGAGGTGCTGCGGTCGAAGGTGGCGGTGTTCGTCGATCTGTTCCGGAAGACCGAGCAGATAAGGCGCCAGGCGGAGTCGCTGCGGCGGCGCGCCGACCAGCTGTATCACCTCACCGAGGCGTCGCTCGCCATCAACTCCGTCAACTCGCTCGGCGAGATCCTCGAGATCGTCACCGAGACGGCGCGCGACCTGCTGGCGCCGCGCTGCGCGCTGACCACGACCACTCTCGACCAGGCGCAGGGGCCGGCGCGGGCCGCGCTCCCCGATATGCTGGCGGAGAGCGGCGCCGAGGAGTGCGACCACCAGCGTTTCCTGGCGCAAGCGGCGGCGATGAGCGGGGCGCTCGCCGATCAGGGCCGGACGGTGTTGATCACGCCGCGGGAGCTGGCGAGCGAGCCGCGGTGGCGGTTCCTGGGGGAGGCGGAGGGGCTGGGCCATGGCGAGGACGGCGGCGACGGCGACGGCGATGAGGATGGCTCGGGCGACGCAAGCGACCAGAGGCTGGGAGGCGAAGACGCGCGCGGTGAAGACGCCGGCGGCAGCGACGGCGGTGGCGCCGTGGCGGGCGCCCGGGGCACGGCCGGCGACCTGGGCGGGGAGGGCGCCGCGCTGAATGCGCTGGCTGCGCTGACTGATGGCGCCGCGCCGCCCCGGCGGCCGGAGCGGCTGAGCGGAGCCGCCGAATCCGGATGGCTGGCGGCGCCGCTGACCGGCCGCGACGGACGGAGCTTCGGCTGGGTGCATCTGGCCGGCCGCGCCCAGGGCCAGGGCGGCGAGTTCGGCAACGAGGACAAGACCATCCTCACGCAGCTGGCGCAGGTGGCGTCGATCGCCATCGAGAACATCCTCTCGTCGGAGGCGCGCGAGGCCAACCGGCTGAAGGACGAGTTCCTGACCACCCTGTCACACGAGCTGCGGACGCCGCTCACCGCCATCCTGGGCTGGACGCGGGTGCTGCGCACCACCCCCTTCGACGAGGCGCGCTGCGGGCATGGCCTGGAGGTGATCGAGCGCAACGTGGCGGCGCAGGCCAAGCTCATCGAGGATCTGCTCGACGTGTCGCGCATCATTGCCGGCAAGCTCCGTGTCACCCTGCGGACGATCCCGCTGCTGTCGTCGATCGAGGCGGCGGTCGAGGCGATGCGCCCGGCGGCCGAGGTCAAGGGCATGTCGCTCGACCTGGTGATCGGCCCGGAGGTGGACCACCAGGAGTTGATCTCCGGCGACGCCGAGCGGCTGCAGCAGGTGGGCTGGAACCTGGTTTCCAACGCCATCAAGTTCACCCCTGCCGGCGGCAAGATCGTGATCGCGGTCGGCCGCGTGCCGGGCGGCTACCAGATCAGGGTCACCGACACCGGCAAGGGCATCAGCCCGCAGTTCCTGCGCCACGTGTTCGACCGCTTCCGGCAGGACGACAGCAGCAGCACCCGCGCCCACGGCGGCCTGGGGATCGGGCTCGCGATCGTGCAGCACATCGTCGAGCTGCACGGCGGCCGGGTGGAGGCCGAGAGCCCGGGGGTGAACCGCGGCGCGACCTTCACCGTGACCCTGCCGGAGCTGCCCGCGTCGCTGGCGCAGGCAGCGCTGCAGGAGGCCGCCGGCACGACGCCGATACCGCCAATGCCGCCGCTGCCAGGCGGCGCCGGGGAAGAGGCAGGGGCGGCGGCGATCTCTCAGCCGCCGGTGGCATCGGCGGCATCGGCAACCAGCGATGCCGCGGCCGGCGTCGACCTGGGGAAGCTCAAGATGCTGGTGGTGGACGACGAGCCGGACACCCGCGAGATCCTGAGCGAGATCCTGCGCTCGGCCGGGGCGACCGTCGCCACGGCCGGCTCGCTGAACGAGGCGCTGGCGCTCTGCGACCGCTTCCATCCCGACCTGCTGATCAGCGACATCGCGATGCCGGGCGGCGACGGTTATGCGCTCATCCGGCAGCTCCGCCGCCGCGGGCGCGAACGCGGGGGCGCCATTCCGGCGCTGGCGGTGAGCGCGCACGCGCGCGAGGAAGACCGGCGGCGCGCGCTGGCCGCCGGCTTCGAGCGCTACGTGACCAAACCGGTCGAACCGGCTGACCTGCTCGCCGCGGCGCGCGAGATCGCGGTGGGTCTGCCCGCCTCCGCGCCGCCGCTGGCCCCCGCTGCCAGCGGCGGCGGCGAGGCGGCGGCGAAAGGCGCCGGCACGGAGGCAGCAGGCGGCGAGGCGGCGGCGGCGAGCGGCGCCGAGGATGCCAGCGGCGGCGGCGCGCCGGCAGCCGGCCGTGCCAAGGAGGCAGGGGGCAGCAGGGCCGAGGCGGCCGGCGGGACGGACGCGGCAGCCGGCCGCCCCGCGCCGGCCGTCCGCGGCGGCGGCCGCAACGGCCGGCGTCGCGCGGTGAGGCAACGGGAAGCGAGCGGCGCGGCGGAGCCGCCGAGCGGCGACGCCGGAGCGCGCCGCATCCTGCTGGTCGAGGACGACGCCGACACGCGGGAGGCCTTGAAGACGCTGCTCGAGCTCAGCGGCCACCACGTCGAAGTCGCCGCGGATGGTGGCGAGGCGGTGGCCCACGCCATCGCCAACCGGCCGGACGTGGCCCTGGTGGACATCGGCTTGCCGGAGATCGACGGCAACGAGGTGGCGCGCCGCATCCGCGCCAGCCTGGGCGCCAGCGGCATC
Organism: Thermoanaerobaculia bacterium; assembly: GCA_035949675.1. GTDB lineage: Bacteria > Acidobacteriota > Thermoanaerobaculia > Multivoradales > UBA5704 > JASLEW01. Next base: position 6,289 of record DASZHY010000137.1, read on the forward strand.
TTCCTGGTTGCGCTGACCGGTTATGGCGGTGATGCCGACGAGGAGCTGGCGCGCGCCGCCGGGTTCGACGCTCACTTCACCAAACCAGTGGAGCTGTCCCGCCTCGACCGGTTGCTGCGCACGAGCGGCCGCCTGGCGCAGTAGGAAGCTCGAGTCGGCGGCGCGGACGAGGCGCCGAACCCCTCCCGCGGTCGCCTGCCGGCGGCAATGAGACTCTTCCATTTCCAGGCGAGTTTTGATCAGCAGGGCCAAGATAGCCGCCATGCAGATCGCATTCATCACCCTGTTCCTGGGGCTGGTTTCCGGCCCGGGGCCCGTGGCGCTCTCGGCGGGGCCCGGCGTCGCGGCGGTCGAGCTGATGCTCGACGGCGCCAGCGTGGCGCGGCTCGACGGTCCCCCGTGGAAAGCCAGGATCGACTTCGGTCCCGGCCTGCTGCCGCACCACCTGGTGGCGCGCGCCCTGGACGGCGCCGGCAGCGAGGTGGCCAGGGCCGAGCAGTGGATCAACCTGCCTCGCCCGCCGGCGGAGGTGGAGATCGCGCCGGAGAAGGCGGTGCCGGGCGCGCCGCGCCGGGTCCGCCTCACCTGGCAGAGCCTGACCAACAAGGCTCCGACGGCGGTCACCCTGTCGCTGGACGGCAAGCCGCTGCCGCTCGACGCCCAGCATCGGACGACGTTGCCGCTGCGCCCGGCGGACGCCCCGACCAGCGTGCTCTCCGCCGAGCTGCGCTTCCCCGGGGGCCTGGTGGCGCGCAAGGACCTGGCGCTCGGCCGCGACTTCGACGACGCGGTGGCGACCGAGCTGACGGCGGTCCCCGTGTGGCTGCGTCAGGGCCGCGAGCTGCCGCCCGCCGCCGACATGGAGGGCTGGTTCGTCGACGGCGGCCAATCGCCGCAGTCGCCGCAGCCGCCGCAGCCGCTGCGGGTTGACGCGGTGGAGAACGGCATCGCGCAGGTCCTGGTGGTGCGCGACCCGGCGGTCCCGCGCCTGCTCGAGGCGGTGCGATGGCGGGCAAGGCTGAGCACCATGTGGATGACGGTCGACCTGGCCCCCGGCATCCAGATGCGTTTCGTCTCGCCTGCGGGCCGGGTCTTCGCCGGCAGCGGCATCCCCTCCGAGCTGTTCGACAGCTCCGACCGCTACCTCGTCAAGGACGAGCGTCGTGCCGCGGGCCTGCTGGTGAACGTCAGCAACCCCAGGGAGCGCCCCGGCGAGCCGCAGCAGCTGGCCGACGCGGCGGCGGTTGCCGGGCTGGACGCCTATGCCACGGGCAGGCCGCGCGCGGTCGTGGTCGTGCTGGCGCGAGGCGGCAGGGACGTCAGCCGCTACGAGGCAGCCGCGGTTCGCCGCTACCTTGCGGCCATCCACGTGCCGCTCTTCGTATGGGCGGCCGGCTCGCCGGGAGCCGGGGCCGCGGCGGCGTGGGGGAAGATCGAGGACTGCTCCATCCGGAGCGGGCTGAACAGCGGCTTTCGCGCCCTGAAGCAGGCGCTCGCCGCGCAGCGCATCGTCTGGGTCGAGGGGCGCCACCTGCCGCAGGCGATCGCGCTCTCGGCGGAGGCCGCCGCGGTCCTCGAGCTGGACCCGCCGCCCTGACGGCGCGCAGAGGCTCGCTATTCGACCGGCCTCCAGCCGTGGACCCATCGACCTTCGGCCGGGATCAGATCTCCGTCTCGCGTCTCCCACTCGAAACGGCTGGGCCTGAGATTGTCTCTGCGGAGGCGGGCTACCTTGAGGGTGCCACCGCCGAGATCAAGACCAACCCAGCGGCTGTAACCGTCGTGTTCGAGAGGCGGCAGCCCCGCATGCCCGAGGGAGGCACCGCTGATCGAGGGTAGGAGATCGATCCCGAAGGCGTCGTAGATCTGCTCCACGAGCCGCATTCCGCACTCCTCCGGATGGTCACGGAGCTTCTCTTGCGTAAACCGTAGCGGTTCCTGCAGCAGTAGGTCCTGATCCTGAAATCGACGGATCTGGTATCGGTAGCTTGGCCATGCTGCGAGATCTCCCGGCAGCAAGCCCCAGCCCTGTAGGCCAGTGATTCCGAGTGCGGCCCAGATGTCGCCCTCTGGGAAATGGTGCCAAAGCGGAGCTTCCTCGAAGAGTCTTCCTTCCAGGCGAACGACCGAAATCACGTAGCCAAGGAGCGCTTCCGGTGAGAGCAGCCGATCCGCCTCGACGAAAGGAACACGTCCAGCCCAGAAGGTTTCCGCGAGATCGGCTGCGAAGCGAACGCCGCCACTCTTGTAGATGCGGAGAGATTGAATATCGTCACCGATCATGAGCGCGGCCTTGCCTTGCGAATTGTCGATCCTTACGCTGCCGCGATAACCAACTGCGGTGAAGTTATAGCTATGCCGGGGAGTTCCGCTGAAAGTGGGGTCCACCAGCAGCTCCGTCTTGCGCAGCTCCCGAAGTTTCAGGTCGCCTGCCCTCTCGGGCTCGAGTCCGAGCCAGAAGCGGGACGCCGCTTGCTCGATGAGCGCGTTGAGCTCCTTGCGCAACGCCGCGGGGGCCTCGTCCTTCGCCGCTACGCTGGATGTCTCGTGGAACGCAGCGCCAATCTCCTCCCTGGACATGGGAACGATGCGAGCCCCAAATCGCCGCAGGAAGAATCTTCCCCCGTGACGGCGGAGTGCATAGGGACGCCGTGCCGGGTTTGGCTTGAGAGAGACCCGTAGGACCCGTCCACCATCGTCGACTCCGTCGCCGACAGGCTCGTCGGTCACCGCGACCTCTCCTTCCATGGGCGTTGGCTCGATAACGTCCAGCAAGTGATCCTCGAGGCGCCGCTTCTCCCGCGCAGCGTCTGCGCCGGGCATTGGTTCGGGCTCGTTCTTGCTACGACCCTCCTTGATGCCTATCCAAATCTCGCCGCCCATGGAGTTCAGCATTGCGACGGCTTCCCGCGCGATCGTTTCGGGCTCACGGAGCGCTCCCAACGACTTGAGCTCCAAGGTCTCTCCCTCAGCCTTCTCGATCGGCAATGCGGGCTTCACGGCTGCATCTCCCTGCTGCTCAAGGCGCTGGCGGGATCGAGTAGGAATTCAGAAAGGGCCACGATGGGAATCTCCAAGGCGGGTTCGGAGACAGTGCCGCCGTAGACAAAAAGCAGCCGCGAGACGCCAAGCGCCGACCCAGCCTCGATCAGCTGCTTGACTTCCTCGGAGCGGACTCTGGTCGAGCTCTTTACTTCGATGCCCACCAAGTCTTGGTCAATTTCCAGCACGAAATCGATCTCGAGGCCGGAATCGGAGCGGTGATACCAGGCATTGGCAGACAACTCTCGCGCTGCATCGCGGAGGTGTCGGAAGACGGCCGCCTCGAACTGGTGTCCGCGCTGCGCTTGGGCGTCCAACGCGAAGGCCGAGACCAGGCCGGGGTCGGTGGCGTAAATCTTGGGCAGCGACCGTAACCGAGCTGCTGCCCGCTTGTGATAGCGCTCGAGGCGAACAAGGAGCAGGGTGTCGGTCAACTTTTCCAACCAGTCGCGGACCGAACGTGGATCTGCTTCGAGGTCCCTGGCTCGCTCCGGTGCCTTGAAGATGGCACCGGAGCTCTCGACCAGGTAGGCAAAGAGCTTGCGCACGCGCTCGACATCGAGCCCTGTCCTACCTAGATCGCGCCGGATGGCACGGTCCGCAATGTCCTCGCGCAAGCGGCGGAAGACCTCCGAGACCTCCACAGCCCGGGTCTGCTCCGACACCCGTGACTCCCTCAGCGCGACGGCGTGCTCGGGAAACCCTCCCACAGCAAGATAGCGCTCGATCAAGCCGCGTTCGCGGCTGAAAGTTGCTTCGACGGACTCCCCTGGCGCCGAATTGAGGGCGAGGAACTCTCGGAAGGAAAGGCCCTCGAGACGCAGCTCGTCCCAACGCCCCTGGCCTGATTCCTGGCCGCTGGTGTGAATCCACGACGCGGCCGAACCCGTTGCGACGACACGTAAACCCGCGCCTGCATCGACCGCTTGCTTGAGCCAGCGGTCCCACCGTGACACGAGGTTGATCTCGTCGAGGAGCAGGACGCGGGGCTGGTCGCGAGCCAATCCGTCGGAGGCCATTGCGACCACCTGGCGCGGAGTCACCTCCGCGAGCAGGCGATCGTCCGAGAAGTCGAAATAGGTGAGGTTCGCGGGTGGCAACCCTGCCGTCAAGAGGTCGTCGGCGACCTGGAGCAGAAGGACCGTCTTGCCAACCTGCCGAGGACCGAGCACGACCACCGCGCGACGGTCGGCCAAGCGCCCAACGCGCTCAAGCACCTCACGCTGCAGTTGCCTGCGAACAGGATAGGCCGAGGCCCGGCGCGCATCGGCCGAACGCCACCAGGGGTTCTGATCCTGCAGGATCGCGCGAAAAGAGTCCTCGCTCATGTCCTTATGGACATTCCAATGTCCCTCACTGGGCAATCTTAGCACATCATAGTGTATCTAGGGGACGCCAAGCGAGGGCCGCCGTCTTAGGGCCGCCTGGATGGGCAAACGCCTGGTATGGGGCCTAGAGCTGGTCAGGTGGCGCGCAGCAGCAGGACCGGCACGTCGACGTTGTGCTGGACGCGGTTGGCGGTGACGCCCAGGAACAGGTCGGCGAGGAAGCGGTGGCCGTGAGTGCTCATCGCCACCAGGTCGCAGCCCTTCTCGCGCACCCAGCGGACGATTTCCTTGGCCGGATCGCCGTAGGCAAGCTCGGCGTGGGCAGACACGCCAGCGTCCGCGAACTCGGCGCGCACGCTCTCGAGATAGGCGGTGTCGTCGCGGATCTCGGGGCTGACCGCGTCGGAGCCGAAGGTGCGCGCCGCCCAGCCGGTCGCCACGTGGAGCAAGACGACGCTGCCGCCCGTGAGCTTGGCCAGCTGCTTGACGTGCTCGATGATGGCGCGGTCCGTCTTGGTGGTGTCGAGAGTGACCAGGATGGATTGGTACATGGTGGATTTTTTTCCGGGGCCGACTGCGTGGTGGGGGAGGTGGGATGTGGGGGATCAACCGCCTGTGACCACGTGCCAGGCGGTCCTGACCGAATCGGGCAGCCCGAGGACGTCCATGGCAGTGATCAGCAACGCGCTGCCCCAGCCGGCGCCGGCGAGCAGCCAACCGGTCTTCCAGGTCCCCATCCGCCGCCGGGAGCTGGTGAACCAGAGCAGCGGAAACATGGCGAACGGCAGCTGCAAGGCGAGGACCACCTGGCTGAGCGTCAACAGGTCGGTGACGCTGCTGTCGCCGCGCAGCGCGATCACCAGCACCGCCGGGAGGATGGCGAGCGAGCGGGTGATCAGCCGGCGGACCCACGGCTCCAGGCGCCAGTGCATGAAGCCCTCCATCACCACCTGGCCGGCGAGCGTGCCGGTAATCGTGCTGCTCTGGCCGCTCGCGAGCAGGGCGATGGCGAACAGCAAGCTGGCGGCGGCGGTCCCGAGCAGCGGTGCCAGGGTGAGATAGGCGATCCTGATCCAGTCGCTCTCGGGCGAGAACGTGACCAACTGACCGGCGGGCAGGAGCACCGAGCTCTTGCCGTAGAACACCGTCGCCGCGAGCACCAGGATGGCCGCGTTGACGAAGAAGGCAACGCCGAGCGCCGCGGTCGAATCGATGGCGTTGAAGCGGATCGCCATGCGCACGGCGGCCGGGTCCCGCTGCAGCTTGCGGCTCTGCACCAGCGCCGAGTGCAGGTACAGGTTGTGGGGCATGACGGTGGCGCCGATGATGCCGATCGCCACGTACATCATACCCGCCTGGCGAAGGCTTGGCGCGAGCAGGGCACGGCCCATCTCGGCGAAGCCGGGACGGGTCGCCGGCAGCACGAAGATCTCGATGAAGTAGCAGACGGCGATGGTCGCCACCAGCAGCAGCACCACGGCCTCGATGCGCCGCATGCCGAAGCCTTGCAGCGCGAGCAGCAACAGCACGTCGAGGCCGGTGATCACCACCGCCCAGAGCAGCGGGATGTGGAACAGCAGGTTGATCGCCACGGCGCTGCCCAGCACCTCGGCGAGGTCGCAGGCGCCGATGGCCAGCTCGCAAAGCAGCCAGTTGGGCCAGCGGCTGAAGCCGGGCAGCCAGTCGCGGCAGCACTGCGCCAGGTCCTTGCCGGTGACCACGCCGAGGCGGGCGGAGATGAGCTGCATGACGATGGCCATGGCGCTCGCCAGGGCGACCACCCACAGCAGCCCGTACTTGAACTGGGCGCCGGCCTGCAGGTCGGTGCCCCAGTTGCCCGGGTCCATGTAGCCGACGCTGACCAGCAGGGCAGGCCCCACGAAGGCCCGCCACTGGCGCCAGAAGCCTTCGTGCGGCTGCGGCACCGCGACAGTGGAGTGCATCCCTTCGAGGGAGCGATGGCCGGCGGGCGCCGGTGCGGGAGGAGAGGTCTTCTCGGGGATCATGGCGAGGAGCGGGGGCAAGGCGCCAGTTCGAGCCTTCAAAATAGTAAATCACATGAGCCAAAATGACGCAAGCGAGGCGGGCCGCGGGCAGCGCTCCGGAGCACCACCAGGCCGTGGCCCTGGGAGCGGGCGTACCCCCCCACGATCAGATCGCAGGCGGCGTGGGCTTCGGAACGCCGAGAGTTGCCCCCAGGTCAGCTGGGGATCGCGGCGTGGATGCGACGGGCGGCCCGGGCGCCGACCACGACCGGCGGGTGGCCGGCGGCGCGCAGGGTCACCGCGTCGGCGGTCGCGTCGTGGCTTTCGACCACCACCAGGGTGCCCGGGACCAGGCCGTGCTCGTCGGCGAACTTGAGGAACTGCGGGTCCTCGGATTCGACGCGTGCCACCTGCACCTGCTGGCCCGCGGTGAAGTCGGCCAGGGTCTGCACGTGGCGGTGGACGACGGCCCCTGCGGCATCGGGGATGGGGTCGCCATGTGGATCGGCGGTCGGATGGTCCAGGAGGTCGTCCATCCGTTGCAGCACCTTCTCCGAGACGGCGTGCTCGAGGACCTCGGCCTCCTCGTGGACCTCGCTCCAGTCGAACCCCAGCACCTTGACCAGGAACAGCTCGACCAGGCGGTGGCGCCGCAGGACGCGCAGGGCGAGCCTTTCGCCGCTGCGGGTGAGGCGCACGCCGGAGCGAGGCTCGTAATGGACCAGGCGCTCCTCGTCGAGCGCCTTGACCATGGTGGTCACGGTGCCGGGCACGACGCCCATCACGGCGGCCAGGCGGCCCATGGGCACCAGCCGGTCCGGCGAGCGCTGCTGCTCCATGTACAGACGCTTGACGTAGTTCTCGACCGTGCTGCTGGGCATCGAGGGCAGTCTAGACCACGCTCCGCGCCGCGGGCAATCGCGGCGGGTGGGGCGGGCCGAATCAGCTGGGGGCTCGATTCTCTAGCTTGACTCATATTGATGAGTCGATTAAACTCCAATCATGAGTAAAAGGCTCCAAGTGTTGCTCGAAGAAGACGAGTTGCGAGACATTCAGCGCGCCGCGCGGCGGGAGCGGTTGACAGTTGCCGAATGGGTGCGGCAGGCCCTGCGCGAGGTGCGCCGGCAGAGGCCACAGGCACAGTTGGAGCGCAAGCTCGCAGCGATTCGTAAGGCATCTGCATCTGCGGCTCCCACGGCCGACATCGACCAGATGCTGGCCGAGATCGAGCGTGGTTATCGGGGCGGGATGCAAGAGTGATCTTCGTCGACTCGAACATCCCCATGTACCTCATCGGTCGCGCTCATCCCAACAAAGAGGGAGCGCAACGCTTGCTCGAGGAAGCGACCATCGCTGGGGAACGGCTAGTGACCGACGTCGAGGTGCTGCAGGAGATCCTTCACCGCTACGACGCCTTGCGTCAGCGCCAATGGATTCAGGTTGCCTTCGACGCTCTGCTGGGGGTGGTGGACGAGGTCCTCCCCATCGACCTGACGGACCTCGAGCGCGCCAAGAACCTCCTGCTTCCGAGCCAGCGCTTCTCGGCTCGCGACGCTCTCCACTTGGCGGTCATGCAGCGGCACGGCATCTCCGCCATCATGAGCTACGACGCCGGTTTCGACGGCGTCGCCGGCGTGCGGCGGATTGGCGCGCCGGGGAACGCCGCGCCGCGGCCTGGCGTCTAGTCTGATGGGGGCTGCCGAACGCGGCTCAGGACCTTGATCATCCTGCCGTAGGCGCGCCAGTACTCGAGCCGGGCGGGGCGCAGGCGGATGCATTCGAGGATCGCCTTGCGTGCTCCGGCGTGGTCGCCGCGGCTGAACAGGACGCTTGCCAGATCTGACTGGTACTTCAACAGGCGGTCGTCTCTCACATCCTTGCCGATCGCTCCCAGCGAATAGAACCGGCGGATGCTGAAGATCGCTTCCTCGAGGCCCTCGGCGTTCAGCCGCTGCGAGGTGTTGCCCTCGTGCCGGCGCACCTTGACCAGCGGCGCGTGGATGATTCCGGCCGCGCTGGACCAGGCGAGGCGGGTGAACAGCTCGTAATCGCCGGTGCGGAGCTGCTCGTTCAGGAGGCCGGTGCGGTCGAGCAGCTCCCGCCGGATCAGGACGCAGGACGAGAAGATCACGAGCTTGCCGCGCATCATGTCGTCGAATACCGATCGCACGGTGCTCGGCGCCCCATCGTCGCGATAGAGCTTGGTCCGCTCGACGCCGGCGGCGGTGAAGGTGTCGTAGCCGGAGAAGGCAAACCCGGCCTCGGCACGGGAGCTCATGAGGTCTAGCTGAACGCCGAGCTTGTCCTCGCGCCACAGGTCGTCCGAGTCGAGAAAGGCCACGAAGCTTCCCTGCGCCTTGCTGATGCCGGCGTTGCGCAGGATGGAGAGGTTCCCGCAATGGCTCATCGGGAGAAAGACGACGCGCGGGTCGGCAATGGCCTGGACGACGTCGTGAGTGTCGTCCACCGACCCGTCGTCGACCACCAGCAGCTCGAAGTCGGCAAACGTCTGCTCGAGCACGCTGGCGATCGTCTCTGCCAGCAGTCCCGCGCGGTTGAAGGTGGGAACGACGATGCTGACGGTGGGGCGTGCCATGACGACGCGGGATCGGCGAATGCAGATGATAGCGTAGCCGCCGCGATGGACTCTCGGACGCGGCGCGGCGCGGCGGCGGCGCCAAAAGCGGCTCTGGCTGCAAACGTGGCGCTGGCAGCAAGCGTGGCGCTGGCTGCAATCATCGCCGCCGGCGCCGCAGCGCCCGCGGCGGCCCAGGACAACTACGAG
>DASZHY010000138.1:0-11684 GCA_035949675.1 Thermoanaerobaculia bacterium
GCGCCGGCTGCCAGCAGCCACGACGCGGCAAGAGCAAGGAGACACGGCGGCAGGTGGCTGCTCCGGGCTTCTCTCACGATGGATCCTCCGCAGTTGCTGCGCAGATCATAACAGCTGCCAGCGACTGCCAGCGGCACGCGCCAGCGGGGGAGAAAAGAGCCACCCGCGCGAGTTTGCAGTCTCTGGAACGCTCGCCTAAAATCCGCGTGGTTTCCCTTGAACAACCCGCGTCGGCAGAGGCGTGCAGGAGGCCTCCCAGGAGAACGGCATGCAGCAGATCGATCCGGAACGTTGGCAGCGCAGCCGGCAACTCGCGCGTACGCTGTTGCTGGTGGGCCCGCAGGGCGAGGACCTGGTCAAGCGGTATCTGGAGGTCCTGTTCGGCCCGCGGCTGCCGGCTGCCGGCCGGCCGCGGCACGTGCTGGTGGTGGGCGCCGGCATCTCGGGGCTGGTGGCGGCCTGGCTGCTCGAGCGGGCCGGACATCGGGTGACCCTGGTCGAGGCCAACGCCAGCCGCACCGGCGGCCGCCTCAAGACCCTCCGCGGGGTGTTCGCGGACCCGAAGCAGTACGCCGAGGCGGGAGCCATGCGGCTTCCCGACTTCCACCCCCTGGTGCTGGCGCTGGTGGACCACCTCAAGCTGCACCGCCGGCTGTTCTACAACGTCGACGTGGACCCGGACACCGGCCACACCTCCGGCCGCGTGCCGCCGGTGGTGTACGAGCCGTTCGACGGCAGCGGCACCTGGCGCAACGGGCGCGACCGGCCCAAGTTCAAGCCTCCCGACAAGCTGGCGCGCACCTGGATCCGCACCAACGGCCAGCAGGTCCGCCGCGCCGAATATGCCGCCGGTCCGCAGTTGATCAACGGCGGCTTCCAGATGCCGGAGCGGCTGCGCGGCAAGACCGCCAACGATCTGGTCAACGCCGCGCTCGAACCGGTGCGCGACTACTACTCCGACGTCGATCCGGTGACCGGCAAGCGGGTGCCCAAGCCCATCGCCGAGCGCATCGAGGGCTGGGCGCGGTTGATCTACGACCTGGACCGCTACTCGCTGTGGGCCTTCCTCAAGGAGCTCGGCGGCATGAGCGACGAGACCATCGAGGCGGTGGGCACCCTCGAGAACCTGACCTCGCGCCTGCCGCTGTCGTTCTTCCACAGCTTCCTGGGGCGCAGCGACATCAACCCCGCCGCCACCTACTGGGAGATCGAAGGCGGCACCGACCGGCTGGCGGCCGCCGTCCAGAAGCGCCTAGCGACGACCGAGCTCCACCTGGGGTGGCGGATGATCCGCCTCGAGTACTGGCACCCGGAACGCGACATGTCGCAGTGCGAGCACGTCGCGGAGAACGGCCCGCACGTCTGGATCCGTGCCGCGCGCGAGGGCAGGGAGACGGAGCTGCGCGAGTTCTCCGCCGACCTCGCGGTGGTGACCATCCCGTTCTCGAGCCTGCGGCACGTGGTCGTCCTGCCGCTGCTCTCCTACAAGAAGCGGCGCGCCATCATCGAGCTGCACTACGACTCGGCCACCAAGGTGCTGCTCGAGTTCAGCCGGCGGTGGTGGGAGTTCTCGAAGAAGGACTGGAAGCGCGAGCTCGCCGCGGCGGATGCGGCCGGCGCGGCCGGTGCGGCCGGCACAGCCCACGGCGGCGGTCGTCTCGTCGCCCCCGCGGCGGCCGGCGAGGCGACCCGCAGCCTTTACGACGCCTATCGTCCGGTGCGCCCCCAGAAGCTCCCGGCCGACCATTTCTTCGGCGGCGGCTCGGTGACCGACAACGCCAACCGCTTCGTCTACTACCCATCGCACCCGGTCGAGGGCAGCGGCGGCGGCGTGGTGCTGGCGAGCTACTCGTGGGCCGACGATGCGGCGCGCTGGGACTCGATGAACGACGACGAGCGCTACGCCTACGCCCTGCGCGGCCTGGTCGCCATCCACGGCGAGCGCATCCTGCCCTTCTATACCGGCAAGGGGGCGACCCAGAGCTGGATGCGCAACCCTTACGCCTTCGGCGAGGCGGCGGTCTTCACCCCCTGGCAGCTCACCCAGCTGCACCTGGACATCCCGACGCCGGAGGGTCCGGTCCACTTTGCCGGCGAGCACACCTCGCTCAAGCACGCCTGGGTGGAAGGGGCGCTCGAGTCGGCGGTGCGGGCGGCGCTCGAGATCGAAGCCGCGGCGCCCGGCGGCGAGGACACCGCGCGATGAGCGAGCCAGAGGAGAGCTGGAACGTCGCGCGCTATCTCATCCGTCGCCTCGACGAGCTCGGCATCGGTTTGCTCTTCGGCGTACCGGGAAACCACCTGGGGCCGTTCCTCGAGGTGCTGGCGGAGGAGCGCCGCGAGGGACGGACCGGGCTCGCCTGGGTCGGCACCCCGACCGAGATGGGCGCCGGCTACGCCGCCGACGGCTACGCCCGCATCCACGGTATCGGCGCCGCCGCGGTGACCTACAGCGTGGGCGCCTTCAGCTTGCTCAACAGCATCGGCGGCGCCTATGTGGAGGAGGTGCCGCTGGTGGCGATCAACGCCACCCCGACGTTCGAACAATGGCTCAACTTCCGCGAGATCGGCCTGATGACCTCGCACATGAGCCCGCGCTTCGAGAGCAATCTCGACGTCTACCGGCAGGTGACGGTGGACGCGCAGACGATCTCCAACAGCCGCCTGGCGCCGCGGCAGATCGACGGCGCTCTGGCGGCCTGCCTGGCGCACCACCGGCCGGTGTACCTGGAGATCATGGAGGACACCTGGAAGGGACCCTGCGGCGCGCCTCAGGGGAGCATCGCGCCGCTGCCCCGCGGCTCCTCGCCGAAGCTGCTCGCGGCGGCGGTGAGCGCGGCGATGGAGAAGCTCGCCGCCAGCCGCAGGCCCATCTTCTGGGCCGGCGAGGAAACCGACCGGCAACGCCTGGCGGACGAGCTGACTGCGCTGATCGAAACCAGCGCCCTGCCGTTCTGCACGACGATCGGCGCCAAGTCGGTGCTGTCGGAGAACCATCCGCAGTTTCACGGCGTCTACAACGGCAAGGCCAGCCTGCCGGAGGTGCGCCGCATGTTCAAGGAAGTGGCCGACCTGAGGATCGGCCTGGGCGCCTGGAGCACCTCGAAGAACCTGGGCGGCGACGTCGCGCTCGGAGACGACTGGATCATGGCCGCGCACGAGGGCGTCAGCGTCGGGGCGAAGTTCTTTCCCAAGGTGCAGCTTGGCGATTTCGTGCGCCTGCTGCGCGAGCGGCTGGCGGCGGGGCAGCGCCACGGCGCGGCGGGGAGCGACTACTACCAACTGGGCGCGAGCGGCGGACTGGCGCTGCCGCGGAACCGGCAGGCCTTCCTCGCCTCCTTGAGCGCAGCCGGGCCGCTCCTTACCTACGACAGCTTCTTCGCCCGCATCGGCGCTTTCCTCGACGCGGCGACCCGGGGATCCGGCGTCGACGCCACCAACCCGTACTTCGTGGTGTCGGACGCGGCGTTCGCCCTGCTGGGCTCCCAGAACCTGCGCATGGTCGAGCGGCAGAGCTACTTCGCGCAGAACTCCTGGCTGGCGATCGGCTACTCGGTCGGCGCCGTCACCGGCCTCAAGTGCGCCCGGCCCGAGCGGCGGGCGCTGGTCTTCGTCGGCGACGGCTCGTTCCAGGAGACCTGCCAGGAGCTGTCGACGCACGCCCGCCTGCGGCACGACTCGGTGGTCTTCGTCCTCAACAACCAGGATTTCTACGGCATCGAGCAGATGCTGGTGCATCCTTGCTATTACGCCGGCCAGGAAGGCGAGGCCTACTACAATCTGCTGCACCCCTGGAACTACGCGCGCCTGGCCGAGGTCTTCGGGTCGGCGGCGACGCCGATGACCGGGTTGGTGGTGGCCGATCCCGAGGGTCTCGAGGAGGCGCTGCGCCTGATCGGCGATCCGGCGCATCCCGCCAACCGCGGCCCGCTGTTGGTCCAGGTGAAGCTGCGGCGCGAGGACTACCCGGCGGCGATCGGTTACGCGGTGCGCGACAACTGCCCGAGATGAGCGGCGACGGCGCGGGCCAGCCGGTGGACGCCGGCCTCGATCCGCTCGGCGGGCAGGGCGGTGAAGCAGAGGCGTAGACAGTGTGCGGCATGCCGGCCGTCGCCGACGGCGAAAGCGACTCCCGGCGAGAAGGCCACGCTCTCGGTGGCCAGGGCGAGCTCGAGGAGGGCAGTGGCGTCGGCCCCCGCGGGCAGCTCGACCCAGATGAACATGCCGCCGGCGGGCCGGTTCCAGCGCACCTCCGGCGGGAAGCTGGCGGCGAGCGCGGCGAGCATGACGTCGCGCCGGCGCCGGTACTCGCGGCACACCAGGTCGAGGTGTCCGGCGAGCCCGTGGCGATCGAGATAGGCCGAGATCAGGCGGTGGCTGAAGGACGGGGTGTCGAGGTCCGTCGCATGCTTGAGGGCGGAGAGGCGGGGGATGAGCTCCTCGGGGACGACGATCCAGCCGGCGCGCAGACCCGGGGCCAGGATCTTCGAGAAGGAGCCGAGATAGAGCACCCACCGCTCGTCGAGCGCGCGCAGCGGCGGCGGGGGGGCCGCGTCGTACTCGAGGAAGCCGTAGGCGTCGTCCTCGAGGATCGGCAGGCGGAAGGAGCGCGCGAGCTCGACCAGCGCCCGCCGGCGCTCGGGAGCGAGGCTCACCCCGAGCGGGTTGTGGCCGCTGGGAATGGCATAGAGGAACGCGGGCCGGGCGCCGCCGGCGAGCAGCCTCCCGGCGGCGGCGACGTCGAGGCCATGGGCCGGCCCGGTGGGGAGGGTGAGGATGCTGGGCGCCAGCAGCTTGACCGCCATCTGGGCGCCGTCGTAGACCGTCTCCTCGAGCATCACCTCGCCACCCGGATCCAGGAACAGGCGTGCCAGGAGGTCCATCGCCTGCTGCGAGCCGGAGGTCAGGAAGACCTGCTCCGGCCGGCAGTCGACGCCGCGGGCGGCCATGAGCCCGACGATCTGGCGCTTCAGCGGCACGTAGGGGACGGCGTACTGGAGAGCGCCGGGATCGGCGGGCAACACGCTCGCGCCCGCTCCCGCCAGGTCGTCGACCGGGAAGAGCTCCGCGGCCGGAAGACCTACCGCGAAGGAAAGGACTCCGGGCCGCGAGGCCCTGGTCATCAGCTCGCGCAGGCCCGACTGGCTCATCGCCGCCATGCGGCGGGCGAACCGGAAGCCGCTTGCTTCCGCTGACACGCAATTTCGCAAAGTATTTATGATAGTTCTCTCCTCGCGGCGAGCGCCCGCGTGGTTCGCGCTGCGCCACGCCAAGAGACGCCGCCGGCAGTGTACCGCGGCTCGGCCGGTGGACGGGCGGCGAAAGCGGCTGCGGCCGGCGCGCGGCAAGGCCTCCCGGCCGCCGTCCCGGATCGCTCCATTACCCGCACTGAGTATGTAGTCGACGCGAGCTTGAGAACGAAAACGTTGTCAAGGCGCGCTTGACGCAATGCTTGCAGCTAGTGATGAGCATTGATCATTCCGCTCGATTTTACCATTCACATTGGAGAAGCGTCATTTATATGTTCGAGCAGTTGATCCTTGGTCGCGCGCGGCGGGCCGGCCGCCCGTGCGGTGATCGTCGCCGGCGTCTGCTCTGCATTGCGGTAGCGATTACGATCGCAGTCGCGGCCCCGGTTGCAGCGGCGGCGCTCCTGGCGGTCGCCCCGCATCCCGCCATCCAGCTGGTGACCGGCGCGCCGCCGCCGGCGAAGGCCCCGGCGCCCGCGCCGGCTGTCCCGCCGGCGGCATCCGGCCCGCCTGGGCTGGCCCTGGCGCCCTGCCGGCTGCCAGGCGTCGCGGCGCCGGCGCGCTGCGGCAGGCTCGAGGTGTACGAGGACCGCGCGGCGCGCACCGGACGCAGGATCTCGCTCAACGTCGCGGTGCTGCCGGCGAGGAGCGCCAAGCCGGCACCGGACCCGCTCTTCATCATCGTCGGCGGGCCGGGCCAGGGGGCGGTGTCGCTGGCCGCGCCTCTGGCCAAGATCTTCGACGAGGTGCTGGCCGGCCGCGACGTCGTGCTGGTCGACCAGCGCGGCACCGGCGCCTCGCATCCTCTGGACTGCCAGCTGCCGGGCAGCGACGACGACCCGCAGGGCTACTTCGGCGACATGCTGCCGGTCGACGCGGTGCGGAGCTGCCGCGCCCGGCTCGACGCCGATCCGGCGCTCTACACCACGCCGATCGCGATGGACGATCTCGACGACGTGCGCGCCGCCCTGGGCTACGACCGGATCAATCTCTACGGCAGCTCGTACGGCACGCGGGCGGTGCTTCAGTACATGCGCCGGCATTCCGAGCGCGTGCGCAGCGCCACGCTGCGCGGCATCGTTCCGACCTATATGAAGACGCCGCTCTATTACGCCCGCGACACCCAGCGGGCGCTCGGGCTGCTGTTCAAGGAGTGCAAGGCCGATCCCGCCTGCCACGCGGCCTACCCGGACCTGGAGGGGCAGTGGAACGCCGTCGAGGAGCGGCTGGCGCAGCACCCCGCCGAGACCGACGTCGACTTCGAGCTGCCGGGCGGTGTCCACCGGCGGATCCACCTCGAGCTCTCCCGCGACGAGCTCAACGAGGCGATCCGCTTCCGGCTCTACAGCGAGGAGTCCAATCAAATTCCGCGCTTCATCGCCCGCGCCTTCGCCGGCGACTTCGCCGAGATCGCCAAGCTCGCCCTGCGCCAGCGCCGGCTCGCCGCCCGGGGCGGCCTGCTGAGCGTCGGCATGTACCTGTCGGTGACCTGCAGCGAGGACGTCGCCTTCATCGATCCGGCGGAGGCCAGGCGGCTCGCCGCCGGGACGTTCCTCGGCACCTACCGCGTCGACCAGCAGGTCAGGGCCTGCGCCGCGTGGCCCCGCGGCAAGCTGCCCGCCGACTACCTCGAGGACGTGCGCTCGAACGTCCCGACCCTGCTCATCTCCGGGGTCCGCGACCCGGTGGCGCCGCCGATCTGGGGCGAGCAGGTCGCCCGCCATCTGACGCAGGTCACGCACCTGGTCCTGCCGGCGGGCTTTCACGGGCTGCCCGACGCCTGCACCACCAGGCTGATGAACGCCTTCGTCATCCAGGGCGGCCCCAAGGGCCTCGACACGGCGTGCGTGGCGCAGATGCGGCCGCTGCCCTTCCTGATGCCGAACGACCAGCAAGGAGTGCCGCGACTGGCGACAGGCGGAGCCGCGGCCGACCAGCCGCAGACCGCGCGGCATGAGACGGGAGCGCCGTCGCCGTCGGCGACACCGGCTGCCCATGCCGCCGCGCCGCCGGTCGCCGCCGTGCCGCCGCCCGCCGCCGGGGAGCACCCTGCCGGCAGCGCCCCGGCCGGCGCCGCCGCGACGCCAGCCGGCGCCGCCGCGCTGCCGGGTGGCCCCGGGAATTGGCCCGGCAACGACGCCGCGGCCGCGGCGGAGGGCCTGTGGGCGGGCACGCTGGTCTACAAGCCCGGCGAGATGGAAGTCGACGTCGTCGTCGAGCTCGCCCGCGACGCGGGCGGCAAATGGGTGGGCACCATCGACGTTCCCAACCAGAACATGAAGTTCTTTCCGCTGGTGAACATCCGCGCCGAGGGCGACAGCGTGTCGTGGCAGCTGAACCGATTCTCGGACAAGGCGGACGTGATGGTCGAGACGCCGTTCACCGGCAAGCTCGCGGCCGACGGCGCCACGATGAGCGGCGACTTCTTCGAGGGCGGCAGGAACCACGTGCAGCTCGTCCTGCGGCGCATCGGGGACGCGGGAAGCCCGCGCCAGGAGCCGGCGACGGCGCCGCTCACCATCCTCTCCGAGGGCGCCGGCGAGCTCAAGGCTGCCTTCAACCGCGACGCCGGCAAGGTGCGGCTGCTGCTGCTGCTGTCGCCGACGTGAGGGGTCTGTGCGATGAGCGCCCGGGTGGTGCAAAGACACGTCGTGAAGCAGATCCCCGATGACCGGCTGGCGGTCTACGTGGTGTGGGGCCCGATGCTCGGCGAGGAGAACGAGGCCGATGCCAGGGAGGCGACGCGCCATCTCCCCGATCCCCGGGTCACCGACTTCTGGACCCCCACCCATAGCCTGGCCACCGCGCTCGCACCGGCGCTGGGCTTGAGCGGCGGCAGGGCCTGGGACACGTTCCTGCTGTACGCGCCGGGCGCGCGGTGGGGAGAGGCGCCGCCGGCGCCCGACTACTACATGCACGTCAACAAGCCGCTGCCGCCGGAGCGTCGGCTGAACGGGGAGAAGCTTGCCGAGCAGGTCCGCAAGCTGCTCGCGGGCCCGGCGAAATAGTGTCCGGAAACGACGAATCCGCCGGCGCCCGCCTGCCCTCGGCGGGCAGGCTGCCATCGGCGAGCGATCCGAGCGGCGCGGACGGCGCCGGACCGTGGCCCGCCGAGGCGTCGTCGATCGACCGCCTGTTCGCGGCGCAGGCGGCGGCGCGCCCCGGGGCCACGGCCGTCGAGCTTGGCGAGCGCCGCCTCACCTACGGCGAGCTCGAGGCGCGCGCCAACCGGCTGGCGAACTACCTGACCGGCCGCGGCATCGGACCGGAAGCGCTGGTGGGTGTGCTGCTGCCGCGCTCGTTCGACCTGGTGGTGGCCATCCTCGGGGTGCTCAAGGCAGGGGCGGCCTACGTGCCGCTCGACCCGGCCTATCCCGCCGATCGCCTCGGCTACATCTGGCAGGACGCGTGCGCCGGCCGCACGCCCGGCACCGGCGCCCTGCTGCTCGGCAGCGCCGGCCTCCGCGGCTGCCTGCCTCCCGGCGCGGAGCTGATCGACCCGGCGCGGCTGGACGAGGAGACCGTCGCAATGACTTCCGGGGTCGCCGGGGCCGCCGGGGCCGCCGGGACCGCCGCGGGCGCCGGGACCGCCGCGGGCGCCGCCGCCGCGGCGAGCCGGGCGCTGCCCGACAACCTCGCCTACGTCATCTACACCTCGGGCTCTACGGGGCGGCCCAAGGGGGTCGCGGTGCCGCACCGCGGCCTGCTCAACACCATCCGCGCCGCGGTCGAGCGGTTCGGCACCGGTCCCGGCAGCCGCGTGCTGCAGCTCGCCTCGATCAGCTTCGACGCCTCGGTGCTCGAGATGTGGATGGCGCTCGCGGCCGGCGGCACCCTGGTGCTGACGCCGCGCGAGACGCTGCTCTCGGGGGAGGCGCTGGGCGGCGAGCTGGCCCGGCGCGAGATCACCGCCATGGCCATCCCGCCGTCGCTGCTCGAACGGGTGGAGCGCAGCGATTTTCCGCGGCTGCGCACGATCGTCGTCGGCGCCGAGGCCTGCTCGGCGGCGACCGCCCGCCGCTGGTCCGCTGGGCGGACGCTGTGGAACGCCTACGCGCCGACCGAGGCGACCATCTTCGCCACCCTCTTCGCCTGCGGCGCCGAGCAGGCCGCGGCGCCGCCGCTCGGCCGCGCGATCGCCGGCATGCAAAGCCGGCTGCTGGGGCCCGATCTATCGCAGGGGACGCCGGTCGCGCCGGGGGAGACGGGGGAGATCTTCCTGGGCGGCGCCGGCGTGGTGCGCGGCTACCTGGGCCGCCCTGACCTGACCGCCGAGCGCTTCCTGCCCGATCCCGACTCGGCGCGGGGCGAGCGGCTCTACCGGACCGGCGATCTGGGGCGCCTCCTGCCCACCGGCGACCTCGAGTTCCTGGGGCGGGCCGACCATCAGGTCAAGGTGCGCGGCCTGCGGGTGGAGCTGGGCGAGATCGAGGCGGTGCTGGCCGCCCACCCGGCGGTGCGCAGCGCGGTGGTGGTGGCGCGCGAAGACCCCGCGGCCCCCGGGCATCGGCGCCTGGTCGCCTACCTGGTGGCACGGAGCGGCGCGGCCGGCGGCGAGACGGCGCCCGCCGAGCTGCGCTCCTTCCTGGCGCGGCAGCTGCCCGACTACATGATCCCGGCGGTCTTCATCCGCCTCGACGGCCTGCCGATGACCCCGACCGGCAAGGTCGACCGCAAGGCGCTGCCGGCGCCCGGCCGCGAGCGGCCCGGCGGCGAGGCAGGGTACGTCGCGCCGGCCGGCCCGCTCGAAGCGGCGCTGGCGCGCATCTGGGGCGAGGTGCTGGGGCTCGACCTGGTGGGGGCACGGGACAACCTCTTCGAGCTCGGCGGCCACTCGCTCATCGCCTCGCAGATCGTCAGCCGGGTGCGCGCCGACCTGGGCCTGGAGCTGCCGCTGCTCGACGTCTTCACCAGCCCGACCGTGGCCGCGCTGGCCGAACGCCTGGGCGCCCTGCAAGGGCCGGCGGAGGCGGCGGCGACGTCTGGTGCGGGCGATGTGGGCGACGTGGGCGATGTCGGCGCCAGGGCGGCGCGCGGCGGCCGGACGCTGCCGCCCATCCTGCGCGCCGACCGCGGCGCCGACCTGCCGCTCTCCTATGCCCAGGAGCGGGTCTGGTTCCTCAACCAGCTGGCGCCGGGCGCGATCGCCTACAACTTCCAGTTCACCGTCCGCTGGCGCGGCCCGCTCGCCCCGGCGGCGCTGCGGCGGGCGCTGCTCGAGGTGGTGCGGCGGCACGAGGTCCTGCGCACCAGCTTTCCGGCGGCCGCCGGCCGCCCGCGGCAGCAGATCCACGCGGCGTGGCCGGCGGACCTGGCGGCGCTGCCGATGGTGGATCTCGGGGCGTTCCCGGGAGCCGCGGCGGCAAGGATCGTCGAGAGCTGGGTGCGGGCGGAGATCCGCCGCGGCTTCGACGTCACGCGGGTGCCGCTGGTGCGCTGGCTGCTGCTGCGGCTGGCGCCCGAGGATCACCTGCTGCTCCACGTCGAGCACCACTTCGTGCACGACGGCTGGTCGCTGGCGGTGTTCCTGAGCGAGGTGAAGCAGCTCTACGGCGCCTTCGTCGCCGGCCGGCCCTCGCCCCTGCCGGAGCTGCCGATCCAGTACGCGGACTTCGCGGTCTGGCAGCGGCGCTGGCTCGCGGCGGGGGAGCTCGACGAGCAGCTGGCCTACTGGCGGGCGCGGCTCGCGGACGTGCCGCAGCTCGAGCTGCCGGCCGATCATCCCCGCCCGCCGGCGGCCAGCTTCCGCGGCGGCGCGCTGCGGGTGGACATGCCGCACGAGCTCTACGAGGCGGTGCGGGGTTTCGGCCGCCGTTCCGGCTTCACCCTGTTCATGAGCATGCTGGCGGCCTTCTACGCCTTGCTCTACCGCTACACCGGGCAGACGGACGTGGCGGTCGGCAGCGGTCTCGCCAATCGCCGGCTGCGCGAGAGCGAGAGGCTGATCGGGATGATCGTCAACACCGTCGTCCTGCGCACCGCCTTCACCGCAGCCCAGGGCTTCCGCGGCCTGCTCGCCGCGGTGCGCGCGACGACGCTCGAGGCCCACGTCTATCAGGACCTGCCGTTCGAGAAGCTGGTCGAGGAGCTGCAGCCCGACCGCGACCTGTCGCGTAACCCGCTCTTCCAGGTCCTGTTCAGCTTCCACGACGCCCCCGTCCCCGACCTCGAGCTGTCCGGCGGCCTGTCCGGCGACCTCTTCGAGCGCCACAATGGCTCGGCCAAATCGGATCTGAACGTGGTCGCCAAGCCGCGCGCCGAACAGCGCGCGAGCCTCGGCCCTGCCGCGGCCGGCGACGAGCTGACCATGGTCTGGGAGTACAGCGGCGATCTCTATGACCCGCCGACCATCGCCCGGATGTGGGGTCACTTCCAGGTCCTGCTGGCGGGCGCGCTGGCGGACGACGCGGCCAGCCTGGCCGAGCTGCCGCTGCT
>DASZHY010000139.1:0-6170 GCA_035949675.1 Thermoanaerobaculia bacterium
CCACGCGAGGCCGCCGCCGACGCCCAGGGTCCCGGCCTGGACGTTGACCGTGAGCTGGGCGGCGGCCGGGAGGGCACCGGCGGCAAGACCGGCGAGAGCCGCCGCGGCCGGCGCCAGCGCCGCCAGGAGCGCGGCGCGCCACCGGTTGCCGCACGGATGCTGGATGGCGCACGGATGCTGGATGGCGCACGGACGCTGGATGGCGCACGGAGGCTGGATGGCGCGCCGGCCAGGCTTGCCGGTGGCGATGACTCGGGATCCCTGCACCTCGTCCTCCTCTCTGGCGGCGCCTGTCGCGGCCGCGAAGTCCGGCTCGGGGGCTATGACGGTCAACCGAGAGGACTTTGTCGCAGGTGCGGCTCTCCTGCAAACCAGAAGCCGCCGGTCCGCCGTAGGAGCGGTAGTAGACTGTGTCGCCGGCGGGCGGCGGCGCTCTCGCGCCGCAACTTGATCGACCGGCGGCGCTCTCGCGCCGCCCTGGGCGGCAACTCGCCGCCTGACGGCGGCGACCATACCAACATGCGACCCTGCGCGCTCGGGGTCCGGAAAGGGTGCGGACTGCGATGCAGATAGCAATGATCGGGTTGGGCCGGATGGGAGGCAACATGGTGCGTCGCCTGCTGCGCGGCGGGCACCAGTGCGTGGTGTTCGACCGTAACCCGGAGGCGGTGGCGGAGCT
Source organism: Thermoanaerobaculia bacterium (assembly GCA_035949675.1). Classification (GTDB taxonomy): domain Bacteria; phylum Acidobacteriota; class Thermoanaerobaculia; order Multivoradales; family UBA5704; genus JASLEW01. The sequence goes on from DASZHY010000139.1 coordinate 680, forward strand.
GGGGAAAGAGGGCGCCGTGGGGGCGTCGTCGCTGGCGGACGTCGCCGCCAAGCTCGACAAGCCGCGCACCGTCTGGCTGATGCTCCCCGCCGGCGAGATCACCGAAGGAACGATCGGCGCGCTCGCCGGACACCTCGAGTCGGGCGATGCGGTGATCGACGGCGGCAACTCGTACTTCAAGGACGACGTGCGCCGCGCCGGCGAGCTGGCGGGCAAGGGCATCCATTACCTCGACGCCGGCACCAGCGGCGGCATCTGGGGTCTCGACCGCGGCTACTGCCTGATGATCGGCGGCCCGCGCGAGACGGTGGCGCGCCTGGATCCGATCTGGCGGACGCTGGCGCCCGGCCAAGGCGCGATCGCGCCCTCCGCCGGCCGCGAGGGCAAGAGCAGCACGGCATCCCTGGGCTACCTGCATTGCGGCCCCGCCGGCGCCGGGCACTTCGTCAAGATGGTGCACAACGGCATCGAATACGGCCTGATGCAGGCTTACGCCGAGGGCTTCGACATCCTCGAGAACGCGAGCTCGTCCGAGCTGCCCGAAGGGCATCGCTACAACCTCGATCTCGCCGACGTCGCCGAGCTGTGGCGCCGCGGCAGCGTGGTCTCGTCGTGGCTGCTCGATCTGTCGGCGCTGGCGCTCGCCGAGAGCCCGGACCTGGCGGGCTATACCGGCTTCGTTCACGACTCGGGCGAAGGCCGCTGGACGATCACCGCCGCGCTCGAGGAGGCGGTGCCCGCCGACGTGCTGGCGGCGTCGCTGTTCGCGCGCTTCCGCTCCCGGCAGGAACACACCTTCGGCGAGAAGATGCTCTCTGCCATGCGCCAGAAGTTCGGCGGCCACCTGGAGCGGCCGGCGGGCGGCTAAGACGAAACTGTTGGCCGAAGCGAAGGGGAGGGGGTGTCCCCTTGGCCTCCGGGACATGTCGCATGTCCACCCTGGACATGCGACGCCCCCCCGGAGGCGTTGAGACTAGAAAGAATGGAGCCGCCGGCAGGCGGTGACCACCAAGGACGAACGGAAAGGAGACACCATGTCGGTGTCAGCGGTCTCGCAGCCCCCGGTGCAGGCCCATGCGGAGCGCAAGCCGGCGCCGCCGTGTGCGCTGGTGATCTTCGGCGCTTCCGGCGACCTCGCGAAGCGCAAGCTGATCCCGGCGGTCTACAACCTGGCGGCGGCCAGCTTCCTGCCGGACGAGTTCGCGGTGCTCGGCATCAGCCGTTCGCCGATGAGCGACGACGAGTTTCGCCAGAAGATGATCCAGGACCTGCACACCTTCGAGACCGGCACGCTCGATCAGCAGCGGGTGGAGTGGCTGAAGAGCCGGCTGTCGTACATGTCGGGGGACCTCGACGAGCCCGAGACCTTCGAGCGGCTGCGCGCGGCGCTCGCGGCGCTCGACGAGCAGTGGGGGACGAGCGGCTCGTACCTGTTCTACCTGGCGGTGCCGCCGAGCCAGTTCGCCGCCCTCATCCGCCGGCTGGGGGACGCCAGGCTGACCTGCGAGGAGGAGGGCAAGTGGCGGCGGGTGGTGATCGAAAAGCCGTTCGGCCACGACCTCGAGAGCGCCCGGCGCCTGAACCACGACATCCGCGAGGTGATCGAAGAGACCCAGATCTACCGCATCGACCACTACCTCGGCAAGGAGACGGTGCAGAACATCCTTGCCTTCCGCTTCGCCAACGGCATCTTCGAGCCGATCTGGAACCGCCGCTACATCGACCACGTGCAGATCACCGTCGCCGAGACCGTCGGGGTCGAGTCGCGGGGCTCCTACTACGAGGAGGCCGGGGCGCTGCGCGACATGGTGCAGAACCACATGTTCCAGCTGCTGGCGCTCACCGCCATGGAGCCGCCGATCTCGTTCGCGCCGGACGTGGTGCGCGACGAGCGGGTGAAGATCCTGCGCGCCGTCCGCACGCTCGCTCCCGAGGACGTGTTGCGCGAAACGGTGCGCGGCCAGTACGGCCCCGGCACCGTGAACGGCAAGCCAGCGCCGGCCTACCGCACCGAAAAGGGCGTCTCTCAGACGTCCAACGTCGAGACCTACGTGGCGCTCAAGCTGTTCGTCGACAACTGGCGCTGGGCCGACGTGCCTTTCTACCTGCGCACCGGCAAGCGGCTGCCGCGCCGCGTCACCGAGGTGGCGATCCAGTTCAAGCGCGCGCCGTTCATCCTGTTCCGCGAGACGCCGGTCGAGCAGCTGGAGCCGAACCTGCTGTTGCTGCACATCCAGCCGGACGAGGGGATCTCGCTGTCGTTCGAGGGCAAGGTGCCGGGACCGGTGATGCGGCTCGGCCAGGTGCGCATGGGCTTCCGCTACGCCGATTACTTCGGCAGCAGGCCCGAGACCGGCTACGAGACGCTGCTCTACGACTGCATGGCCGGCGACTCGACGCTGTTCCAGCGCAGCGACCTGGTGGAGGTGGGGTGGTCGCTGGTGATGCCGATCATCGACGTGTGGTCGGCGCTGGCGCCGCGCAACTTCCCCAACTATGCAGCCAACACCTGGGGCCCGCGCGCGGCGGACGATCTGATCCAGGCGGACGGTCGGCGGTGGAAGGACAACGGCTGAGCGGCGGCGGCGGCGGTGGCGGCGCGGGCGCTCCGGGCGGGATCGGCGCGCTTGTGCCGGGCGGCCGGAGGGAAGTGCGCGTCGTCGCCGACGCCGAGGAGCTCACGCGCGCGGCGGCCGAGGAAGTGGCGGCGACGCTGGCGAAAGCCGCGGCCGGCTTCCCGAGCGACAAACCAGGAGTGTCGCGACTGGCGACGAGCGGTCGCGGCTCCGATGGTCGCCAGTCGCGACACTCGTTTCTGGTCGGAGCCGCGACCTTCGTGCTCTCGGGCGGCTCGACGCCGCGCGCTCTCTATCGATTGCTTGCCGATCCGAACGCGCCGTGGCGCGGCCGCATCGACTGGCCGGCCGTCCATTTCTTCTGGGGCGACGAGCGCCATGTGCCGCCCGATCATCCCGACAGCAACTTCCGCATGGCGCGCGAGGCGATGCTCGACCACGTGCCGGCGCCGGCGGCGCACGTGCATCGCATCGCCGGCGAGGAGCCCGACGCCGCGCGCGCCGCCGAGCGCTACGAGCGCGAGCTGATCGATCTTTTCGCATTGTGGGCGGGCGGCGATGATGGCGAGGGCGGCGAGGGAGCGGCGAGCGCCGCGGGGTCCGGCTGGCCGCGTTTCGACCTGGTGCTGCTGGGTCTGGGCGAGGAAGGGCACACGGCATCGCTGTTTCCAGGCTCGCCGCTGCTCGCCGGCACGCGGCCGCCCGGATGGCTGGCGGCGGCGGTGTGGGTCGAGAAGCTCGCGACCTGGCGCATCACCTTGACGGCGGCGGCGATCAATCACGCGGCGAACGTGATCTTCCTGGTGAGCGGCGCCGCCAAGGCGCCGGCGCTCGCGGCGGTGCTCGAAGGCGAGCCGCAGCCGCAGCTCTATCCCGCTCAGGTGGTGGCGCCCATCCAGGGCAGGCTGCTGTGGCTGGTGGATCGGGCCGCCGCGGCGCAGCTGCGGTCAAGCGCGTAGACAAACAGCTCGCTGCGCAACGGGCTTGCGGCGCCCGGGCTCGCGCGGTGTGGGATCGAGACGACGAAACCTACGGAAAGGCTGATGCGGCGGAGGGATGCGGGGAGGCGTGTGAAGGCGACGCTGGGAACAGCAGCACTGGGACAACGGCAATCGGGAGCGCCCAGAAAGATCCAGAACGTCGCCTGACAAAGAACTCGGCCGCTTCGATCTCACCCGGGAACGCCCTCACCGGGTGAGGTCATGGGCCTTCTACTTCTTCTTGGCCGGAGCCTTGGCCTTGACCACCTTGGCGGCCGTGGTCTTCTTGGCCGGCTTCTTGGCCGCAGCCTTCTTGGCCGGAGCCTTGGCCGTCTTCTTCGCGGTGGTCTTCTTGGCCGCCTTCTTCGGTGCTGCCTTCTTCGTCGCTGCCATTCACATCTCCTTTCAAGAGAGGTGCCCGCATACACTGGGCGGAAGATTTGTAATAAGGGTACGCCCACAACCTGTAGCGTGTCAAGATTTTTCGTACCTCAACCCTTAGTGCCGCTGACCAGCGGCTTGTGCAGCGGCCCGCCGGCGGCGTTGAGGCCGGTTCCGGCGGGCGCCGCGGGCGGTCGCGCGGCCGTCGCGAAGGAGCGCGGGGGGTGCGAGCAAAGGCCCATGGGACATGCGTTTTGCGCGAGTGAGGCCAGCGCGCGAACGACGATCGGCGGCCGTGCGCGCGCGGCGATCGCTGCCGCGCGCGGCGCGCGAGCCCGCTGCCGGCGAGCGTCGCCGAGCGTCGCCGGCGAGCCTCTGCGCAGGCCGCTCGATGCCGCCGCCAGGAGCCCGTGACACCAGCGCGAGCACCGCGGCGTCGCGGCAAGTGGCGCACCGCCCTCGCCGCGGCTGGTGCGCTGCGAGCGCCTGTCCGGCTGTCGCGAACGGCGGTCCGGCGGGCTCGCCGCGGCGTGCGGCAGGTGAGCGCGCGCGCTGACGAACGCCCGTGGCACAAGGGTTTCGCGCGAGGGGCTGCGATTCGGTTCGTTGCCGATCGCGCCGATCGCGGCCACGGCGCGGCTTCTGAGCGGGCCTGCCGCTAGTGTCCCGTCTCAGAAATTCGCGGCATTAGTCGGCGAGCCATCCGGGCTCCTGGCCAGGCGCGCCGACGCAGGCATAGTCGAAACTATGTCGAGGAGGCGGAACGCCGCCAGGGGGCCGGAGGGCCGGCGAATAATGACGCGAATTTCTGAGACGGGACACTAGCTAGAACTCCACCTCGTAATAGAGCTTGGTAGCCTCGATTCGCTCCGTGAATCGCCGCCACTCCTCGTCGTCTGCGTTGCGTGGCTTGAGCTTGGCCAGATCGTCGTTGGAGCTCAATTTATCGTCGCTGCGCAGCATCCGGCCGTGAGTCTTCTCGTGGATGCGATCGAGCAGCTCGGGGAACGGAATGCGTCCCCAGCGCTTCTTGACCGCCATCTCATGATCGACCGGGACCAGCGCCATCAGGTTGTCATCCGCCATCAGCTCGAGCCCCTTGGCCTTGAGCGTTGCGTTGTGGCTGCCATGGTGGCCGACCTTGTAGCACACGGTCCTGGCCAGCAGGTCCGCCGCGGTGACGGTCGTCTTCTTGCCCGCTCCCGCGGCCTCCAGCTCCCATTTCAAGTCCTGCCAGCTCAACAGGTTCCCGGCCTGCGCATCGCCGGGGAAGAGCAGGACCTCACCGGTCTCGAGCTCGATCGCGAGCACGAGGCTGGTGTTGTTGGTCGCCGCATCGAGCTGCAGCGCCATCGCTTCGGCCGCATCCATCCACGTCGCGTCGATCCGGCGCCAGGACTGATCGCGGCTCTCGTTCTGAGCGACCTTGTCGTACAGGCTGCCGTCCACCACCTCGCCGAAGTACCGGCGCTCGAAGAACTCCAGGTGCTGCGCTCGCGCCAGGGGGATGGAGTAGATCGCCTCGAACGGCTCCTCGATGGGGCCTTCCTCGAC
>DASZHY010000140.1:0-3769 GCA_035949675.1 Thermoanaerobaculia bacterium
GGCGCGGCAGCAGCGAGCGCGGCACCAGCGAGCGCGGCAGCAGCGAGCGCGGCAGAGAGCCCTGCCGCTCCCATCCACCCTGATCAGGCCGCCTACATCTTCTTCACCTCGGGCTCGACCGGCAGGCCGAAAGGGGTCGTCGTGTCCCACGGCGCGCTTGCCAACCGCATTTGCCTGGACCTCGACGCCGGCTGCGGCCCGGCGGACCGCTACCTGATGCGGTCTTCGCTCGCTTTCGACGTCTCGCTGGTCCAGATCTGGACCCCGCTCACCGCCGGCGGCACGGTGATCGTCGTCGCGCCGGGAAGCGAGAGCGACGCGCGCTACCTCGCTCAGCTCATCCGCGAGGAAGGGATCACACACGCCAGCTTTCCCTCTACCCAGCTCGACGCGCTGCTCGCCGACCCCGAGCTCGCCGACCTCGGACGTCTCCGCTTCATGGCGGGGGGCGTCGAGGCGATGCCGCCGGAGCTGCCCGCGCGCTTCTTCCGCCTCGCCGATTGCCGCCGGGCCGCGCTCTGGAACCGCTACGGCCCCACCGAGGCCACGGTTGCCGCCACCCAATGGCGCTGCCGGCCCGAGCCCGAGCCGCGCTGCGTACCCATCGGCCGGCCATTCGCCGGCGCCTCGGTGCTGCTGCTCGACGCCGCGCTGCGGCCGGCGCCGCTCGGGGTGGTGGCAGAGATCGCCATCGGCGGTGGCGGCGTGGCGCGCGGCTACCTCGATGACCCGGCGCTCACTGCGGCGCGCTTCATCCCCGACCCGCTGCCAGGTGCCGGCGGGGGGCGCGGCGGCGCCCGCCTCTACCGCACCGGCGATCTGGGCCGCTGGCGGAGCGACGGGGCGCTCGAGTTCGTGGGGCGGCTCGACCGCCAGGTCAAGATCCGCGGTTACCGCGTCGAGCCGGGCGAGGTCACCGCGGCCCTCCGCATGCACCGCGCGGTAGGCGAGGCGGTGGCCGTCGCCTGGCCCGCGACCGAGCCATCGCGCTCGCCGCGGCTGGTTGCCTACTACACCCTGCACGAGCCGGGCGGAGCCGGACAGGAAGGTCTTCGCAGCCACCTGCGCCGCCTGCTGCCCGAGTACATGCTGCCGTGGGCGCTGGTCGAGGTGGCGGCGCTGCCCTTCACCCCGGCCGGCAAGGTGGATCTCGCGGCCCTCCCCCACCCTGATGGCGCCGGCGCCGCGGGCGCCGTCAACGGCATGGCGGCGGCCCGCCGCGCCGGCAACGGCGCCGGCGGGAGTGCCCCCGCCCTGACCCCGGTCGAGGAGACGCTTGCCGCCATCTGGCGCGAGCTGCTGGGCGTCGAGCAGGTCTCGACCGATGACAACTTCTTCGAGCTGGGCGGCGATTCGGTGCTGAGCATCCGCGTCGTGGCACGCGCCCGCGAGGCCGGCCTGACGCTGGCGCCGCGGGACCTGTTCGCGCGGCAGACCCTGGCCGAGCTGGCGGAGCTGCCGGGAATCGCGGCCGAGGCCCCGCGCCATGCCTCCTCCCCGGCCGCCGGCTCCTGCTCTCCTGCCACGGGCCCCGGCGGGCCGCCCGGATTCGAGCTCGATCAGGAGCAGCTGGACGCCGTCCGAGCCGTGGCCGACCTCGAGGACGTCTACCCGCTCTCCCCGTTGCAGCAGGGCATCCTTTTCCATGGCCTCTACCAGCCCGAGGAGGCAGCCTACGTCGGGCAGATGACCTGCCTGCTGCACGGCGAGCTGGACCCGGAGCTGCTGGCGCTGGCCTGGCAACGGACCGTGAACCGGCATCCGGCCCTGCGCACTGCCTTCGTCTGGGAGCGCCTCGACCAGCCTCTCCAGGCGGTGCGGCGCCAGGTGCCGGCACCAATGGAGCACCGCGACTGGCGCGGCGTCGCTGCAGACGACCTCCCGGCGCAACTTGCCCGCGAGTTGGCAAGCCAGCGCCGGCTGGGTTTCGACCTGACGCGGCCGCCGCTGGCGCGGCCGGTGCTGGTGCGGCTCGCGGCGCGGCGCCATCGCCTGATCTGGACCGCGCATCACCTGGTGGTCGACGGCTGGTCGGTGGGTCTGCTGCTCACGGACCTGCTCGAGCACTACGCGGCCACGCGCCAGGGGCGAGAGCCGGCACTGGCTCCGGCGCGTCCCTACAAGGATTTCGTCGCCTGGCAGAGACAGTGGTCGGGCCGCGAGGCCGCGGCGGCCGAGGCCTTCTGGCGCGCCGCCCTGCGTGGGGTGACACAGGCGACGCCGCTGCCAGGGGAACGGCGCGAGGCCTGGCCGCGGGCCGTGGCGCCGCCGGACGATGGGCACGACGAGGCCTTGCCGGGCGTCCCCCGGCAGCCCGATCACCAGGAGCGCATCGAAGCACGGCTGACAGCGGCGCCAACGGCCGCCCTGCAATCCTTCACCCGACGCCACCGCCTCACCCTCAACACCGCGGTTCAGGGAGCCTGGGCGCTGCTGCTGGGCCGCTGGGCCGGCACGGAGGAGGTGGTCTTCGGCTCGGTGGTGGCGGGCCGGCCGCCGGCGCTTGCCAGGGCGGAGGGGATCTCCGGCTTGCTCATCAACACCCTGCCGGTGCGGTGCCCGCTGCCGGCGGCCGCGGAGCCTGCCGGCTGGCTGGCGGGCCTGCAAGCCCGCCAGCTCGAGCAGCAACCGTTCGAGCAGACGCCGTTGCCGAGCATCCAATCCTGGAGCGAGCTGCCTCCCGGCACCGCCCTCTTCGCGAGCCTCTACAGCTTCCAGAGCTTCACCACGGCGGCCGCCGGCCGGCGGGCGAGCGGCGGCGGTATCGAGGTGGACGAGCTGCGCTCCTGGCAGCGCACACACTACCCCCTGACCCTGACCGTGACGCCGCCGCGCCCGGCCGAGCTCGGCTTCCAGCTGTCCTACGACCGGCGCCGCGTCAGCGGGTTGACGGCAGCGAAGCTGCTCGTCCAGCTGGCGGAGCTGCTCGCAGCGCTGCCGGCGGCCGCGGGGCGCAGTCTGGCGGCGCTGCCCCTGCTCGCCGCCGCCGAGCGGCATCAGCTGCTCTACGAGTGGTCCGGCGAGGAGCACGGCGAGACCGGCTGCCGGGGCGCTGGCCGCGCGCCGCGGGCGGCGGGCGGCGACCCCCGCGACCCCGAGGCCGGCGCCGGCTCCTGCCTCGACGAGCTGTTCGGCGCCTGGGCGGCGCGGGCGCCGCACCGCCCGGCCCTCGCCTGCGGCGACGCGGCCTTGAGCTACGGCGAGCTGGACCGGCTCGCCGGCAAGTTGGCGGCGCGGCTCGCCGCCCTCGGCGCCGCACCCGAGGTGCTGGTGGCCGTCTGCCTGCCGCGCTCCCTCGACCTCGTGGTGGCCCTGCTCGCCGTGCTGCGCAGCGGCGCCGCCTACGTGCCGCTCGACCCCGACTACCCGCCCGAACGCCTCGCCTTCGTCCTCGCCGACTCCGGCGCGCGCCTGCTGCTCGCCCGCTCCCAGCTGGCCGCGACGCTGACCGAGGTCCCGGCGCCGCCGGCAGGCGGCGCGGCCCGCTACCGGCTCGTGGCCTGTGACGACCTCTGCCCGCCCCTGCCAGAGCCGTCCGCCGCAGGCGCCGCCGGGGACGGCCCGGCGCCAGCCGGCGGCCGGCACCTCGCCGGTCGGCGCGATCCTCGGCACCTCGCCTACGTCATCTACACCTCCGGCTCCACCGGCAGGCCCAAGGGCGTGCCGGTCAGCCATGCCAATGTCGGGCGTCTGCTGGCGGCCGCCCGGCCGTGCTTCGCCTTCGGCGCCGACGACGTCTGGACCCTCTTCCACTCCCCGGCTTTCGACT
>DASZHY010000141.1:0-3171 GCA_035949675.1 Thermoanaerobaculia bacterium
GAACGTGTCTACGACACGCTCAACCTCGCTCAGACCGGGTCCGGTCGGCTGTCCACCCGCAACTACGGCATCGCTCATCGCTGTCTCTCCCGGAAAAAAGCCCGTCGGCGTCCGCTCAGGTAACTCGTCTCAGCGGCAGAAGGGCGTTGCCGGATTGTAGCCCGCTGCGAGCATGTCCAGAGCGAATTTTTTGTGGAATCGACCGTGGATCGGCGGCCTGCTGCCTACTCGACCACGGCGAGCACGTCGCCTGAGCCTACCGCGTCTCCCACGGCCACGGCTACTCGTGCCACCTTCCCCGCTTTGGGCGACTTCAGCTCGTTCTGCATCTTCATGGCTTCAATCACCACAATTCCCTGCTGTTCCACTACGTCGTCGCCAGGGTTTACCAGGACGCGCACCACGCGTCCAGGCATGGGAGCCTTCACCGGCCGTGGCCCCGCCGCTCCTGCACCGGCACCGCGGCGCCCCTGCAGCGACCGTGGATCGTCCACCTCAAACCCATACCGGTGGCCGCCGATCCAGACCCCATCCCCATCCAGTACGCAGCGGTACTGTCGCCCGTCGACCAGCAGGGAGATCAACCCCGGCTGCAATGTCCTTGCCTCGACCATCAGGGTGCGTCCGTCCACTACGCACTCCAGCTCACCGCTGGCGGACGTGCCCGGCAGCTCCACTCGCCGCTTCTTCCCGTCGATCTCGAGCCAGATGGTCACCGAACCCCCTCCCGCCGCCCAGTGACGGCCCAGCGGCTCTCCGGAACATAGTTCAGAGACGGCGGAGACTGTTTCGGCGCGGTCGCGAAGAGCGCTGCGGCGATGGCAACTACGTCGTCCGGGACGGTCGCCTCTTCAGCCAGTGCCTCGTGGACCAGCAGCCGCTCCAGGTAGCCGGTGTCGATCCGCGCCGCGCGAAAGTCTTCGTCCTGCAGAATACGCCGGAAGAACGAGATGTTGGTCTTGATCCCGCCGATGATGTACTCGTCCAGCGCGCGCAACATACGATCGATCGCCGCCTGCCGCGTCTCGCCGTAAGCCACCAGCTTGGAGAGCATGGGGTCGTAGTCGAGCGGCACCTCCCACCCCGCGTAGACCGCGCAATCCTCGCGGATCCCCGGACCTCCGGGCTGCACCAGGCGGGTGATGAGCCCCGGCGAGGGGAAGAAGTTATTGTCAGGGTCCTCCGCGTAGATACGGCACTCGACTGCGTGGCCCTGCAGCCGGATGTCCTCCTGCTTCAGCGGCAGCGGCTCGCCCATAGCTACGCGCAACTGCATATGGACGAGGTCCAGTCCCGTCACCAGCTCGGTCACAGGGTGCTCCACCTGCAGGCGCGTATTCATCTCGAGGAAGTAGAAGTTGTCCTCGGCGTCGACCAGGAACTCGACCGTGCCTGCGTTGACGTATCCGGCCGAGAGCGCGAGCCGGACCGCCGCCTCGCCCATCCGGCGGCGCAGCGCTTCGCTGACGACAGCCGAGGGAGCCTCCTCGATCACCTTCTGGTGGCGGCGCTGCACCGAGCACTCGCGCTCGCCCAGGTAGACGCAGTTGCCGTGCTGGTCGGCCATCAACTGGATCTCGATATGACGTGGCCGCTCGATCAGCTTCTCGAGGTACACCTCGCCGGAGCCGAAGCTGCGCTCCGCCTCGCTGCTTGCCGCCACGTAGGCTGCGGCGAGCTCATCCGGCTTCGAGACCGCCCTCATGCCCTTGCCACCGCCCCCGGCAGCCGCCTTCAACATGACTGGGTAGCCGATCTCAGCCGCCACGCGCTCAGCCTCTGCGACGGAGCCGAGCCCAGTCACACTGCCCGGCACCCGCGGCATCCCTGCTGCATCCGCCGCCTGGCGTGCGCGCGTCTTTGATCCCAGCACCCGCATCGCACTGGCGGGCGGGCCAATGAAGGTCACCCCGGCGGCTACACAGTCGTCCGCAAAGGCCGCATTCTCCGACAAGAAGCCGTACCCGGGATGCACGGCGTCCGCACCCGCTCGACGCGCCACCTCGAGGATCAGGTCGCCCCGCAGATAGCTCTCCGCAGCCGGCGGCGGACCCAGCCGATATGCCTCGTCCGCATGCAGCACGTGCAGCGCGGCGCGGTCCGCATCCGAGTAGACGGCCACCGTCGCCAACCCCATCTCCCTGCAGGCCCGGATCACCCTCAGCGCAATCTCGCCGCGATTTGCTATCAGAACTTTTTTCATCGCTGTCGCAAGCGGCAATTCTACCCCACGCCGCAGCTACTGTTCGTCTGTATCAACGTGTCAGGCACTTCACCACAAAAGAGAGCCTCCCGCGTGGGAGGCTCTCCTCGACTCAGTTCAGCGCGGCAACTACTGCATGTTGACGCCGCCGCCGATCTTCTCTTCCTTCTTCCGCTCATTTTCCTTGCGAGCGCCCATCGCCTTCTGGCTCCACTCATCGGCCTTGGCGAGGTCGGCCTTGCGAGCGTTGTCGTCGCCGCACTCAAGATCAGCCTTCCGCCGGTAGGTGAGGTTCAGGTACTGCATCGCGTCGTCGTAGGTCGGGTTGATCTCCACGGCCTTCGACAGGTATTGCAGCCCTTCGTTGACCAGGGTGGTATTCGCTTCCTGCAGCTTCTGGCAGGCGCCCTTGCTCTTCTTCGGATTGCCGTTACCATCGTCGGTAAGACCGTCGGCCGCGAGGATCGTGATCGCGTTCTTGTAGGACTGCATCCAGTCCACAACGCCGATCGTGTAATACGCCTCGGCATCGTTCGGAGCGATCGCGATCACCTTCTTCTCGTACTCCTTCGCCTCATCCAGCTTCTTGATGTTGCGGTCGATCGAGGCGATCTGCTTCAGCGCCGTCAGGTCGTTCGGATCCTTCGCGAGCACAGCGTTGAAACCGTCCAGCGCCTTCTGCGCGATCTTCAGGTTCTCTGGCGTATCGAGATTCGGGACCACCTGGTACGAGTATGCCGTCGCAAGATACAGCTTCGCAGCTTCATAATTGGGGTCCAGCTCGATGGCGGTCTGGAAGTGATTGACCGCCTCTTCATAGCGGGCGTTCTTGAACGCCGCCACACCCTTGTTGAGCTGGTCACGCGCCTTCAGGCGGTTACACCCGGTTGCAGTAACAAGCAGCAACGCCAACATAGCGGCCGTAACCGGAATCCGTGCGGATAATTTCATGGGGCGTGTTGTCTCCT
>DASZHY010000142.1:0-2561 GCA_035949675.1 Thermoanaerobaculia bacterium
CGGAGAATTCGCTTTCGGTGCCGTCGAGGCCACGTTGGAACTCGAATACGCGCCGCGCATCGTATTCTTCAACTGGTGTCAAGGCCGGAGTAAAAATGCATCGGCGGCCGGCGTAAAATTGCGTCATGAGCGCTAACAAGAAGGCCCCCCGCGGGGGGCCTTCTTGCATTTCGGCATCAGGCGGCGGGGTTGTCGGTCGGCTGGTTGCTGGGGTCAGCGCGGGGTCGGCGTCGCTTGCTTTGCTTGAGGCGGTAGCTGTCGCCGTTCATCTCGAGGATGTGGACGTGGTGGGTGAGCCGGTCGAGCAGAGCACCGGTCAGTCGCTCGGAGGCGAACACGCTGGTCCACTCGTCGAAGGGTAGATTGCTGGTGACGATGGTGGAGCCGCGCTCGTAGCGTTGGCTGAAGACCTCGAACAGCAGCTCGGCGCCGCTCGGCGACAGCGGGACATAGCCCAGCTCGTCGATGATCAGGAGTTTGTTGCCGGCGAGCTGGCGCTGCAGGCGGAGGAGACGCTTCTCGTCCCTGGCCTCGAGTAGCTCGTGCACCAGGCTGGCGGCGGTGGTGAAGCCGACCGAGAGGCCCTTCTGGCAGGCGGCCAGTCCGAGCCCGAGGGCGATGTGGGACTTGCCGGTTCCGCTGTTGCCGAGCGCGATGACGTTCTCGCGGCGGGCAACGTACTCCGAGCGAGCCAGCTCCAAGACCAGGGTCTTATTGAGCGAGGGGATGGCGGCGAAGTCGAAGCTGTCCAGGCTCTTTACGGCGGGGAACCGCGCTTCCCTGATCCGGCGCTCGACCGTTCGGCGCTCCCGGTCGATCAGCTCGAGCTCGGCCAGGCGTAGCAGGTAACGGGGGTGGTCGACGCCTTCGGCGGCACACTGACGGGCGAGCTTGTCGTACTCGCGCAGGAAGGTCGCCAGCTTGAGAGCCTTCAGATGATGGGCGAGCAGCACCTGGGGCATGTCGGTCATGACGGCGTCCCGGCGAGCAGGTCCATGTAAGCCCTGGCCGAGGTGGTAGCCACGCTCGCATGCGGCAGGTAGGGGTAGACCGTCAGATCCAGGCGCGGCGGCCGACGCTCGATCCGGCAGAGCACCAGGTGCTTCACGGCATCGAAGCCGATCGCCCCGCGCTCGATGGCGCTGCGGACGCCGGCCAGCACGTCCTCGAGGCAGAACATCTCCAGCAGCCGCAGGACCTGGACATACTCCCGCTTGCCGGGTTTGCCCATGCGGGCCTCCAGGAGGCGGCGCAGGGCGGTGAACTCTTCGGGTAGGTCCCAGCCGGCCAGCGGGGCGGCTTGGTCGAGGGCACCGATCTTCTGTTCCAGCAGCGCCAGGTAATGCAGTGGGTCGAAGACGAAGTCCTCCCGCTCATAGGAGCGGGGATGGCGGGCGATCACCTCGGCCCCGCAAGAGATGACCACCTGATGGACGTAGCCGCGGACCAGAACCTCACGGTGGCCATAGGCCGTCGGCACCGAGTAGTCGTTGCTGCGATAACGCACCAGGGACAAGGAGCTGACCTGCGCCGGCTTCTTCTCGCAGGCATCGTAGGGTGCCGGCGGCAGGGACAGGAACGCGGCGCGATCCCTCTCGATGCGTTCGCCAATCGTCTCCTCGTGACCGCGCAGCCGGTCCCCCAGCCGGCGCCGGCAATCCTCCAGCAGCCGGGCGTTCAGCGCCTCAAAGTCCGTGGCCCTGGGGATCGGCACCAGGTAGTTCCGCCGGGCAAGGCCGATCAACCCTTCCACCTTGCCCTTGTCGTTCCCCTTGCCCGGCCGCCCGAACCGGTCGGCGAACAGGTAGTGCGACTGCAACTCGCTGAACACCCGGGTCCGCTGCCGCCTCCCGTCCCCCAGGATCCGGGCAACCGCCAGCCTGGTGTTGTCGTAAAGAATCGACCGTGGCACCCCGCCGAAGAAGCTAAAGGCGGCATTGTGCCCCGCGCAGAAAGCCTCCGTCGTCTCAGCCGGATAGGCCTGCACGAAGCACCCGTCGCTGTGTGGCAGGTCCATGGCGAAGAAGTGGATCCTCCGCTCCACGCCGCCCATCACAGCCAGCGCCTCGCCGAAGTCGGCCTGGGCGTGCCCAGGATCGTGGCGTAACGGTACGAACATCTCCCGCTGCCGCTGCCGGCGCTCGTGCACGTAGTCCTTCACGATCGTGATCCCGCCGGCATACCCATGCTCGTCCCGCAACCGCTCGAAGATCCGCTTCGAAGTGTGCTGCTGCTTCGCCGGCCGGCGCTTGTCCTCCTCCAGGATACGGTCGATGATGCCCGTGAACGGGTCCAGCTTCGGGCGCACCGGCGGCTTGCTCCGCCGGTATCCGGCGGAACCGAAAAGGCCGGCATCTTCGCTACCGTCCGCGGGTCGATGCCAAACCGCCGCGCCACCTCCCGCCGGCTCAACCCCTCGACAGTGACCGCCCGTCGAACCCGCGCATAAAGCTCAACGCCGTTCATCCCCCGCCCTCTGCCCACCGGGCAAAAGGCTATCTCCTGCCGGACTCTTACACCGGCGCAACCGGACACCCCGGTCGCTTCAGACCTGAGGGATT
>DASZHY010000143.1:0-1837 GCA_035949675.1 Thermoanaerobaculia bacterium
GGAGCTGCTGCGCCAGCCCGGCCGCAAGCTGGTGGAGGTCGGACCGGGCCAAGTGCTGAGCACCTTCGTCCGCCAGCAGGCGGCGGCGCCGGCAGTGTCTCCAGCCAAGGCGACCTCAGGGGCGCCGGTCCCCTCGCATGGGGTGCAGGCGCCGGCAATCCAGGAAGCGTCGTCAGCGTCAGCGCCAGCAGGTTCCTCCGCCAACGCGGCGGCGCCAGCGTCCAGCGGCGCCCTCGCGGTGCCGTCGCTGGGCGAGCGCGGCGGCAGCGAGGAGCATGCCACGCTGATGCGCGCCGTGGGCCGGCTCTGGCTGGCTGGCATCGAGATCGACGGCGAGCACTTCTTCCGCGACGAGCGGCGGCGGCGGGTGCCACTGCCGACCTACCCCTTCGAACGGCAGCGCTACTGGATCGAAGCGAGTCCGCGGGCAGACCTGGAAGGGCACGCCGCGGCCAGCGACTCGCACACGCCGGAGGGAGCAGCAGGGCTTGCCGCGGGCGCCGCGGAGAGGCCACGTGAGGCAGTGCAGGGCAGCGCCGGCGCGAGCGAGATGGCGGCGGCCGACAACCTGCAAGGGGCCGCGGGGACGGTGGCTCCGACCGGGGCGGGAGTGGTGGCGACGGCCAAGACGCTGGACACCCTGGCGGTGGCGGCGCCGGCGGTGCCGGAGGCGCTGGCGGGGACGCTGTCGCTGCATCCGCGGCCGGCGCTCGGCAACGCCTACGTGGCGCCGCGTGACGAGATGGAGCGGACGGTGGCGGGGATGTGGCAGCGGCTGCTCGGGGTCGATCAGGTCGGCATCAACGACGACTTCTTCGAGCTCGGCGGCCACTCGTTCCTCGCCACCCGGCTGGTGGGCGAGCTGCGCGACTCCCTCGGCCTGGAAGTCGGCATGGCAACGCTGTTCGACAAGCCGACCATCGCCGGCTTCGCCGCCGCGGTCACCGTCGAGCAGATGCGCCAGCAGGAGAGTGCGACGCCGGCCGCGACGCTGCAACAGATCGTCCCCGACACCGCCGGCCGCCACGAACGGTTCGCGCTCACCGACGTGCAGCAGGCCTACCTCATCGGTCGCGGCGGCGACTTCGCTCTCGGCCATGTCTCAACCCACGTCTACGCCGAGATCGACGCCCGCGGCCTCGACGTCGAGCGGCTCACACAGGCGTTCCGCTTCGTCGTCGAGCGCCACGACATGTTGCGTGCCGTGGTCTACCCCGATGCCACGCAGCAGGTGCTTCAGACGGTGCCGCCGTTCACCATCGGCACGCTCGATCTGCGCGGCATCCCGGACGCCGCCGCCGACGCCGCCCTGGCGGCGGTCCGCCGGGCGATGTCGCATCAGCTGTTGCCGAGCGATCGCTGGCCGCTCTACGAGCTGCGCGCTTCGCTGCTCGACGGCGGCCGGGTGCGCCTGCACTTCAGCTTCGACTTCCTGATCGGCGACGCCTCGAGCACGCCGATCCTGCTGCGCGACCTCGGCCTCGCCTATCGCGGGCGGCAGTCGGAGTGCAGGCCGCTCGCGGTGTCGTTCCGCGACTACGTGCTCGCCGCCGCGGCGATCGAGGAGTTGCCGGCCTTCCGCCGCGCGCTCGCCTACTGGACGTCGCGCGTCGCCGACTTCCCGCCGACGCCGGACCTGCCGCTGGCCGCCAATCCGGAGGCGATCCACCGCCCCACCTTCGTGCGCCACGCCGGACACCTCGACAGCGCGCCCTGGCAGCGCCTCAAGGAGCGGGCCGCCCGCCACGGTCTCACCTCGTCGGGGGTGCTGCTGGCCGCTTTCGGCGAGGTCCTCACGCAGTGGGCCAAGAGCCCGCGCTTCACCATCAACCTGACC
>DASZHY010000144.1:0-23329 GCA_035949675.1 Thermoanaerobaculia bacterium
CGGCCAGCGCCACGTCACGGCCCTCGAGGAGCTGCTCGACGAGCTGACCGGCCAGCTCGGGCCGCTCACCAACTTCATCCTGCCGGGCGGCAGCCCCGGCGCCGCCTGGCTGCACGTCGCCCGCACCGTCTGCCGCCGCGCCGAGCGCCTGCTCGTCGCCCTCTCCCGCCAGGAGGCCATCGGCCCCTTCGTGGTGCCCTACGTCAACCGCCTGTCCGACGCCTTGTTCGTGATGGCCCGCTACGAGAACCAGGCCAAAGGGGTAGCGGACGTCCTGTGGGACAGCCGCGCTTAGGACTTACCTCGGCGGCGGACCCGGCCGCCCGCGGCGCGGACCTGCTCCTCGATGAGCGCGAGCCCCGCAGGATCACCAGGCCCACTGACCTCTGACGAGTTGTGCTAAGATGCCGGTCCCACTACGGGAGTGCCATCTTCGTGAAGGTTGTGCCGGCTACGGTCTGGTCCCTCATCTGCGTCACCTGCGCGGCGGCGAGCTTGGCGGCGGCCTCGCTGCCGGCGCCTGCCGCGGCCGCGGCGGCTGACGTCGCGTCGCCGTCGTCGCGCCCCCCCCGCCTGCACCCGTTCCAGCACGCCGAGCAGGCCGCCCGGCCGCAGCCCGTCCGGATCGCCGTCGGCGCCGACGGGCGCAGGGTGATTCTCAGCGAGACGCCAATTCAGCACGCGCGCCGGTTCGCCGCCGAGCTGCTGCCGGTGCCCGATCTGCCGGGCCTGCCCAGCGGCGCGCTCGAGCCGATGATCCGCCGCCACTGCGACGCCCGTCACCTCGATCCGCGCCTGGTGCAGGCGGTCATCCAGGTCGAATCCGGCTACAACCACCGCGCCCGTTCCAACAAGGGGGCCATGGGGTTGATGCAGCTGATGCCCGACACCGCGGTCGAGCTGGCGGTTTTCCACCCCTTCGACGTCGACGACAACCTGCGCGGCGGCACCACCTACCTGCGCCAGATGATCGACGCTTTCCGGGGCAGCATCGAGATGGCGCTGGCCGCCTACAACGCCGGCCCCGGCGCGGTGGAGCGCCACCACGGCGTGCCGCCCTTTCCCGACACCGTGGACTACGTGAAGCGGGTGATGGCCCTGTACCAGGGCGATGCCAATCCCCTGCAACTCGGGCAAGCTCGGCAACCCCGGCAAACATTGGCTTGGCAGTGGCACCAGGGCCGCCGGCCGGCTCCCTTCGTTACTCGCGGCGCCAACGGCCGCTTGCTGGTCACGACCTCTCTCGCCCAGCTGCACTAGCCTCCGCCCGAGCCTCGCCGGCCCAGCCGGCTCCCCGGCATTGCGGGCGTGAGGCCGTGGGGGCCTCGCGGCCGCCTGCGGCCGGGACCAGGACCCCTTGGTCGCTCGGCACGTAGGACAGATTCTGACGAGGAGGCGGCGAAGGGTCTTGCCGCGGTTTCAGGATCTGTCTGATCGATCTGCGGCGCGTCTGCAAGGAGAATGAGCCTTGTGGCTGCCGGGATCGTCATGCATGGACACCTACCTCGCTTCGGGCCCCAATTCGGGCCCCACTACGGCTCCCCCCAATACGGGAGTGCCATTTCTGTGAAGGCTGTGCTGACCGCGGTCTGTACCCTGATCTGCCTGACTTGCCTGGTAGGGTTGCCGGCGGCCGCGATCACCTCGCCGCGCGCCCACCCGTTCCAGCTTTCCGAGCTGTCGGCTCGGCACCAGCCCGTCCGGATCACCCGCATCGCCGGCGGGCGCAAGGTGATCATCAGCGAGACGCCGTTGCAGCACGCCCGGCGCTTCTCCGCCGACCTGCTGCCGGTGCCGGATCTGCCCGGCTTGCCGGCCGGCGCGCTCGAGCCGATCATCCGCCGCTACAGCGACGAGCACGATCTCGACCCTCTCCTGGTGCGGGCAGTCATCCAGGTCGAGTCCGGGTACAATCGCCGCGCCCGCTCCAGCAAGGGCGCGATGGGGCTCATGCAGCTGATGCCCGACACCGCGCGCGAGTTGGCAGTGGTCGACCCCAACGACGTCGAGCAGAACCTGCGCGGCGGCATTACTTACCTACGGCAGCTGATCGACACTTTCCGGGGCAGCCTGGAAATGGCCCTGGCCGCCTACAACGCCGGGCCCGGCGCGGTCGAGCGCCACCACGGTGTGCCGCCCTATCCCGACACCGTGAACTACGTGAAACGGGTGATGGCCCTCTACCGGGGCGATGCCTCCCCCCTGCAACCCCGGCAAGCGGCCTGGCAATGGCACCAGGGCCCCCCGGCCCCCTACGTCTCCCACAGCGCCAATGGCCGCCTGCTGGTGACGACCTCCCTCTCCGGGCTTCGTTAGTGTCGCCCCCCTAGGGGGGGAGACCTTTGGCCGCCTGCGGCCGGGAAGCCTCTGGCGTAGAATGCCGGCGCGCCGATCGCCGGCCTGGCGCCTTCCTCAGCCGATGCTCAACCTACCCAACCTGTTGTCGCTGTTCCGCATCCTGCTGGTCCCTCCCCTGGTCGTGGTGCTGCTGACCAAGTTCGAGGACAAGGAGTGGTGGGGGCTGGGGCTCTTCCTGCTTGCCGCGATGATGGACTTCTTCGACGGTTACCTGGCCCGGCGCCGCCGCCAGGTCACCCGCCTGGGAATTCTGCTCGATCCTGCCGCCGACAAGATCCTGCTGTCGGCGGCGTTCATCTCGCTGGTCCAGATGGGTGAGGCGCCCGCCTGGATGGTGGTGGTGATCGTCGCCCGCGAGTTCGCGGTCAGCGCCCTGCGCAGCTTCGCCGCCGCCGAAAACCAGGTGATCCCGGCCGGCTTCTCGGGCAAGCTCAAGACCGTCATCCACATCGTCGCCGTGGCCGCCCTCATCATCCACAACCAGCTCCCGGGCGAGCTCAGGCACTCCTCGAAGATCCTGCTGTGGGCGGCGGTGCTGATCGCCGTCTACTCCGGCATCGAGTACTTCGTGCGCTTCCGCCGCTACATCCTGGCGCCCACCCCCTCGGCGCCCGCCCCCTCGGCGCCCACCCCCTCGGCGGCCGCGACGCCCCCGCACCGGGGCGAGGCGCGGTGAGCCGTCTCCTCGCCGGCCTGGCGCGCCTGGCGCGCCGGCGTTACCGGGTCATTTTCCTTGTGTTCGCGCTGCTTGCCGGCCTCGCGGCGGTGTCCATCTCCCGGCTGTCGTTCGACACCGACATGCTCAACCTGCTGCCGCGCCGGGACCCGACGATCCATTCCTACATCCAGATGCTGCAGGACTTCGGCAGCAACACCTATCTGCTGGTGGTGATCGAGCTGCCGGAGGGAGCGATCCCCGAGCCCTACGAGTCGCTTGCCGACGACCTCGCCGGGAGCCTCGCCAAGCTGCCCGAGGTCAAGTCGGTGCAGCACCGCCTGGGCAACCCGGAAGAGCTGCTCGCCGCTTTCTTTCCCAAGTCCGTCCTCTTCCTCGACGACGCCGGCCGCGGCGAGCTCGAGCAGCGCCTCGGCGACGACGGCATCCGCCGCCGGGTGAGCGAGCTGCGGCGGCAGCTCGAGACGCCGCAGGCGCTCTCGGTCAAGGAGGTCGCCAAGCTCGATCCGCTGGGCCTCTCCGACGTCCTCCTCCGCCACGTCGCGAGCTCTCGCGGCACGCTGCAGGTCGACTGGGCCAGCGGCTACTACCTGTCGCGCGACCACCGCCTGCTGCTGGTGCTGGCGGAGCCGTGGCGGCCTCCCCAGGACATCCCTTTCGACGAGCGTCTGGTTCGCGAGGCCACGGCCATCGTCGCCGGCGCCCTCGGCAGGTGGGACTCCTTTGCCGGGCTCGGCGGCCCTCCGCGTCCGGCGGTGGAGATGGGCGGCCCCTACGTCTCCGCCATCGGCGACGCCTCGCTGATCCGCCATGACATGTTCGTCAACGCCGCGACCTCGGCGCTGGCGGTGCTCGCCCTCTTCCTGTTCGCGTTCCGGCGCATCGGCGCCCTCGCGTACGCCTTCGTGCCGCTGCTCACCGGCCTGGTGCTCACCTTCGGCTTCGCCGGGGTGGCGTTCGGCGCCCTGTCGTCGGCAACCAGCGTCTGTGCGGCGCTGCTGATCGGGCTGGGCATCGACTTCGTCATCGTCTCCTATGGACGCTATGTCGAGGAGCGCCGCCGCGGCAGCGACGTCGACGCCGCCCTGGCGACGATGAGCAGCTCGACCGGCGGGGCGGTGATCGCCGGCGCCACCACCACCGCCGCCACCTTTTATGCCTTCACCTTCACCGGCTTCACCGGGCTGCGCCAGATGGGCCTGCTGACCGGCACCGGCATCCTCTTCTGCATGGTTTCGGTGCTGCTGCTGCTGCCGGCGATGCTGGCCTGGAGCGCCGACCACCACCAGCGCCGCCGCACCGAGCCGCGGCTCTATCTCCATAGCTTCGGCACCAGGCGGCTGACCGCCCTGTGCATGCGCCACCCACTGGCCGCCATGGGCGCCGGGGCGGCGCTGACGCTCGTCGCGCTCACGGCCTCGCGCCACCTGACCTTCGACGAGAGCATGGCCACCATGCGGCCGACCGTCGTTGCGGGAAGCCGCATCAGCGCCGAGGTGGGAAGGCGCTTCGGCTCCGGCTTCGACTCGATGATCCTGTCGCTGTCCGGGCGGTCGCTCGACGAGGTGCTGGCGCTCTCCGAGCGCGCGGCGGAGGCGGCAGGCCCGCTGGTCGCGGCCGGGGCGCTGCAGGGAGTGAGCGCCCCCTCGTCGCTGATCCCGCCGCGCGGGCGGCAGCAGCAGGTGCTCGACTGGCTGGCGCGCCAGCGCTCCTCGGCGCTGGACATGGCGCGGGTCCGCGCCCGCTTCGCGGCCGCGCTGCACGACGAGGGCCTGCGGCCGGAGCCGTTCGCCGCCGGGCTGGACCTGCTGGCGCAGGCGCTCTCGCTGACGCGGCCGATCGGCATCGCCGACTTCGCCGCGGCGCCCCAGACCGAGCTGCTGCTCGACCGGTACCTCAAGAAGCAACCGTCGGGGTGGCGGGCCGCCGTGTATCTCTACCCGCCGCCCGACGGCCGCTGGCGGCGGGAGGTGCCCCCGGCGGTGACCCGGCTGGCCGCCTCGCTCGGTCCGCGCGCGCAGCTGGCGGGCATCAACGTCATCAACCAGCGCATCAAGCTGCTGGTGGTCCACGATGCCTGGATCGCCGGCGTGCTGGGCCTGGTGCTGGTCGCGGTCATCCTATGGATCGACTTCCGCAGCGCGCGGGCGGTCGTCCTGGCGCTGCTGCCGTTGCTCGTCGGCATCACCTGGATGGTCGGCGGCATGGTCGCCCTCGGCATCCCGATGAACTTCGTCAACATCTTCGTCACCACCATGATCATCGGCATCGGCACCGATTACGGCATCTACGTCGTGCACCGCTACTACGAGGAGCGAGGCCAGGCCGCCGCCGCCTTCGACGATGGGCTCAAGCAAACCGGCAAGGCGGTGGCCGCGGCGGCCGTCTCCACCATCGTGGGCTTCGGCTCGATCGGCTTCTCCCACTATCCGGCCCTGCAGTCGACCGGCAAGGTCGCGGTCCTCGGGGCCTTCTGCACCTCCCTGGTCGCCATCACCGTGCTGCCCGCCTATCTGGTCTGGAGAGACAGTCGCCGCGCCGCTGTTGCCACCCGCCGTGCCGTCAGCCCGGCGCCCGCGGCAGGCCCGCCCGATCCCGAGTTGCGCTACCCGGCGCCCGGCGCCGTCTCCGGCCACCAGGACCTTGGCTCTACACGCCGTCAGGGGTCTTGAGGCGCGGGGGCCGCGATCAGCGCCCCAGCTCGACGACCGCGAAGCGCGGCGGGCAGAGAAAGCGCACCGGCAGCAGCGAGGTGCCGACGCCGGCATTGATGAACAGCGTGGTGATGCCGCGCGCGTTGGGCGCGGCGAAGTCGAAGCGGCCGAGATCGTAGTAAGGGCCGAGCGACGAGCGGGTGGTGATGGCGCCGATGAAGGGGAGGCGCACCTGGCCGCCGTGGGTGTGGCCGGCGAGCACCGCCTCGATGCCGCGCTGCGACGCCTCGAGCACCACGTCGGGAGTGTGCGAGAGCACCAGGCGCGGCGTTCCCGGCGGTGCCCGGGGGCTGCGGGCGAGCGCCAGCTCGAGGCGGGTGCCGCGCGCCTCGTCGCGCCAGCCGCGCGGGCGCCGCGGTCCGGAGAGCGGGTCGGCGAGCAGCTGCCTCCCGGCCGGGTCGATCGCCTGCACGTCCCGGTAGAAAACGGTGCCGCCGCCCCAGGCCCAGATCCCCACGGTGCCGGCGGCGACGCGATCGGCGGAGCGGTCCTCGGCCCACGCCTGCCAGGCCGCGGGCTCGGGCTCCCCGGCCGGCCAGACCCGCGCCGCCACCTTCACCGCCCCGGGCTCGACGCGGGTGCGCAGGCGCAGCCGGTACCAGCGGCCGGGGCGCGGCTCGACCCCGGTGTCGAGGCGGTCGGCGGCGCCGCCGGTGAAGGCCGAGCCATGCAGCAGCAGGCTGAAGGTGCCGGTGCCGTCGTCCTCGCGGCTCATGCGCCGCAGGCGGATCATGCGGTCCTCGCCCAGCACG
This sequence comes from Thermoanaerobaculia bacterium, assembly GCA_035949675.1. GTDB lineage: Bacteria > Acidobacteriota > Thermoanaerobaculia > Multivoradales > UBA5704 > JASLEW01. Next base: position 6,501 of record DASZHY010000144.1, read on the forward strand.
TAGCGGCTGTGCACCTCGATGCCCGCGCCGGCGGTCTCGCGGTCGATGCGCACGTCGCAGACCGCGTCGTAGCCGCTCCAGGCAAGCGGTCCCGAGGCGTCGTCGAGGGCGAGGGGAGCGGGATCGTAGTGGCGGTAGAAGTTGCGCACCGGCGAGCCGAGCCGGGCCAGATGCAGCCACCGGCCGCCCTGCCGGACCAGGCGGAAGGGTGACTTGCCGGCCAGCGCCAGGCGGTCGATGCCCACCTGCTGGTTGAGGCCCAGCAGCAGCACGCCGCCGCCGGGACCGACGCGGCGCCCCTCGTCGGACAGCCAGGTGAGGCCCGCCCGGCGCAGCGCCACCACCACTTCTCCCTGGTACTCGCTGTGGCCCTGCACGCCGTAGATCGGGGCCAGCGGCAGAAGCCGGCGCAGCTGCGAGATGAAGGCCGCGGCCGCCGCCGCATGCAGGGCCTGCGGCCGCGGGTCCTGCACGTCCTTGATGAAGTCGCCGCTCACCGCGATGAGGTCGGGCCGCGCCGCCACGACCCGCCGCAGCAGGTCGCGCAGCAGCGGCGAGTCGCCGGCGATGTGGAGGTCCGAGAGATGGACGAGGCGCAGCCGCGGCGCGATCAGCGGCAGGCGCACCGCCTGCTCGACCAGCAGCACCCGGGGCTCGAGCCAGAAGGCGTCGGCCGCCAGCAGGGCGCCAGGCAGCAGGACGCCGAGACCGAGGAGCGCGAGGCGGGAACGCGAGGAACGGGAGCGGGGGAGTCTCATCGCCGGTCGGGGGAGGGTAGCAGGTTTCGGCCGTCGGGCCAGCCGGCCCGGTGCTTGCCGAGGCCGGCGAGGCCCGGTGCCTGCCGAGGCCGGCAAGTGGTAGCATCCCGGCCCGCCGGTCCGCTGCCGGCGCGGCGCGAGGGCCCATCCCGATGTTCGACGGTCTCCAAAGCAAGCTCCAGGACGTCTTCCACCAGCTGCGCGGCGAAGGCAAGGTCACGCCGGAGGCGCTGCAGGCGGCGATGCGCCAGATCCGCCTGGTGCTGCTCGAGGCCGACGTCCAGGTACGGGTGGTCAAGCCCTTCATCGAGAGGGTGCGCGAACGCGCCCTGGGCGCCGAGGTGATGGAGAGCCTGACCCCGGCGCAGCAGGTAATCAAGGTGGTGCGCGACGAGCTCACCGCGCTGCTCGGCGAGGAGAGCGGCGAGCTGCGCCTCGACGGGCGGCCGGGGGTGCTCCTGCTGTGCGGGCTGCAGGGCTCCGGCAAGACCACCACCGCCGGCAAGCTCGCCCGCCGGCTGAAGCTGCGCGGCCGCCACCCGCTGCTGGTCGCCGCCGACCTGCAGCGCGCCGCCGCCGTCGAGCAGCTGCAGCAGGTGGGCCGCGGGGTGGAGGTGCCGGTGCTCGCTCCGGAGCCGGGCGAGCAGGTCCTCGATCTCGCCAGCCGCGCCCTGACCAGCGCCCGCGAGCGCGGCCACGACGTGCTGATCGTCGACACCGCCGGCCGCCTGCACGTCGACGACGCCCTGATGCAGGAGCTGGCGGCGCTCGCCTCACGCCTCGCGCCGGCCGAGACGCTGTTCGTGGCCGACGCCATGACCGGCCAGGACGCGGTGCGCAGCGCCGAGCAGTTCGCGCAGGCGCTGCGGCTCACCGGCGTCATCCTGACCAAGCTCGACGGCGACTCGCGGGGCGGCGCCGCGCTGTCGATCCGTACCGTGGCGCAGGTCCCGATCCGCTTCGTGGGCGTCGGCGAGAAGGCGGACGACCTCGAGCTGTTCCACCCCGAGCGCATGGCCTCGCGGATGATCGGCATGGGCGACGTCCTGTCGCTGATCGAGAAGGCCGAGCGCGGGCTGGACCGCGACGAGGCCCAGCGCCTGGCGCAGCGCATCGCCCGCCAGCAGTTCACCCTCGAGGACCTGCGCGATCAGCTGCGCCAGCTGCGGCGGATGGGGCCGCTGGCCCAGGTGCTCGAGATGCTGCCCAAGGTGGGGCCGCTGCGGGGCCTCGACGGCGCCAACGTCGACGAGGGCGGGCTCAAGCGCATCGAAGCCATCATCAACTCCATGACGCCGCACGAGCGGCGCCGCCCCGACGTCCTGAACGGCGGCCGCAAGCGCCGTATCGCCATGGGCTCTGGGACGTCGGTGCAGGAGATCAACCGCCTGATCAAGCAGTACCGCGGCATGCAGAAGATGTTCAAGGGCGTCCAGGGCAAGTGGCTGCGCCGCGCCATGGGCGGCATGTGACGGCGGCCCGGACGCTCGCCCTGGTTGGCGGCGCCTAGCCTCGCCAGGCGGCGAGCTCCATCGCCGTATCGTTGTAGTGGCGATAGGCGCTTACCTGGCCGCTGCCGTTGAAGGTCCAGGCATGGACGGCGTCGTTCACGAACGGCTGGCCGTTCTTGGTGACCTGTCCCTCGATTCGCAACATCACCATCACGTGGTCGCCGCTGGCGACGAAGGTGTGAGGGTCGAAGACGTGGAGCTGCAGGTTCTCGCCGACCGCTTGGAAGAAGCCCGGAACGTTCGCCTTGCCTTGGAAGTTGCCGTTCCAGGGGCACTCCCGCGAGTAGACGCGGTCGTTGTTCCAGTCGACGTCATCCGCCAGCAGGGCCAGGATCGCCGGCACGTCGCCGCGGCCGAAAGCCTCGTAGATCACTCGAATCGTATCGGTATTGCTCATCGCGGGGTCCCCTTTCAAGGTCTCAAGGTCTCAAGGTCTCAAGGTCTCGCTTCAGCTGGTAGCCATTACGGTGGCCGGCGTCGCGCGGATGACGGTCGTGACGGGGACAGCAGAGGCGCAGACGGCCCCAGGCGGCGTGTAGCCCGCCGCGGCGGTCACGTTCGGCGAGTGACGGGGCGAATCTCTGACTCGGGGCGCTAGCTCGCCTGGCGAGTCCTCTCCTGCCACTTCGGCACGTTGACCCCCATCACCAGCAGCCACAGGCACAGGGATGCCTCCCCGATGAAGGCAGGAACCAGAATGGCGGGGAAGATCCGATCCGCGAAGTCGGGGGCCGCGAGCAGCGCGAAGCTATTGATCAGATAGCAGAGGCCGGCGATTGCCATCAGCACGCCGACTGCCTTGGGCAGATAGCCCGATCTGAAGATCAGGTAACCGAGGATGAGGCACACGCAGCCGAAGAAGATCAGGGCCAGGCCAAAGCCATAGCCATGCGCTCGGACCGACAAGCTGGCCAGGGCGTAGAGCTGCTCCGGCTTGAATGCACGGAGGTATTCGGCCTTGCCCAGCGGAAACAACGCCTGCAGTAGATTCATCTGAACCGCCGCTTCGACGGCGATCGAGACCAGATTGAAGAAGACCGCCAGCAGGGCGAGGTCTTTGCTGACCGGCCGCAGCAAGACGAAGAAGATCAGCGTCAGGGCGACGGCGCACGTCAGCATGAAGAGCTCGGCAGCGATGCCGAAGCGCCACAGCGACTCCATCGACTTGATGTTGTTGGCGGTGGCCGCCGCATCGCCCGACACGACGATCCGGTTGCGGACGAATCCTTCGTTGAAGGTGCCCAGGACGATGATGATCAGATACAGCACGCCGCCGAATCGCGCGCAGCTCTGCGGCGAGGCCTCAACGCCACGGTCGGTCATCTTCGGCTCCTTCGCAAAAGTACTGTCAGCGTCTCTTTGCGCTACTTTACCGCGCCAGCGCGCGGCAGCGGCAAGAGCCGCGGCAGCGGGACTCGGTCGCTCGGTGGGGGCTTGCCCGCCGGGGGGCCCGCTGCTGGCTGCTGTCTGCCGTACGCCGCCGCGGCGGGAGATGTTACGGGCTGGGGGATCACGAGGATCGCTTACGGGCTGGCTCGCGGGGTCGCGATCTGCTAGACTCTCCCGTCCTTCTGGCGTGCGAGGTAGAGGTGCGCCAGCCCTGACTGATCCTGGAGGCTCGACGAGAATGTTGAAGATCCGCCTGCGCCGCATGGGCGCTCGGCACAGTCCGTTCTACCGCGTGGTGGTGTCGGACTCACGCAACGTCCCGACCGCGTCGGCGGTGGAGGAGCTGGGTCATTACAATCCGACCGCCAAGCCGGCGCAGGTGACCCTGGACGCCGAGCGCGTCGGTTACTGGCTCGCCCAGGGCGCCAAGATGTCGCCGACGGTCAAGCGGCTGATGGGCCAGGCGCGCAAGAGTGCCTGAGCTGGTCGACGACGTCCGGGACCTGGCGCGCCTGCTGGTCGACAATCAGGAGGCGGTGGAGGTCTCCGGCATCCATCCCCCGGAGGGGAGGCGGGACCGCGGCTCGATCCTGGAGCTGCGGGTGGCCCCTGACGACCTGGGTAAGGTGATCGGTCGGCAGGGACGCACCGCGCGGGCCATGCGCACGCTGCTCGAGACCCGGGGTGACCGGCGTGGCGAGCGGTATGAGCTCGACATCCTCGAAGACTAGCGTCCGGGCGGGATCTCGCGCCCGGAAATCGACGGCGGCCACGTCAGCCGGTCCGGAAGCCACTGCGGCCCGTCCGGCAGGCACGGCGGCGCTCGCGCCGGCGGAGACGATCGCGGTCGGCCGGGTGCTGCGCCCGCACGGCGTGCGCGGCGAGGTGGTGGTGGAGGTGCTGACGGACGCGCCGCGGCGATTCGCGCCGGGTAGCACTCTGCTGCTGGTGCGGGACGGCGAGCCGCCGGTCGAGCTGCAGGTTGCCGGGCACAGGGCGGCGCGGGCCGCGCCGGTTGGAGGGGTGCCTCATGCTACCCGCCGCTCCCGCCAGGCCACGGCGCTGGTGCGGTTTACCGGCGTTGCCGACCGCGAGGCGGCGGCGGCGCTGCGCGGCGGGTGGTTGGAGATCGAGCGCTCGCTGGTGCCGCCGGCGCCGCCGGGGACGTATTACCGCTACGAGCTGCTCGGCTGCCGCTGCCGCAACGACGGCGAAGAGCTGGGCGAGGTCGTCGAGGTGGTGGAAGACGGCGGCGGGCTGCTGCTGGTGGTCTCGGACGGCCGCCGCCAGGTGCCGGTGCCGTTCGTGGCGCGCTTCCTGCGCAGCGTCGACGTCGCCGGCGCCAGCATCGAGCTCGCGCTGCCGCCGGGGCTGATCGAAGCATGCGCATCCAGGTCCTGACCATCTTCCCCGAGATGTTCGGGCCGTTCCTGGCCGCCAGCCTGGTGGGACGGGCGGTGGCCAACGGGCTGCTCGACGTGGAAGTGCGGGACCTGCGCGACTTCACCCTGGACCGGCACCGCAGCGTCGACGACGAGCCGTATGGCGGCGGCGGCGGCATGGTGATGACGGCGCCGCCATGGATCCGGGCAGTGCGGGCGCTGTCCCAGGACGCCGCCACGCCGGCTGAGGTCGCGGCGGCCGGGGTCGGGCCGGCCGCGGGGACGCCCACCGGGGTCGGGCCGGGCGCGGGCGATGCCACCTCGGTCGCGGTTGCGGTCGCGCCGGCAGGCGACGACGACCGGCCCTGGCGGGTGCTCTTGTCGCCGCAAGGGGTGCGGCTCGACGAGGCCAAGGTGCGGCAGCTGGCCACCCGCAAGCGCCTGATCCTCCTCTGCGGCCGTTACGAGGGGATCGACGAGCGGGTGCGGCAGACGGTGGTGGACGAAGAGGTCTCGATCGGCGATTACGTGCTATCCGGCGGCGAGCTGCCGGCCATGGTGCTGATCGAGGCGCTGTCGCGGCAGGTGCCCGGGGTCGTGGGGCAGCCGGAGTCGGTGGCGCAGGACAGCTTCCGCGACGGGCTGCTGGACCACCCGCACTACACGCGGCCGCCGGTGGTCGAGGGGCTGGCGGTGCCGGAGGTGCTGCTTTCCGGCGATCATGCCGCCATCCGCCGCTGGCGCCGCGAGCAGGCCGAGCGGGCGACGCGCGAGAAGCGGCCCGACCTGCTGGCAGCGCTTGCGCGAGCCCGCGAGGTTGGCCAATAATGCCCCGTACCGGGCTAGAGCGAAACTGCTGGCCGAAGCGAAGGGGAGGGGGCGTCCCCTTCCCACCCGGAGGGGTGGGAAGGGGATCGAGGGGATGCGGGGGGCGATCCGATAGACGCTGTGAGTAGTTCTCGATCGTCGGCTACTGGCACCTGTTTCATGGCTCGGGTCGCCGTAGGCGGTGGGCGCTAAGACGAGACTAAGAAGAGCGCAGGGGAGGGGGGCGTCCCCTCGTGGGTAGGGTTGCCGGAGACTCAGTTCCAGACTGGTGAGGTGCTTCGATGAATCAGCTGCAGCAGGTGGAAAGCGTTTACCTTCACAAAGAGCAGCCCGACTTCCGCGCCGGCGACACGGTGCGGGTGCATGTGCGGGTCGTCGAGGGCGACAAGGAGCGGATCCAGGTCTTCCAGGGCGTGGTGATCGGCAGGCGCGGCGGCGGCACCCGCGAGACGTTCACCGTGCGCAAGATCTCGGGCGGCATCGGCGTGGAGCGGATCTTCCCCTTGCACTCGCCGTCGCTCAGCCGCATCGAGGTGGTCCGGCGCGGCAAGGTGCGGCGCGCCAAGCTCTACTACCTGCGCGCGCTGCGCGGCAAGGCGGCCCGCATCGAGGAGCGGCGCGACGAGCAGGGTTCGCCGCGAGCTGCCTCCGGCCCGCGCGACGCCGGCGCGGCCGACGAGCCGACCGCCTAGTCCGGCCCGGCCACCTGCGACGGCCGTGCGCCAGAGGCGACCGCACGTGGCGATGTGGCGATGGACGGAGGGACGGGCGAGGTGAGTAGATCCACGGACGCGGAGCCGCCGGCGCCCGAGTCGCCGCCGGTCCGCATTCGCGACCTGTTCGCCGAAGCGTACCGCCTGCGGCTGCTGCGGGCGCTCGAGGAGCAGCTGGCGCATTGCGGCTTCGTGCGCGTCGCCGGCACCGACGAGGCCGGTCGCGGAGCGCTCGCCGGGCCGGTGGTGGCCGCGGCGGTGATCCTGGACTTCCGCTGCCTGCTCCCCGGCGTGGACGACAGCAAGTGTCTGCCGCCGGCCGACCGCGAGCGGCTGGCGGGAGCCATCCGCGAGTGCTGCGTGGGGCTGGCGGTGGCGAGCGTGCCGGCCAAGGTGATCGACCGCGTCAACATCCTCGAGGCTTCCCGGCTGGCCATGCGGCAGGCGCTGGCCGCCCTGACGCCGCCGCCGGACTGCGCGGTGGTCGACGCCGTGGCGCTGCCGGGGCTCGGGTTCCCCTGCCTGCCGGTGGTGCGCGGCGACATCATCAGCTACGCTGTAGCCTGTGCTTCCATCATTGCCAAGGTGGAGCGTGACCGCCTGATGGTCGAGCTCGGGAGCCGCTTTCCGCACTACGGCTTCGCCGCGCACAAGGGTTACGGCGTGCCCGAGCACTTGGAAGCGCTGGCCGTCCACGGCCCCTGTCCCGAGCACCGCCTCACCTTCCAGCCGGTCCTCCCCCGCCGCACTCCCCGCGGGCTGCCGGCCGCCGGGTGGGAGGACTGATGGCGGTCAAGCGCGAGCAGGTGGTGCAGACCGCCGAGAAGTACGTGGCGCGGGGCAAGATCGAGCCGGCCATCCGCGAGTACCGCAAGCTCCTCGAAGAGAACCCCAACGACATCAACACGCTCAACCGCGTCGGCGACCTGTACGCCCGCATCCAGCGCATCGACGAGGCCGTCGATTTCTTCAATCAGATCGCCGAGCAGTACGCCGGCGAGGGCTTCTTCGTCAAAGCCATCGCCATCTACAAGAAGATCATCAAGCTCGACCCGACGCGGCTCGACGTTTACGAGAACCTCGCCGAGCTCTATCACCGCCAGGGGCTGGTCACCGAGGCCCGCACCCAGTACCAGGTGCTGGCGGACTACTACCAGAAGCACGAGAACGCCACCTCGACCATCGCCATCTATCAGAAGATGGCGGAGCTCGAGCCCAACAATCCGACCTATCACGTCAAGCTGGCCGAGCTCTATCAGCAACAGCAGCTGATCGAAAAGGCGATGGGCGAGTACCGCATCATCGCCGAGCTGATGATTGCCCACGGTCATCCGCAAGAGGCGGCGCAGGTATACGAGCGGGCGCTCGCCATCGACAGCACCAACCTCGCGTTCATCACCGATGCCGCGCTGAAGCTCAAGGAGGCTGCCGGCACGGGCATCACCGTGCGTTTCCTCTCGGCGGCGGTCGAGCGCAACCCGCAGGCCGCGCAGGTTGCCCGCATGATCGGCGGCACGGCCGGCCTGGGCGGCACCCTCTCCGGTGTCAGCGTGCCGGCGGCGGTGCCCGCGCCCCCGCCGCCGCCTCCGGCAACCGCGCCTCCGGCAACCGCGCCGCCGCCCTCCGCGCGAGCGGCTGCCGCCGGTCCCGGCTACGCCGCCGCGGCGCCGCCTGCCCCGCCGCCGCCGGTCGCCCCGCCGCCGGCCGAGCCGGCCGACCTTGGCCTCGAGCCGGATATGCCGGAGATGGAGATCGAGATCGACCTGGGGACCGACATCGTTCTCGAGGAGGGCCTGGGCGGGCGGTTCGGCGACGCCGTTCCCGGGGAGCTCGCGCCGCCGGCCGGCGAGGAGGAGGAGCCGGCCAGCCGGTTCGGGCTGGCCGCGGGATACGAGCCGCAGTTCGAGGTCGAGGAAGATGTCGCCGGGGCGCCAGGCGCACCCGGGCAGGCGGCGCCGCCCGCGGCTGCCGCCGGCGAGGCGGCGCGCGCGGGCCTGGCCGGCGGCCGGCCGGCGCCGGGATCGGATCTCGGCGACGCGGATCTCGCAGACGTGTTCGTCCTCGACATCGAGGACGAAGAGGAACCCGCCAGCCTGGTCAAGCCGCCTCCCGACATGCTGCGGGAGCCGCGGCGTCCTTCCTGGGCGCAGGACTCGACGCCGCCTCCTGCGGCAGCCGCGGCGGCGCCTCCCCCGGCAGCCGCGGCGCCGGCCGAACCGCCCGCCGGGTTGCCGCAGAGCGCGGCGCCGCCGGAGCTGCGCCTCACCGGCGAGTTCGAGCTGATCAATCCATTCGCGGCCCTGGTGGCCCCGGAGGTTGTGGAGCCTTCCCGGCCCTTCCGCCCGCCGGCAGGCGCGCCGCCGCCGGCGCTGGAGGCTTTCCCGGCCGTCCCCGCGGCCGCCCCGAGCCCACCGGGCCTCGCAGGCGGCGAGATGCCGCCGCAGGCCTTGCCGCCCCTGGCTCCGACGGCGCCGCCGCCGCCGGTCTCCGCCGGCACACCCTGGGCGGAGGCGCCGCCGGCAGGTGCGCCGCCCGAGATCCCGGCCGCCGGAGAGCCGTCCGGACAGCCGTGGGCGGGCGCCGCCGAACCGCCGGCGATCAAGATCGACTCCGACCTCTTGGAGCGCACGGCCGCGGAGGTGCAGCCGCGGCCGGTCGAGCGCTACGAAGACCTGGTCTCCGAAGCCGAGGTGCTCGCCAAGTACGGTCTCGAGGAGAAGGCGATCGAGCGCCTGCGCGAAGCCGTGCGCATCAAGCCGCGGCAGTTCGCCGCCTACCTGCTGCTCATCCAGCTGCAGCTCGACAAGGGCCGCCATGCGCGGGTGATCGAGCTCGCGAACCAGGTCTCCCGCCTCTCCGAGACCGGCGACCGCGAGCCCTGGGCGAAGCTGCGCCGGCGCCTGCTGGCCGCCGGCTATCGGCTGGAAGGCGACCACGTCGCCGCCGCGCCGCAGCTGCCGGGTGTTGCCGAGCGGGAAGCCGCCGCACGCTCGGCGCGACGGCGCGTCCCTTCCGAGGCGCCGGTCGCCCCGGGCGCGGTCGCCGAGTGGCAACGCGGCGCGCTCGCCGGGGAGCCGCCGCCGAGCGTGGCTGGTGGCGAGGCGCCGCCGAGCGTGGCTGGTCCGGCCGCGGAGGCCGAGGTGCCGCCGGCCGCCGCTGCGGCCCCGCCCCCCGCCGCCGCGTCGCCGCCGTCCGTCGCCGAAACGCCGCCGTCGGCTTTCGAGGGGCTGCCGTCCGCCTTGGAGGAATCGCCGTCCGCCGTCGCAGCCCAGCCCGCCGCCTCGGCGGCGGCGCCAGCCCAGTCCGCCGAGCCTGCGGCGCCCTCCGTGCCGCGGCCCGCCGCTCCGGCGGCACGCCGGCCACGCAAGCGCGACAGCGGCGTCGAGAAGATGCTGCAGAGCTTGATGGAGCCGGCGGCGCGCCCCGGCCGTGCGGCCAGGAAGGGCCCCGCTCCTGCCGCGGCGCCGGCCGAGCCGGCGGCAGCAGCTCTAGCCCCGGCGGCAGCCGCACCGGCCCCGGCAGCGGTCCCCTCCGCTCCGGCGGCCGAGGTGCCAGCCCAGCCGGCGGCCCCGCCGCTGTCGGCGGCCGGCGCCCCGGCGGAGCCGCCGCCTGCGGCGGTGGCTGGCGAGCCGGCGAGCCTGGCGGCTGCCGGTCTGCCCGCCGAGGTGCCCGCGGAGCTGGCTGTCGAGCTACCCGGCGAGCTGCCCGGCGAGCGACCCGGCGAGCTGCCTGCTGAGCTGTCGGGCGAGCTGCCGGCGGCGCTCCCAACCGAGGTCTCCGCGGCGGCGACACCACCCGCGGGCCCCCTGCCGGCGATCCCCTTCGCGGCGGCAGGGGCGGCTGCCCCCGCGGCAGCCGCCGGCGGGGAGGCGCACGACCTGATCGAGCTGCCGCCGCTGCTCGAGGGCGGCGAGGAGGAGGAGCCGCTGGCGGCCGATCTGCAGCCGCAGGCCGCGCCGCCGCCCGTCGACATCTTCAACCCGCTCGAGATCGGCGCCATGGTCGAGAGCGAGGAGATCGATTGGAGCGACGACGGTGCCGAAGCCGCACCGCCGCCGCCGCCGTCCGCCGCACCCTTTGGCCCCCAGCCGGGCTCGGGATCGGCGGCATCGGCGGCATCGGCGGCAGGGGCGGCATCGGCGGCAGGGGCGGCATCGGTGTCGGGCGCGCCGGGCCTCGACGACACCGGCGGCATGAGCTGGCTCGACGAGGCCGACAAGGGCAAGGAGAAGGCGGCCGCCAGGGCCGCCAGCCTGTTCGACGAGGAGGAGGACTTCTTCGACCTGGCGGGCGAGCTCGCGCAGGAGCTGTCGAAGGAGCCCGTCTTCCAGGGCGAGGACCTGCTGGTCCAGCAGGAGCAGACGCTCGAGGAGATCGTCGAGGGGTTCAAGCGCGGCGTCGCCGAGCACCTGTCGCCGACCGACTACGACACCCACTTCAATCTCGGCATCGCCTACCGCGAGATGGGGTTGCTCGACGAGGCGATCGGCGAGTTCCAGCTCTCGGCCAAGGACGCGCGCTACCTCGTCTCATGCTGCTCGATGCTGGGGCTGTGCTTCCTCGACAAGGGGCTGCCCGAGCTGGCCATCAAGTGGTACCGGCGCGGCCTCGACGCCGACGGCGTCAGCGAGGAAGACACCCTCGGGCTGCTCTACGACATGGGTTGCGCCTATCTGACGATGGGCGACAATGCCGGGGCCTACAAGACGTTCGTCGACGCCTACGGCATCAACACCAACTACCGCGACCTGGTGGCTAGGATCGAGGAGCTGGGTCGTCCTCATTGAAGGCATCGAGGGCATCGAAGGCGCCCTCGCGCATCCTCCCCTCCCGCTGCTGCTCGAACCCCGCCGTCAGCAGCTCCAGGAAGCGCGGCAGCTGCTCGTAGAGCCGCCGCGGCGGCCGGCGCGCGCCCACCGCCAGCGCGTAGTGGGTGAGCAGCGGCAGGACGACGGTCGTGTCGCAGTACACCACCACCGCGTCCGGCAGGCGCTCGGGGTCCACCTTGCCCCACGACACCGCCTCGCCGGGAGTGGCTCCCGACAGCCCGCCGACGTCGGGGCGCGCGTCGGTCACCTGCAGGAAGTAGTCGTGCCCCGCCTCCGACAGCCCCAGCACCTCCTGGATCTGCGGCTCGGTCTGCAGCATGAAGTTCTTGGGGCTGCCGCCGCCCAGGATCCAGCAGGCGCTCTTGCCGCCGCCTTCCTTGGCCTGCCAGACGATGGCGGCGGAAAGGTTCACGTCGAGGTTGACGTCGAACGCCAGCTTGCCCCCTTCGAGCGCCAGCTCGGCGACGTTCATGCCGATCGAGCTGTCGCCGGGCGAGGAAGTAAAGATGGGCACCGCATGGCGCCAGGCCGCGGCCAGCAGCGAGGTGCCCTCGATGTTCAACCGCTTCTCGATCCCGGCCACGTAGCGGCCCACCCGGAAGTGGAGCTCCGGGGTGGACATCGGACGCTGGAACTCCGGCAGGCGCAGCAGGCGGCGGTAGAACTTGTCGGTCTCGAGCAGCACCGTGTAGTCGAACACGATGTCGTAGATGCGCACGACACCCTGCTCGCGCAGCTCGACGTCGTCCCAGAACGGGCTCCCGGCGTGCAGCTTCAGGCCGATCGCGTGATGAGTGTCATGGTACAGATTGGCGCCGGTCGACACCATCCAATCGATCGCGCCGGCCTCGATCAGCGGCACCAGGCACGACTTGCCGTAGCCCGGCGGCGTCAGCGCGCCCGACAGGCTAACGCCCACGGTCACCTCCGGCTGCAGCATCTTGCCCGCCAGCAGCTCGCAAGCCTCGCGCAGGCGGCCGCCGTTGTAGGCGGTGAAGGCATTGCGGATCAGCTCGGCGGCGGTCTCGCGGCCGGTGATCGGCTGCGGGCTGATCGCTTTGCCGGCGAGGTGCCGGCGCGCGCCGGGCTGGGACCCGGCGCTGTCCGATCCGGCGCCGGGTTGGGAGCCGGCGCCTCCCGATCGCTCATCGTGCATGGTCGCGGCGCTCTCCTTGGGCGTGCGGGGAAGGTCAGGTTTCGAGCCGGGGGATTGTAGCAGGCGTGATAGCCTGCGCCCCCGGAACCTCGAGATGAGCAAGACCACGATCACGCTGATCCCGGGCGACGGCATCGGTCCCGAGGTGGCCGCCGCCACCGTCCGCGTGCTGGAAGCCGCCGGCGCCGAGCTCGCGTGGGAGCCGCAGGTCGCCGGCAAGGAGGCGCTGCAGCGCTTCGGCAATCCGCTGCCGCCCGAGGTGCTCGACTCGGTGCGCCGCAACCGCGTGGCGCTCAAGGGACCGGTCACCACCGAGGTGGGCGGCGGCTTCCAGTCGATCAACGTGCAGCTGCGCCAGAAGCTCGACCTCTACGCCAACCTGCGGCCGGCGCGCACGCTGCCGGGCATCCCCAACCGCTTCACCGGCGTCGACCTGGTGGTGGTGCGCGAGAACACCGAGGACCTTTACAGCGGCCTCGAGCACGTCGTGGTGCCGGGAGTGGTCGAGAGCCTCAAGATCATCACCGAGAAGGCCTCGACCCGCATCGCCAAGTTCGCTTTCGAATACGCGCGCCGCCATGGGCGCAAGCGCGTCACGGCGGTGCACAAGGCCAACATCATGAAGCTCTCCGACGGCCTGTTCCTCGAGTGCTTCCGCCGCGTCGCGACCGAGTACCCCGACGTGCGGGCGGACGACCGCATCGTCGACAACATGTGCATGCAGCTGGTGATCCGGCCCGAGGACTGGGACGTCCTGCTGCTCGAGAACCTTTACGGCGACATCGTCTCGGACCTCTGTGCCGGCCTGGTGGGCGGCCTCGGAGTGGTGGCCGGCGCCAACCTGGGCCTCGACTTCGCGGTCTTCGAGGCGGTGCACGGCAGCGCTCCCGACATCGCCGGGCGCGATCTCGCCAACCCGCTCGCCCTCATCCGCTCCGCCATCTTGATGCTCTACCACCTGGGCAAGGACGACGTGGCGAGGCGCGTGGGGGCGGCGGTGCGCAAGGTGATCGTGGACGACCGGGTGCGCACGCGCGATCTCGGGGGCGATGCCACCACCACCCGCTTCACCGACGCCCTGGTGGCGGCCCTCGAGGCAGGCATCGAGCCCGACGCGGACGGCGGCGCCTTCGCCTAGTCTGGGGGCGGGGCGGCCCACGGGGGAGCCATGGGGTCCTTGCTGCTCGAGCTTTGCCTGGTCCTGGCCGCGGCGCAAGGGCTCTGCTGGGTGCTGGCCCGCGGGCTCCGGGTCCGTCTCGAGGCGCGGGCGGCGGCGTTCGGCCTCCTCCTGCCGCTCCTCTTCCTGTCGCCGTTCCTGACCCGCGACACGGTGCTGGCGCCCACCGGAACCATCGCCGGTGTGCTGCCGATCCATGGGCTGCCGCCGGTGCGGCTGACCCACCTGATCCAGAGCGACACCCTGTACCAGTTCCTGCCCTGGGAGCTCGAGGTCCGGCACGCGTTGCGCGAGCGTCGCCTGCCGCTCTGGTCCGATCGCCTCGACGGCGGCAGCTCGCCGTGGATCAATCCGTCCGCCGGCGTGCTGTCGCCGCTTGCCATGCTGGCGCGGCCGCTGCCCATCCAGGACTTCCTGCTGGGGCTGCTGGCGCTCAAGATGCTGCTCGCCTGCGAGGGCACCTGGTTGCTGGCCCGCCAGCTGGGCGTCTCGCGCATCTCGAGCCTGCTCGCGGCCGCCGGCTTCACCCTGGGTGGCGGCATGATGTCGTGGGCTCTATTCCCGCACACCGTCACCCTGGCCTGGGTGCCATGGCTGACCCTGGGGTGCATCCGGCTCGTGCGGCGGCCGCGGGCGCGCGCGCTGGCCACGACCGCCGTGATCACCGCCGCCATGCTGCTGTCCGGCCATCCCGAGACGGCGACGGCGGGAGCCCTGCTTGCAGCCGTCTGCGGCTGCGGCCTGCGCCGGCGGGGGCGGCGCGCGGTCCGCTCTGGCGGCGGCGGCCGTTCGCGCGGTGGGGCGGGCTTGCCGCGCGGCCTGGCGGCGGCGGCCGCCGCGGCAGTGCTCGGCTTTGCGCTGGCGGCGCCCCAGATGCTGCCGTTCCTGAGCGCCTTGCCCGGCGCCCAGCGCACCCGTGACATGGTGGCGCAAAGGGTCTGGCCGCATCAGGCGCAGCTGCTGGCGCCGGCCAGCTGGTTCCTGGCGCCGAACGCGGCGTTCCTCCGCGCGCCGATCAACCCCCGGGTGTACGGCGTTCCCTACCAGGAGCCGTTCCGCGGTCCCTGGAACTGGGTGGACGCGCTCAGCGGCTACGCCGGCCTGGTCGCGTTCGCGGGTGCCGCCGTCGCCCTCGCCTGCGGGAGCCCCTGGCGTCGCGGCCGGCTGCGGCGCGCCTTCCCCTGGCTCGGGTTCGCGATCCTGTCGTTGCTGCTCTCCGCCGGGTTCGTGCCGTTCGCAATCCTGCGCGAGGCGGTGCCGGCGATGCGGGTGCCGGCCTACACCCGCCTGCTGCTGGTGGCCTGCCTGGCGCTGGCGGTGGCGGGAGGCCTCGGCACCGACCTCCTGCTGCGGCGGCGGTTGCCGGCGAGCGCGCGGGTGCGCATCGTCGCCGCTCTGGCGGTGGCCGCGGCCGTGAGCCTGGCTGCCGACCGGTCGCCCTACGTGCTGCTGCTATGGGGCTTGCTGGCGGCGGCGGCGTTGCTGGCGCCGTGGCGGCGGCCCGTGGCAGCGGCGGCGCTGGCGCTGGCCCTCGGGCTGGACCTCGTGCCCTGGGCTCAGCGGCTGCTGCCGCGCGGCCAGCCGGCGCTGTTCTATCCGCCGAACGAGCTGACGGCGGCCGTCGCCAGGGAGACCGGCGGCGCCTGGCGGGCCGTGGGGATCGGCAAACTGGTCTATCCGTCGCTGCTGGCGGTCTACGGCATCGCCGACGTGCGCCCCGACAACGTCCTGGCGCCGGCCGCCTACCTGCGGGTGCTCGACGCCGCCTTCGGCTTCAACCCCGACCTGCTCAATTACTACGCCAGCTTCGACCACCCAGACCATCCCTTGCTTTCCTTCCTCGGCGTGCGCGCGGTGGTCGGCAACCTCTGGGAGCCGCGGCCGCGCACCCTGGCGCAGGTTCCGGTTCCCGGGGCCCTGCCCTTCCTGGTCTTCCGCAACCCGCGCGCCCTGCCGCGCTGGTTCGTGCCGGTGGCGGTCGAGGCCATCGAGCGCCCCGCCCTCGACCGCTGGATCGCCCGGCTCGCCGACCCGGGGCGGGTCGCGGTCTTCCGCGACGAGCTGGCCCGCGCCGGCCTCGGCGCCGGCCTCGGCGGCGGCGGCGGCGGCAGCGGCAGCGGCGCTGTCGTCGCTGCCAGCGCGCTCGCCGCGGTGCCGGGCCGCGCGCTGCTGGCGGTGCCCGGCGCCGGGCTGCGCCTGCTCGCCACCTCGATCCCGGAGCCGGCGGGCTGGCGGGCGCGTGCCGCCGACGGTGGCCGGCCGCTCGCCGTGCTGACCGTCAACGGCGCCTTCCTGGGAGTGGTGGTGCCGGCAGGGGTATCGCGCGTCGAGCTCGCCTACCGGCCCCCCGGCCTGGTCGCCGGCACGGTGCTGGCGCTCCTGGCGCTGCTCGTCGTGCTCGCGCTGGCGGCGGCCGGCGGCCGGTCAGCCTCCAGCTCCGCCTCGAGGACCGGGAAGACCTCCTCGTCATAGCCGGACTCATCGGCCAACCACTCGCGTACGAGGGCGTTCTACAATCTAGCCCATGGCTCAGCCGATCGTCGAACCCGCCCCGGTCTCCGCCCGCCCGTCCACCGACAGCTCCCGCCGGATCGTGGCCAGCGCCTGCCCGCTCGACTGCCCCGATTCCTGCAGCCTGTCGGTGGCCGTCGAGGACGGACGGGTGACGAAGCTCGACGGCAGCGAGCGCAACCCGTTCACCGCCGGTTTCATCTGCGCGAAGGTGCGGCGCTGGCCCGAGCACGTCTACGGCGAGACGCGGCTGCTCTATCCGGAGGTGCGCCGCGGCCGCAAGGGCGAGGGGGTCTTCGCGCGGGTGTCCTGGGACGAGGCGCTGGAGCTTGCCGCCGGCAAGCTGCGCGAGGCCCGCGACCGCTTCGGCGGCGAGTCCATCCTGCCGTTCTCCTACGGCGGCTCCAACGGCCTGCTCACCCAGGACAACACCGATCTGCGCCTGTTCGCCCGCCTCGGCGCCTCTCGGCTCGCCCGCACCGTCTGCGCCGCGCCGTCGCGCAGCGCCGCCGCCGGGCTCTACGGCCGGATGGCCGGCGTGGCGCTGCCCGACTACGTGCACGCGAAGCTGATCG
>DASZHY010000145.1:0-4100 GCA_035949675.1 Thermoanaerobaculia bacterium
CCGCCGGCGGCGGCGAGGACCTGCTGCTGCGCGGCGGGGCGGAGCGCCTGCCGCTGCTGCGCCTCGAACGCCTCTTCCGGCTGGCCGGCCGCCGTAGCGAACCCCGGCTGCCGGTCGTCGTGCTGGCCGCCGGCGGCGACCGCTGCGCGCTGGCGGTCGACGAGCTGCTGGGCGTCGAGGAGGTCGTGATCAAGGGCCTGGGCGAGCTGCTCGAGGACCTGCCGCTGTTCTCCGGCGCCGTCGTCACCGCCGAAGGCAAGGTGGTGCTGGTGCTCGACGCTCCCGCCTTCACCCTCGGCGCCGCCGCGCTGGCGCCGGCGGCGTCGGCAACCGCACCGGCGGTGGCGGCGAAGGCGGGAGACCGGCCGGCATTGCTGCCGCCGGCGCCGCCGTCTTCCGGATCCGGATCGCCCCGCGCGCGCCGGCTGCTGCTCGTGGACGACTCGGTGAGCGTGCGCAAGTCCATCGGCCAGATGCTCGGCCGCCACGGCTACGGCGTCACCGCGGTGGCGGACGGCGAAGAGGCGCTCGCGGCCTTGCAGCAGGGCTCCTTCGACGCCGTCCTGACCGACCTCGAGATGCCGCGGCTCAACGGCTACGAGCTGATCGAAGAGATCCGCCGCCAGCCCGGCGGCGGCGAGCTGCCGATCGTGGTGATCACCACCCGTGCCGGCGGCAAGCACCTGGACCTCGCGCGCCGGCTCGGCGCCACCGCTTGCTTCGGCAAGCCCTTCGACGCGGCCGAGCTGCTCTCGCACCTCGACGATCTGATGGCGGGGACGGGGTTGCCGGAGCCAGCGGGGCCGGCTGGGCCGACACTTCCGGCGGGGGTGCCAGACGCGGCTGCCGCCGCGCGGGCGGCGCAGACAGCGCCGGTGACGCCGGCTGACGACGGACCCGCCGTATGACCGCGATGCGGCCGGAATCCGCGGCGGTGCCCTTGACGGCGCGGTTTGCGCTGATCGCGGTGGACGGCGTGGAGTACGCGGTCGATGCTTCCTGGGTGCGGCGCTCGCTGCCGGCGCCCCGCCCGCTGCCGCCAGCCGTGCCGCACGGCGGCGCGGCCTTCAAGGTGATCGACCTCCGGCAGCTGTTCGGCTTGCCGGCCGGCGCGCCGTTGCCGGGCGCCGCCGGTCCAGGCCCGGAGCGGCTGATGCTGCTGGTCGAGCAGCCGCCCACTGGCGAAGGCACCGGCGGCGACGCCGGCCGCGTGGCGCTGGTGGTGGACGGCCTGCTCGGCATCGAGCCGCTGGATCCCGGCGCGGCCCAGCCGCTGCCGGCGGTCTATCGCGGCCCCGAGCGTGCCTGGTTCCGGGGCCTGGTGCCGCGCCCCGGCGGCAGGGTCGCCGTGCTGTTGCGCCCGGCAGGGCTCGCGGCCGCCGCCCCGGGAGGCAACGGTTGCTGAGCCGCGCCGAGCCCATCCGCTCCGGCAGGCCGGCGCCCCGTCCCAGCATGCTGGTGTTCATGCTCGGGGGCCGCAGCCGTGCCCTCTCGATCGGGATGGTCGCGGCGGTGGCGGAGATCGGCGCCGTCACCCGCCTGCCCTCGGCAAGCCCCTGCAATATCGGCGTCATTGTCCATCGCGGCGCCGTGCTGCCGCTGGTCGACGTCGGCCGTGGGCTGGACGGCAAGCCGACGCCGGCCGGCACGGGGGCGCCGCCCGTCTGTATCATCACGCGTTCCGAACCGGTGATCGCCTTCCCCGTCGAGGCGGTCCTCGGCTTGCAGGCGCTGCCGGCAGAGGCGCCGGCGGCAGGCCCTTCGTGGGACGTCCTGGACGCGCTGATCCGGGACCTGACCCTGGACCTGGCCCTTGACCAAGATCCTGCTGATTGAGCCCGACCCCGCCCGCGCCGCCGCGCTGGCCGCGGCGTTGGGCGGGGACGGCGGCGCGGAGGTGCGGATCGCTCCGGACGGCTTCTACGCCCTCACCATGATGGAGCGCGAGCGGCCGGACCTGGTCGTCGCCGGCGGCAGCCTCGGGGGGATCGGGGTCGGCGAGCTGGGCGCCATCGTGCGCAGCGACCCGTCGCTCGCCGGCGTCCGGTTGGCGCTCTACGCCGACCCGGCGGCGCCGCCGGCGGATCTCAACGGCGGCGGCGTCTTCGATCTGGTGCTCGACGCCGCGGCGCCGGCGCCGGAGCTGGCGGCAAGCTTGCGCCGCCTTGCCGGCATCGCGGCCGGCTCGCCGCCGGCGCCGCCGCTCGCCGCGCGGCCTCCCCTGCCGCGCCCCGCGCCGCCACAGTCGCCCTCCTCGGGTTTCGCCACGGCGGAGCTTCCCGCGCCGGCCTTCCTGACCGCACCGCGGACCGCGGCGGCGGCGCCACCCGTGACGGCACCGCCCGCGCCAGGCGCTCCCGGCTATGCCGAGGCGCCACCGCCGGCACCGGGCATCGCCGCTTCGCCGTTCGCGCCACCCCCTCCGGAAATGCCGCAGTCGGTGCCCGCCCCGGACCTCAGCGGCACGTTGGGAGTGCTCGACCTCATGGAGCTGAGCCAGGCCCTGTCGCTCGCCAGCAAGACCGGCCTCCTGTTGCTCGACTGCCCGCGTGGCGAGGGCTGCATCTATTTCGCGCTCGGCCGGGTGATCCACGCCGTCATTCGCGAGCGCACCGGCCGCGAGGCCTTTTCCGAGATCCTGCAGGCCACCCTGCGTGACGCCAACATCGCCTTTCGCTTCGCCCCGCGGACATCGGAGGAGCTCGCCGCGGTGCCGCGCAGCATCGACCTGACCGTCCAGCACCTGCTGCTGAGCTTCGCCGTGGATTACGACGAGACCCAGACCCCATGAGGAGGGAAGCGTGGCAAGAGTCCTCGTCGTCGACGACAGTGTGAGCGTACGCCGGGCGGTGGAGCGGATGCTCGTGCCGCGCGGCCTCGAGGTCGCGAGCTGCGCCTCCGGCAACGAGGCGCTCGCCCGTCTACCCGCCGTCGCTCCCGATCTGCTGATCTGCGATCTGGTGCTGCCGGACCTGGACGGCTACGAGGTCTGTCGCTGGCTCCGGCAGGTGCCCGCGCTCGCCGCAACCCCGGTGCTCTTCATCTCGGGCATCGTCGACCCGGACGTCGAGAGCCGGGCCGGCGCCCTGGGCGTCGAGGGCGTGCTCAAGAAGCCCTTCACCGGCGAGGAGCTCATCGACCGGGTCGAGCGCATCCTCGCCGACAGCCGCGTCGCGCCGCCGCCCAGCGGCACGTTGTCCGCAAGCGCGGCGCCGCCCCTCAGCACCGTTGGCGCCGCTCCACAGGCCACCTCGGCGCAGGTTGCCGCTGCCGCAGAGGCGCCGGCGGCTGACTCTCCGATCGTCCTTGGCGGCCCGCCCGCAACTGGCGGTCTGCGCACCCGCGAGCTGCTCTCGGAGCTGAGCGACCTGCCAGGCTTCCGCTATGCCGTGCTGCTGTCGCCGGAGCCGCGAGTGCTCGCGGTCGCCGGCGAGCTGACGCCGGCCGCCGCCGACCCGACCGCGGCCCCGCTAGGGCGCTGGCTGACCGCCGCCGCCGGCCTGGCCGCCCAGCTCGAGCTGGGAGAGCCGGCGTCCGCGGTGCTGGAAGCCGGCGCCGGCACCCTGCTCGCCCGCCGCGTTGACACCCGCTCCACCCTCGTCCTGGTCCTGACGAGCTCCGCTGCCCTCGGCAAGGCCCGCTTCTATCTGGCGAGGCTGCAGCGCGCCCTGCTGGAAGCCTGGGACGCCGGGTAGGCCTCTCCGGCGATCACCGTGGCCGCGCCCTGGCCGGGTCCGTTCTCAGGGACAGACGGACAGCGCGCTGGTGTCCTGGATCGGCTGGAAGGGCGTGCCCTGCTTGTTGTGGTACTGGGTGATGGCCCCGGTCTGCGAATCCGTGAGCGTGATCACGACGTCGACGTTGGTCAGGCCGCCGGCGAAGAACCAGTATTTGGTGTTGAGCCCGCAGCCGTTGAGCACCTTCATCACCGCCTCGACGTTCGCCGAGGAAAAGAACCACATGTACCCTGAATCGTCGGTGAGCTTCACCATGTGCGCATTGCCGGCCTCACCGTCCGGCGCCGAGAACCTGGCGGTGACCTCGAAGCGGCCGCCGAGCAGGCAAACGCCGAAGTCCGTCGGCACGCAGGTGAAGGACTG
>DASZHY010000146.1:0-5712 GCA_035949675.1 Thermoanaerobaculia bacterium
ACGCCGGCGGCGCATTGCACCATGCCGTCGCGCAGCACCACCGCCAGCAGCTGGCGATGGCCGGCGCCGAGCGCGATGCGGATGCCGATCTCGCGGGTCCGCCGCGACAGCGCGTAGGCCGTGGCCGCGTACAGCCCCACCAGCGCCAGCACCAGGGCGAGCGTGCCCATGCCCGCCAGCGCGCCGACGGCCAGGCGCTGCGGCAGCAGCGGCAGATCGAGCTGGCGCGCGATCGGTTTGACGTCGAAGAGCGCCACCCTGGGGTCGAGCTTCCTCACCTCGTGCCGCAGCGCCGCTGCCAGCGCCGCCAGTCCGGTCGGGCTCGCCGGGCCCCCGGGGCCGCCGGCTCGGACGTGGACGGTCACCGCCGGCCGGTAGTGCTGGAACAGGTCCAGGTAGACGTAGGGGGCTTGCGCCGCCTCCAGGCTGAGCTGCCTGGCGTCCCGCGCCACGCCGACGATGACGTGCGGCGTGCCGCCCACCACCAGCCGCCTGCCCAGCGCCGCCGCCGGCGGCCCGCCGCCGAAGTAGCGGCGCACGAGGGCTTCGTTGACCACCGCCACCGGCAGCCTCTGCGGCAGGTCCGCGGCGGTGAACTCCCTGCCGGCGACGAGGGCACAGTCGATCGTCTTGAAGTAGTCCGGCGCCACCCAGTTGACCGCGATCTCGGGCACGCCCTCGCCGGGCCGCGGCGGCACGTAGCCCTCGGGAGCGGCGTCGACGGTGGCCAGCATCACGCTGAACGGCAGCCGCGTCGCCAGGCTCGCCGACCGCACTCCGGGCAGCTCGCGCAGCCGCGCCTCGAGCCGCTCGAAGAAGCGCTGGCCCGCGGCCGCATCGTAGCCGGCGTAGCCGAGGTTCATGGAGGCGACGAGCAGGCCCTCGGTGCGGAACCCGAGGTCGGCGGCCCGGGTCTTCGCCAGGCTGCGGAGGAAGATGCCGGCCCCGGCCAGCAGCACGAAGGTGGCGGCGATCTGGGCGATGACCAGGGCGCCGCGCAGCCGCGTCCGGTGCGGCCCCGGATCGTCGCCGCCCTCGCGCATGGCCATCGCCAGCCGGGGGCGGGCGATCTGCAAGGCGGGCACCAGACCGAACAGCACGCCGGTCCCGAGCGCCACCCCCATGGTGACCAGCAGCACGCGCGAGTCGAAGGCGACCTGGAAGGAGATCGGCGGCTGCATCGGCAGGCGCCAGGCGCTGAGCACGCGGCTCGCCCAGAAGGCCAGCACCAGGCCCAGCCCGCCGCCGGCCAGCCCGAGCACCAGGCTCTCGCTCACCAGCATGCGTACGAGCCGCGCGGCGCTGGCGCCGAGCGCCAGCCGGATGCCGATCTCGCGGCGGCGCGCCGCGCCGCGCGCCAGGAAGAGCCCGGCGGCATTGGCGCAGGCCACCGCCAGGACCAGGCCGACGACGGTCTGCAGCAGGGCCGAGAGGGCGACCAGGCCGCCGCGCATCGGCGGGTAGATCCGGGCCTGCGACTCCGGCAGCAGGCTCAAGCTGATGCCCTCGTTGTCACGCGGGTAGAGCTGGCGCAGCCGCGCCGCGAGAGCGTTCATGTCGGCAGCCGCCTGGGCGAGCGTCACTCTCGGCCGCAGCCGGCCGGTCAGCTGCAGCCAGGCGGCGCCGCGCTCGCGCGAGAGATCGGCCCCGGGGTTCACCGCCGGCTGCATCGAGATGGGCGTCCAGATCTCCGCCAGCAGGCCGGTGTTGGGTCCGGCGAAGCCGGGGGGCGCCACCCCGACGACCCTGAAGACGGTGCCGTTGAGGGTCACGGTCCGGCCCAGGACCCGCGGGTCGGCGGCGAAGTGCCGCTTCCAGAAGCCGTCGCCGATCACCGCCACCGGGCTCGCCACCCTGTCGTCGTCAGGCTCGAAAGCCCGCCCCAGGGCCGGCTGCACGCCGAGCGTCGAAAAGTAGTTGGCCGAGACCAGGGCGCCGACCACCTGCTGGCTGGCGGCGCTGTCGCCGACCACGTAGGCCTGGTTGGCCTCGGCGGCGAGCGCCGAGAAGACCCGGTTGGCGCGCTGGTAATCGAGGAAGTTGGGGTACGAGACGGAGGCCCAGTCCAGGCCGGAAGCGAAGTGCGAATAGATCCGCACCAGGCGTTCGGGGGCACTGACCGGCAGGGGGCGCAGCAGGATGGCGTCGACGAAGCTGAACACCGCGGCGTTGGCGCCGATCGCCAGGCCCAGCGTGGCCACGACCACTGCCGAGAAGCCGGGCCGGCGCCTCATCATCCGTGCGGCATGCCGCAGGTCCTCGACGAATCCACTCATGGCGTGCCCGGCACCTCAGGCCCGCCGGATGGCCGCCGCCGCCTCCGGCTCGAGGGCGCCGAGATATTGCCGATCGAAGGCGGCGAGCTGGCTCTCGAGCTCGGAGTACGGGCCGGGCTGCCAGGCGTTCGAGACGACTCCTCGGTGGGCGTTGGCGCACAGCTCCCAGTCCTGCCGGTTGGTGAGGTCCCAGAAGGCGATGGCGGGCTCCGGGTCGAAACCGGGCGCGGCGATCGCGTCGGGGTGGAAGAACCATTCGCAAAGGATCCGCGTGCGGTCGGTCGCCAGCGCCTGCAGGCGGTGGACCAGGAAGTAGTCCGGGTGCAGCGACAGGAACGCGGTCGGAAAGAGCGTGTAGTAGAAGACCCGCGAGCGTTCCTCGGCCGAGAGGCCGGCGAGCGGCGGCGCGCAACGGCCGCCGTGCATGGTCATGCTGCCCGCGGGATCGCTCAACCGCATCGGTCCGCCCAGCACCGGGCCCTCGTCGAGGTCGTTCTCGGTGTTGCGGTAAGGCGTCAGCTTGTTGAGCTGCGGGTGCACGGTGGGACAGTGGTAACACTCACTATAGTTGTGGAAGAAGAGCTTCCAGTTGGCCTCCACCTCGTAGACGGTGCGGTGGACGGACCGCAGCTCCGGCAGGCGCCAGTGGCTGAACTTGCCGACCAGCGCCGGCAGCGAGGCCGCGAACGGCGCCGGCTGCGGTGTCAGGTTCACGAACAGCAGCCCCTCCCAGTTCTCGAGCGCGACGCGATGCAGCGGGTAGTCCGCGCGGTCAAAGCCCGCGACCTCCTTCATGTTGGGCGCGGCGCGCAGCGCGCCGTCGAGGCCGTAGGTCCAGGCGTGGTAGGGACACTGGATCGCCGGGCCGAGCTGCGTCGTCTCCTCCTGGCAGAGGCGGCTGCCGCGGTGCCGGCAGTGGTTGTGGAAGGCGCGGATCTCGCCGGCGCCGTCGCGCACCACGAGGACGCTCTCCTTGCCGAGCTCGAAGAGCAAGCAGCTGCCGGGCTCGCCGAGCCGCGACTGGTGGCCGGCGAGGAGCCACGACCGCGAGAAGATCCGCTCCCGCTCGGCGCGGAAGATCTCCTCCGAGACGAAGTACTCGCGCGGCAGGGTGTGCTGGCCCAACGACGTGCGCTTCTTCATGGCAGCGAATGATACTCTCATCGCCCTCGCCATGCCGATCCCGTCGCCCTTCCACGAGCGCACGTCGAAGCTGTGCACCAGCTACCGCTGGAAGGACTGGTCCGGCTACGCGGCGGTCGCGAGCTACGACTCGACGCACGAGCGCGAGTACTTCGCGTTCCGCGAGTCGGCGGGCCTGCTCGACGTGTCGCCGCTCTTCAAGTACGAGGTCTACGGTCCGGACGCCGCCGCGCTGCTGTCGCGCATGATGGTGCGCGACGTCGCGAAGCTCAAGGTCGGCCGCGTCGGCTACAGCTGCTGGTGCGATGACTACGGCAAGGTGATCGACGACGGCACGGTGGCGCGCCTCGACGAGGACTACTACCGCGTCACCGCCGCCGACCCGTCGCTGCACTGGCTGCAGGCGGTCGGCCGCGGCATGCGAGTCACGATCGAGGATTCGAGCGCGCGGCTGGCGGTCGTGGCGCTGCAGGGGCCGCGGTCGCGCGAGATCCTGCGCGCCGCCTTAGGCGCCGACGGCGCGATCGCCGACCGGCTCAAGTTCTTCGGCGCCGTGCGCGGCAAGCTCGACGGGCTCGACGTCTGGATCACCCGCACTGGCTACACCGGCGACCTGGGCTACGAGGTCTGGACGGAGAAGGCCGGCGCGCTGCGGCTCTGGGACGCCCTGGTCGCCGCCGGCCAGCCGCACGGCATCGAGCCGGCGGGGCTCGACGCGCTCGACGTCTCGCGGATCGAGGCGGGCTTCATCCTGCTAGGCGTCGATTACTTCAGCGCCCCCAAGGTCATCCTCGAGTCGCGCAAGTCGACGCCGTTCGAGCTCGGCCTCGGCTGGATCGTCGACTTCGAGCGCAGCGCCTTCCCGACCTTCATCGGGCGTGAGGCCCTGGCCGCCGAGGCCCTACGCCTGCGGCGGACCGCCGCGTCGGGCACGGCGTTTTCCTGGCGTGCCTCGGGCGCCGGGCGTGCCTCGGGCGCCTCGCGTGCCGCGGGTCCGGCATGGGCGCTGGTGGGTCTCGAGGTGGCATGGGAGGCGCTCGAGGCGCTCTACGAGAGCTTCTCGCTGCCGCCCAGCCTGCCAGCCACCGCCCGCCGCGACGGTCTTCCGGTCTACGACGACGAAGGGCGCCAGGTGGGCAAGGTCACCAGCCACACCTGGTCGCCGATCCTGAAGAAATACATCGCGCTCACCTCGGTCCACGCGAGCCACGCGGCTCCCGGCACCGTGCTGCAAATGGAGCACACCGTCGAGTTCGAGCGCCGGAAGGTGCCCGCCAGGGTCACCAAGACGCCGTTCTTCGACCCCGAGAGAAAGAAGAAGCCATGAACGCCCAGCCCCAGCCTGCCGCCGCCCCTCGCCCCGCGGCGAACGGCCGCGGGTCCCGCGGATCCCGCCGACCCCGCCGTCCCTACGACGCCGTCGTCGTCGGCGCCGGGCACAACGGACTGATCTGCGCCGCGTACCTGGCCAAGGCGGGCAGGAAGGTGCTGGTCGTCGAGCGCCGCCACCAGGTCGGCGGCGCGACGACGACGGAGGAGATCTACCCGGGCTTCAAGTTCTCGTGCTGCTCGTACGTCGTCTCGCTGCTGCGGCCGTGGATCATCCGCGACCTCGACCTGCCGCGTCACGGCTACGAGGTGCTGCCGCTCGAGGAGACTTTCACGCCCTTCGAGGACGGGCGCTACCTGCTGCGCGATGCGGACCCCGAGCGGACGAAGCGCGCGATCGCCCGCTTCTCGCCGCGCGACGCCGAGGTCTACAAGCAGTTCGGCCAGAAGATGGGAGAGCTCGGGCGGCTGGTCAAGCCGATGATCGACGGCCCGGCGCCCGACCCGCTGACGCACAATCCGCTCGAGATCCTGCGGCTGGCGAAGATCGCCAGGCACGTGCGCGGCCAGGGCGAGGAGTGGCTGATCGGCAACGTCAAGATGATGACGATGTCGGCCGTGGATTTCCTGTCGGAATGGTTCGAGTGCGAGCAGCTGATCGCCCCGATGTCGGTGTCGGGCATCATCGGCACCTTTCTCGGCGTGCGTTCCCCGGGCACCGCCTACGTCCTGCTCCACCATTACATGGGCGAGATCGACGGCTCCTACCGCGCCTGGGGATTGCCCAAGGGCGGCACCGGCGCCATCGCAGCGGCCATCGCCGCGGCCGCGCGCGAGCTCGGGGTCGAGATCCGCCTGCAAACGCCGGTCGCCAGGCTGGCGATGAAAAACGGCAGGGCGACCGGCGTCGTGCTCGAAAACGGCGACGAGATCGCGGCCAGGACGGTCATCTCGGGTCTCGACC
>DASZHY010000147.1:0-21961 GCA_035949675.1 Thermoanaerobaculia bacterium
CGCGAGGGAAGCCGCGCTCGAGGCGGAGGCGATGGAAAAGGGCGAGGAGCTGCTGCGATTCCGCCGCGGTGGGGCGGATGGAGGGGTGGATGGGGGCGGGCCGGACGTCGAAGGCCCCTGCCTGGTGCGCACGGTCGAAAAGCTCTCGCAGGACGGCGGTGCTGCTGTTCTCGCCGGGTCGAATGGGCGTGCACAGGACCTCGGTGGCGATGCCCTGAGCGGCAAGGGCGCGGACCAGCTCGAAGCGGTTGTCTGGAGTCGCAAGGACCTTGGCACCGGACCGCCGCTCGAGGCGCCTGGCCAGCCTGGGATCGGCGGCAGGAATGAGGACCCCTACGGTCACGACGTGGCGCTGATCGAGATCGACGAGCAGGTCGAGGTCGCGCAGCAGAAGCGGCGAGCGCGTCAGGATCGAGATCTCGAGGCCGATGGTTTCCGGGAGATGCTCGAGCAGGCGGCGCGTCCGTTGGTGCACCGCTTCGGCAGCCGGATAGGGATCGGCCTGGGCGCCCAGGATCAGGGACGGCGTCAGCGGGGTGATCCCGAGCTGCGAGAGGTCGGGAGGGTCGAAGCGATGACTGAAACGGCTGGGCACTCCCTCCCCGCACCACCTGACCCGCGACACGCAGCAGCTGCAGGCGCGGTAGGGTTCGATCCTTGCCGCCAGCTCCGTGCCGAAGACCTGCCGAGCGGCAAGCCGCAGCCAGTCCAGGAGCTGAGCAGGGTGCGGCGCCCTGACTGGCTGAACCGATTGTGCCGGCCGTGCCGACTTTGAGGAGAGGGAGGAGGGCAGGGTGGGGAGAATCGCCGAATAGCTCATCTTACGTCTTATTTACGCTATTCGGATGCTCTTGTCAAGCCCGGCGAGTCCTCCAATTACGCTCTGTTCGCGCCATCTTGTCAAGTCGGCTCCGCGGCTGCCCCCGGCTGCCCCGGCGAGCCCCCGGCTGCCCCGGCGAGAACGCCGGGTAGCGCCTCAGCTTCGAGTCGAGCGGCTACGACGCGCCCGAGCCGCGCGCGGGCGCTGCCGCCGGTCCTCCCCTGGCGGCGGCGCTGAGGCGGATCACCAGCCCGGCCAGCGCGGCGTCGGCTTCGCCGCTTTCCCCCTTGAGCTGCAGCTCGGTCTCGAGCACCTCCCAGGGCAGACGCGCTGCAACCGCCTCCGGCAGGCGGCTGGCGGCGAGGTAGGCGCGGAACAGCGCCCACGGGTTGACCCCGGCCAGGGGGTTCTTGCCGCCTGGCAACTCGCCCTGCAGGGCCGGCGCGAGGTTCGCCGCGAAGCGGTTGTAGTTGGTCTCGCCGCCGCGCACGCGGGCCACCCGCATCATGCCCCGGATCGCCGTGAGCCGGCGGCAGAAGGTGGCCAGCAAAGCAAAAAAGCCCAGCCGCGCCCCCGCCGGATCGTCGGCGGCAACCAGCAGCCGTTGCAACCGGTCCATGGCCTCGCCGCCGTGGCCGGCGCCGATCGCGTCGAGCAGCTTCCAGACGTCTTCTTCGCCGCGGTCCTCGACCGCCTCCTCGACCATCCGCCGCTCGATGCGGCCGCCGCCCGCAGCCTGGGCCAGGTTCGCCAGCTTGCGGTATTCGGCAGCCAGCCGGGCCGTCGAGTCGGCGGTGACCGTCGCTCCCGCGGCCTCACCGCCCCGGCCCGCGGCAGGACGGTCGCCGGGCTTGCGCAGCGTCCGCCGCGCCAGCTCGGCCAGGGCCTCATGCGAGATGCCGATCCCGGTCTGGCGCTCGAGCTCCGCCGCCAGCAGATCGACGCCCTGCCAGCCGCCGCGGTCGGCCTCGACCTCCCCCACCGCGGCCACCGCACCGCGCTCGCCGAGCAGCCGCGCGAGCGGGTGGTCCCGCGAGACGTCGCGCTCGGCGAAGACCAGGAAATGCCCGGCGGGCAGGCCTCCCGAGATCAGCTCTGCCAGATCCGACAGGTCACCTTCGGCTCGCCCCTCGATCCCTTCCCGCCGCGCCGCCTCGAGCAGCGCCGCAAGGCCCTCGCGCAGCTCCTCGACCTGCCGCTTGCCCCGAGCGCGCCCTCCCCGGCCGCGGCGCGCCGCCTTGCCGCCCTCGAACACCCACGCCGGCAGCTGCGCGAGGAGCCGCTCCGCCGGCTCCCCATCGGCGGCGGTCTCGATCTCGAACAGCCGTAGCGCCTGCATCAGCCGCGAGGCGGCCTGCCGCTCGCGGGCGGAGAGCGCCGGGGCCCCATCGTCGCCGGCCGCGAGCGGCAGCGCTTCCCCGGCGTCGTCGATGAGATCGGCCGCCGCCGAGCGGTCGGCGAAGACGAAGGTGTCGATGGCCAGCAGCACCTTGGCCGACCCGAAAAGCGAGAAGGTTCGGAGGTCTTGCAGCAGCGGCCCGAGGGAGGTGGGGCGGCGGTGCGCCTCGACGCGACCGCCGTGGTGCGCCGCGAGACCCGAGGCGACCGCGAGCGCGGCCGGCTCGGCCAGCACCAGGTCGCCGTGGACCAGGAATATCTGGCGCGCGCCGTCCTCCCGGGCGGCGGCGAGCAATCGATGGATGGGGTCGGCCATGCGGCACGGCCCTAAAAAGAAACTGCTGGCCGAAGGCCCGCTACTGGCACCTGTTTCATGGCACGGGGCCAGCCTCGCCTATGCGCGAGTGAAGTCTCTCATCCGGCCTCCGCCTCCAGCATGCCCTTCTCGGCCAGCTCCTGGCAATCGATGCAGAAGCGCGCCCAGGGCACCGCCTCGAGGCGCAGCACCCCGATCGTCTGGCCGCAATTGGAGCAGCGGCCGTAAGTGCTCTGGCCCATTCGGGTGAGCGCCTCCTCGATCTGCAGCAGCATCGTCCGTTCGCTGTCCGACAGGGAGAACATCAGCTCCCGGTTGTAGGCGGCGTTGGCGCGATCCACGATGTCGTCGGTCCCGTCGTCAGCCGATTCCTGCCCGGCCTTGAGGTCCTGGTTGTACATGTCGAGGATCTCCTGCTTCTGCCTGAGCAGGCGTTCGCGGAGAGCGTCATAGCGCTCGCTGGTCACCTCAGGAGCCGGTTTGGCGGTCTGTTTCCTTGCCACGCTGCTGTCTCCTTTCCGCTCTTTCCGATGGCGCTTCCCACAAGAACGGTCTCATGGCGGCTCGCGATGATAGCTCATTCCGGCCCCGATCGAGAGCGCACGGTAGAGCTGCTCGTACAGCACGACCCGTGCCAGCTCATGGGAGAGGGTCATCGGACCCAGGGACAGCACCCATCGCGCCTCCCCCAGCAGCCCGGCATCCAGGCCCAGGTCGGAGCCGATGAGGAAGGCGACAGGGTGAGGCCATTCGTCGCGCACCCGGCGCAGGCGCTCCGCGAAGACCTCCGAGGCCAGAGCTTCGCCCCGGGCGTCGAGGGCGACGGGGAAGCTGGGCTGCGGCAGCGCCGCGAGCAGTGCCTGCATCTCGGCGCGCTGGCGCTGCGGGTCGTCGGACCCCACGCGGGCCCGCACCGGCAGGTCGCGGACCGGCGCCAGGCGCTCGATGCGCCGGCGATAGGAGGCGCACAGCTCCTCCCATCCCGAGCGCTGGTGGCGCCCGGCCCAGAGGACGACCAGCTCGCGGCTCAAATCACTTCCGGGTCGCCGCGGCGTGCCGCCGCCAGGACAGGCTCTTCAGGCCGGGCGGGCTGAGGCTGGGCGGAGGAAGCCTCGGGGTCGAGCGGGTCGGGAGGCTCGGCGGCGCCGGCGGCCATGTAGCGCTCCCATTCCTCGCGGAAGGCCAGCGCCTTGAAGTCGCGCATTCGATCGAGGAAGACGACGCCGTTCAGGTGGTCGTATTCATGCTGGATGATCCTCGCCTCGAAGCCCTGGGCCACATAGTCGAGCGGCTGACCTTCCCTGTCGAGCCCGCGCACGCGCACCGCGGGATGGCGCGGCACCAGGCCCCGCAGGTCGGGAATCGACAGACACCCCTCCCAGTCGTAGACCAGCTCGCCGGCCTGCGGCGTCAGCATCGGGTTGACCACCACGCGCAGCGGGATCGTCGCGGCGGCCGTGCGCTCGCCGGCCGGCAGCGACGAGCCAGCAGCGTCGCGAGAGGCGACAGGCGGAGCCGCGACCGGCCCCTGGGCGGCGTCCTCAGCCAGCTGAGCCAGCTGAGCCAGCTGTACGGGTTGCGCCGTCGGCGCCGGCGCCGACGCCGGCCCGGTCCGAGAGGGTTGGGGCGACGGCTCGGTCGCTGCCTGGATCGGCGGCTGGGGCGGCGCCAGCTCGTAGACGAAGATCTGCAGCGAGGCCCCGACCTGCGGCGCCGCGAGGCCAACGCCGCGGGCGTCACGCATGGTCGCGACCATGTCGTCGATCAGTTCCTGGATCGCCGGCTCGGAGAGGCGGCCCGGCGGCACCGCCTGGGCGACGCTGCGCAGGGCCGGATGGCCAAGTCGAACGATGGGTCGCAGTGGCATGGCGTCAAGCCTCGCGCAAGGATTATATCGCCACCTGCCGGACGCCATCTGCCAGACGCCGCCGCCCGGACGCCGGCGGACGGTCTGTTATCTTTGCTCCATGGAGAGCTCGCTCGACCGCTCCGCGGCGGTCAGGTGGCGCCGGTACCGGCGGCTGGCTCTGGCAGGCGCCGCTCTCGGCGCGCCGGCGGTCGCACACGCCCTCATCCAGCGCCGCCTGCGTGCGCCGGAGGCCCCCGGATGGGGACGGACGCGCCGCTTTGCCGGCCACCTAGGTCAGGTCGTCTTCCAGGAGCTCGGCGCCGGCGAGCCGATCGTGCTCCTCCACGCTTTCGGTCCGGGATTCGACGCTGGCCAGTGGCGGGCGGCCGCCGAGGCGCTGGCGCCGCACTGCCGCGTCCTGGCGCCCGACATCCCCGGTTGGGGGCGCTCCGCGCCGCTCGCGCCGCGCCCCGAGACCTACCTCGCCAACCTTGGCGATTTCCTCACCGGTGTGATCTGGAGCCGCGCCGTGCTGGTCGGCGCCGGGCACGCCGCCCCCTATGCGGTCCATCTGGCGGCCGAGCATCCGGACCTCGTCAGAGGAGTGGCGGTGGTGGCGCCGCTGGGCTTGCACGCCGGCGGCGCCTCGCGAAGCACTTTCCCCGAGCCCGCCACACCGCCCGACGTGCCCGCGCGAGCTCGCGCCGACGAGGCCCACGCGATGGACGACGTGGATGACCCGGACGACGTGGACGACCTGGACGACCTGGATGACCCGGACGACGTGGACGACCTGGACGAGCTGGACGAGCTCGACGAGCAGCGGGACGAGCTCGACGAGCTGGAGGCGGTGAGCGAGCTGGACCCGCCCCTCCCGTTCCATCCCCTGGTTGCGGACCTGCTGCGGGTGCCCATCCTGCGGATCTCGGTCCTGGACTTCCTCACCAGCCGCGCCGTCCTCGCCGCATTTCTTAGGAGCTACGCCTTCGCCGCTCCCGAGCGAGTCGACGCCGCGATGCTCGAGCACCACTACCGGGTGAGCCATCTCCCCGCTCACCGCCAGGCCCTAGCCGCCTACTGGCGAGGAGAGCTGAAGCTTTCCGCCGCGGCCACGCTTCGCCACCTGCACGTCCCGGTCTGGGCGATCCTGGGCGGCGAGGACGACCCGAACCGGCTCACCGCCGACGACCTGCCCCCGGGCTCCGGGATCGAGGTCGTCGCCGGCACCCGCGCCCTCCCCCACGCCGAGAGACCGCTCGCCGTCGGCGAGGCCCTGGCCCGTTTCCTGGCCGGCCTGCCGGCGTCCTGAGCCACGGTCGCCAGGCCGGCCTGGCCGGCCAGGCCGGCCTGACCAGGATGGTGCCCCATCGACCTCGCCCGAAGGCGTCGCCCGCGAGAGTAGAATACCGGCCGCCATGAGCGACGACCGCGGCCACCGCTTCCCTGACGTGCCAGGCGGCTATCCGTTCCCGCGGCTCGAGCACGAGGTCCTCGCCGAGTGGCGCGCCGGCCGGATCTTCGAGCAGACCCAGACGCGCCCTGCGCCGCGCGGCGACTTCGTGTTCTTCGAGGGCCCGCCGACCGCCAACAACGTGCCGCACGTCGGCCACGTGGTGACCCGGGTGGTCAAGGACCTCTTCCCGCGCTACCGCACCCAGCGCGGCTACCGCGTGCTGCGCAAGGCCGGCTGGGACACCCACGGCCTGGCGGTCGAGATCGAGGTCGAGAAGCGCCTCGGCTTCAGCGGCGGCAAGCGGCAGATCGAGACCTACGGCATCGCCGAGTTCAACCGCGCCTGCCTCGAGAGCGTTCACACCTACGAGCGCCAGTGGCGGGCGATGACCGAGCGCATCGGCTACTGGATCGATCTCGACGACGCCTACCGCACCTACAGCAACACCTACATCGAATCGGTGTGGTGGGCGCTGGCCGAGCTGTGGCGCCAGGGACTGCTGGTCGAGAGCTACAAGATCCAGCCCTACTGCGCCCGCTGCGGCACGACGCTGTCCAGCCACGAGGTGGCGCAGAACTACCGCGACGCCGAGGACCCGTCGATCTGGACGCTGTTCCCGGCCCGCCCCGGGCAGTCCGTGGCCACCGACGGCGGCGGCACCTGGGAGGTGGGCCCGGACCTGTCGTTCGTCGCCTGGACCACGACTCCCTGGACGACCCTGGCCAACGTCGGTCTGGCGGTGTCGCCGGAGCTGACCTATCGCATCGTCGCTCACCCCTTTCTCCCCGGCCGGCAGCTGCTGTTCGCCGAGGGGCTGGCCAATCCGGTGCCACTGCTGGCGCCGGCCGGCGAGGAGGGAGGCAAGCGCCACGTGATCGATCTGCGCGAGCAGCCGGCGCTCGCCCGGGTCGCCGGCCGCGCGCTCGAGAACCTGCTCTACGAGCGCCCGTTCACGTTCTTCTTTCCCGAAGAGCCGGGCAAGGTCGTGCTCGGCGACTACGTCACCTTGACCGAGGGCACCGGGCTGGTCCACACCGCCCCGCCGTTCGGCGAGGACGATTACCGGACCGGCCTGCGCTACCAGCTGCCGCTCATCCTGAGCGTCGATTCCGAGGGCAAGATCGCCGCCGGCGCCGGCCCCTTCGCCGGGCTCTGGTTCAAGGACGCCGACCCCAAGATCGTCCACGACCTCAAGGAGCGCGGCCTGCTGCTGCACGTCGATCGATACCGGCACAGCTATCCCTTCTGCTGGCGCTGCGATCGGCCCCTGCTCTACTACGCCACGCGCAGCTGGTTCGTGAAGACCACCGCCGCGCGCGACGCGCTGATCGCCAAGAATCGCGAGATCCACTGGCACCCCGAGCACGTCGGCGAGGGCCGCTTCGGCAATTGGCTCGAGAACGTGGTCGACTGGGCGCTGTCGCGCAACCGCTACTGGGGGACGCCGCTGCCGATCTGGGCTTGCGACTGCGGCGGCCAGCGGGTGATCGGCTCGTTCGCCGAGCTGTTCGCCGCCGCCGGCCGCCCGCTGCCCGCCGATCCCTACGACGCGGCGCAATTCGACCCTCACCGGCCGGCCATCGACGGCCCCGAGCTCGAGCTCCCCTGCGTTCAGTGCGGCGGCACCATGCGGCGGGTGCCCTACGTCATCGACGCCTGGTTCGACGCCGGCTCGATGCCGTTCGCCCAGCATCACTACCCGTTCGCGAACCGCGAGCTGATCGACGGCCGGCGCCAGTTCCCCGCCGACTTCATCTCCGAGGCGGTGGACCAGACGCGCGGCTGGTTCTATACCCTGCACGTGCTCGCCGTCCTGCTGTTCGACTCGGTCGCCTACCGCAACTGCATCGTGCTCGGCCACGTCACCGACGAGCAGGGGCGCAAGATGTCCAAGCGCCTCGGCAACTTCGTCGAGCCGATGGCGGTCATCGAGGAGAGCGGCGCCGACGCCCTGCGCTGGTACTTCTGCGTCAACAACCCGGAGGTGCCGTCGCGGTTCTCGGCGCGCCTGGTGCGGGAGGCGGCGCAGCGGTTCCTGCTGCCGCTGTGGAACGCCCTCTCCTTCTTCACCATCTACGCCAACCTGGACGGCTGGCGCCCGCGCCCCGGCCCGGGCTCCGGCATCGCCGGCAGCGGACATCCACCGCCGCCTTTCGCCGGCCGCCCGGCGCTCGACCGCTGGGTGCTGCTGCGGCTGGACCGCCTGGTCGCCGCCACCACCGAGCATCTCGAGGGCTACCGCATCGCCGAGGCGGCGCGCGGCGTCGAGGAGCTGCTCGACGATCTCACCAACTGGTACATCCGCCGCAGCCGGAGCCGCTTCTGGGCGGCCAGCGCCGCGCCAACCGGGACTGTGGCCGACAAGGAGAGCGCCTACCATGCGCTCTACGAGGTGCTCACCACGCTGGCGCGCCTGCTGGCGCCTTTCGTGCCTTTCGTGGCCGAGGTGCTGCATCGCCACCTGGTGCGCAGCCAGGACCCGGGCGCCGCCGCGAGCGTCCACCTCGAGACCTGGCCGGAGCCGGGACGCGATCGCTCCGAGCCGGCGCTCGAAGCCGGCATGGCCGCGGTGCAGCGCATCGTGCGGCTGGGTCATGCGGCGCGCAATGCCCACGGCTTCCCCACTCGCCAGCCGCTCGCCGCGGTCACCCTGGTTGCCGCCGACCCGGGGCTGCGCGCCGCGGCGGCGCCTTACGAGGACCTGCTGCGCGACGAGCTCAACGTGCACGCGGTGCACTGGGCGGCCGACCGCTCCCAGTACGTCCGCCACGAGGTGCGGCCGATCTTCCCCAAGGTGGGGCCGCGTCTGGGCAAACGCATGCCGCTGGTCAAGCAAGCGCTCGCCGCGGCCGATGGCGACAGCCTGGCCGCCGAGCTCGAGCGCGCCGGGAGCGTGACGCTGCGCCTGCCCGGGGGCGAGGAAGTCGTGCTCGCCGCCGGCGAGGTCGAGGTCCACCTCGTCGAGAAGGAAGGGATGGCCACGCAGGGCGACCGCGAGCTGCTGGTGGCGCTCGACACCCACGTCACCGACGAGCTGCGCCAGGAGGGGTTGGCGCGCGAGCTGGTGCACCAGATCCAGGACGGGCGCAAGAAGCTCGGGCTGGATTACGCCGATCGCATCCGGCTCCTGGTGCTGGGCGGCACCGAGCTCGAGCGCCTGATCGAGCGCCACCGGGACTACATCCAGGACGAGACCCTGACCGTGGCGGTCGAGCGCCTCGACCGGCCGCGCGACGGCTTCGGCCCGCCGCTCGAGCTGCCGGGAGGACCTGAGGGACAGGCATGGATCGAAAAAGCGGCGTGAATGCCGGGCGGGCGGCGGGCGCAACCAGTCAAGACCAGGGGGAGAGCGAGACCACCATGTCCGGAATCTTCAAGGCGTACGACGTCCGGGGCATCTACCCGAGCGAGATCAACGCCGAGGTCGCGCATCAGATCGGCCTCGCCTTCCAGCACGTGCTGGACGAGACGGACCGCGAGCGCGGCAAGACCGTCGTGGTGAGCCGCGACATGCGCCTCAGCAGCCCCGTCCTGGCGTCGGCCCTGATCGAGGGGATCACGGCCGCCGGCCTCGACGTGCTCGACATCGGGCTCGCCTCGACGCCGATGAACTATTTCGCGATCGGCGCGAGCGGCGCGGCCGGCGGCATCCAGGTGACGGCGAGCCACAACCCGGCCGAGTACAACGGCTTCAAGTTCAGCCGCCACGGCGCCCGCCCGGTGTCGGGCGATCACGGCATCGCGCTGATGGAGAGCAAGATCGCCGCCTCCGACCTGCCGCGTTCGGCGCGGCCGGGCAGCGTGCGCCAGGGCGACGTCGCCGCCGACTACCGGCGGCACGTCCTTTCCTTCCTCGCGCCGGCGCCCGCCGGGAGCCGCCGGCTCAAGGTGGCGATCGACGCCGCCAACGGCATGGTGACCATCGACCGGCCCATCCTCGACGCCATGGGGATCGAGATCGTGCCGCTCTACTTCGAGCTCGACGGCAGCTTCCCCAACCACGAGCCCAACCCGCTCAAGGAAGAGAACCTCCGCGACCTCTGCCGGGCGGTGCGCGACAGCGGCGCCGACTTCGGCACCGCCTTCGACGGCGACGCCGACCGGGCCGGTTTCGTCGACGAGCACGGCGAGCCGGTCCCGAACGATTTGACGACCGGCCTCATCGGTGGCGAGCTGCTGGCGCGCGAGCCCGGCAAGGCGGTGATCTACGATCTGCGGTCGTCGCGCGCCGTCGCCGAGTACATCTCCGAGCACGGCGGCGTGCCGGTCCGCGAGCGGGTGGGGCATTCGTTCATGAAGGCCACCCTGCGCGAGCGCCACGGCATCTTCGGCGGCGAGCTGGCCGGCCACTACTACTTCCGCGACCATTACTACGCCGACTGCGCCATCCTGGCGCTGGTCGAGGTGCTCAACCTGCGGCGTCAGACCGGCGAGCCGCTGTCGCACCTGGTGGCGCCGCTGGCCCGCTATCACAAGAGCCCGGAGATCAACTTCGTCGTCGCCGACAAGGCCGGCAAGATCGAGCTGCTGGCCAAGCGCTACGCCGACGCTCAGATCGACTATCTGGACGGCATCACCATCAGCTATCCCGACTGGTGGGCCAACGTCCGCCCCTCCAACACCGAGCCCTACCTGCGGCTGGTCCTCGAGGCCAAGACCGCCGCCGAGCTGGTCCGCCGCCGCGAGGAGCTGACGGCGCTGCTGGGCAAGCCGGAGTCGGAGTAGCTCGACTGCCTCTCGCCGGTTCGCCGCGACTCAGAAAGCGCCGGCGCCCGCCGGCGCGGCCCTGAACGAGGCGACCTCGCCGAAGACCGGATAGAGGTCGGCCGGGATGCCGAGGCGCAGACGGCGCACGGCCTCGGCGAGCGCAACGTCGCCGGCGGCGGCGGGCAGCGGCCATTCGAGACGGATCTGATTGATCCCGGGGCGCAGCAGGTTCCGGCCGGCCAGGCAGGCGCGCTGGCGCCATGCATCGGCCAGCCTGAAGGCCGCCAGCCGCTGGCCGTTGACCGCCAGGGTGACGGCGCCGGCGTGCGCGGCACCGGCAGGAGCCGGCAGGCGGGCGGTCAGCTGGAGCGCCAGGTCCTGCCGCGCGTCCGCCAGGAAACGGAACGTCGAAGCGGGAGCGAAGGCGCGGTAACTCAGGCGGGTGCGGCGCTCGCCGTCCCAGGCGATGCCGTAAGCCTCTCGATGCCTCGGCGCGGCCAGATCGCGGCCTGCGCCGGGCATCGGGTCCTGCGCGAGCCACGCCGGAACGATCTCCGCCGCGGGATCGCACCCGTGGCGGGCCAGGATGCCGCTCAGCCGTTCCAGCAGCTCGCCGCCGAGGTCGCTGCGCGCCCATACCAGCGGATCGAACGCCACCGGCGAGGCCTGGTTGCGGCGGCAGGCGGCGGTGAGAGCGGGACTGCACGGCGCGGCGCGCGCGAGCAGGTAGTCCCTCACCGCCCAGCGGAGATCCGCCTCGGCGTCGAGGGCGGCGCCGAACAGCTCCTCGATCCATTCCCAGTGGCGATAGTTCAGGTTGGCGCTGTAGAGGCCGGCTTGCAGCTGGGCGAGGCCGACGACGGCTGGGGTCGCTTCCTCGGTTGGCGGCGAGCCGCGAAGCAGCTCGCGCCAGCCGGCGCGAGGCACGGCTTCGGGGGTGAAGGCGCGAGCCACCGCGCACGCCACCGCCGCCATGGCGACGGTCATGCCTTCGAGCGTGAGATGGCAGTGATCGAGGAACAGGCGGCGGCCTGGAAGCGCCGCGCCGCAAGTCTTCGAGAAGACCTCCGGCAGGTCCACCGCCGGCAGGCCATGACGGCGACAGCCGGCCCGAAGAGCGGCGAGGACCGGGCTGTTGACGCCGCTCGCGCGGCGGAATTGCTGGTCCCAGCTGGCCGCGTCGACCTCGGCGCGGCTGGCGGCGAACGCGGCGGCACTGCCGCCCAGCCCCTGGCAGGCTCTGGCCAGCAGGCGGCGGCTGGCGGCGCAGGCCCCGCCGTCCAAGGCGATCAGCCGCTCGGCCTCGCGGGCGGCGGCGGCAAGCTCACCGCGTGCGAGGCGCCGCGATGCGCCGTCGAAGGCGCGATACCAGCGACGGACGCCGTCTCCCGGCAGCCAGTAAACGGGATGGGGAACGTCGACGTCGGCCAGGTTGACCTCCGGCACGACCCAGAGCAGAGGCACCCCCGCGGCGCCGGCGAGCCCGGCGACGGCGTCGATGCAGCGGTCGGCTTGCTCCCGCTGGCGCCGCGCGACGAGGGCCGCAAGGCCCGGGACGCCGTGGTCTGCCAGCGCCGCCGCGGCCGCTTGACGGTCCTCCCAGCCTCCCGCGTCCCGCGCGGAGAGGTCGGGGGCCAGCCCGGACCAGACCCAGTTGTTGCCGGCGAAGGCCACCAGCATGGAGGGGTCGAGCGAGAGCGCCCTGGCGGTGTCATCCTGCAGCTCGTGGCTGGTCTGCGCCGGACGGGCGAGGTCGACGACCTCGAAACGTCCTGGGCCGGCAAGCTCCCCCAGCATGCGCGCCAGGA
This sequence comes from Thermoanaerobaculia bacterium, assembly GCA_035949675.1. Classification (GTDB taxonomy): domain Bacteria; phylum Acidobacteriota; class Thermoanaerobaculia; order Multivoradales; family UBA5704; genus JASLEW01. The sequence continues at coordinate 12,352 of DASZHY010000147.1, forward strand.
TCGCAGCCGGCGTGACCTCAGGGCGATAGAACATACCGGCAGCCGTCGATTCGCCGAGGAGGCAGATGCGGTACGGCGGCGCGGCGCGGCGCCGGCGGCGCCGGCGACGGCTGGAAGGGCCGGGCTCGCTGCCCGGCGGCGGTGACGCCGCCGGCGGCGGTGCCGCCGCTGCCGCGCTCGCGTACAGGACCTGGACGTCGGCCAGGCCCTCGGGCGTCGCCGCGAGCTCGGCCAGCTCGGCGCAGAGACGCTTGCGCAGCTCGTCAGGGTCGGGTGGCTCGGGTGGCCGGGCTTGGTGCGCCATGTCGAGGAGACGAGGAGATTGCGCAACGAGGTCCGGGGAGGGCGCCGCGGCTCAAATGAATGTGTAGGTCCGGTGGACGATGGCGGACGCGGCCGGCGGCCGCAGCTCCGCCCAGGCGGCGGGCACCGCCGCGAGGTCCACGAGGTAGTCGCCAAGCACCAGGGCGTCGAGCCGGGCCGCTGCCATCGAGCGCAAGGCGTCCTCGGGAGTGCAGACGATCGGTTCGCCGTCGACGTTGAAGGAGGTGTTTAGCAAAATGGGGCAGCCGGTGCGCCGATGGAAGGTGTCGAGCAGAGCCGCGTAGCGCGGCAGGTGCCGGCGGTCCACCGTCTGCGGCCGCGCGGAGCCGTCGACGTGGGTGATCCCGGGCAGGTCGATGGCGGAGCGCACGGGGCAGGTCTCGAGCATGAACGGCGAAGGGTGCCCCAGGGCGAAATGCGCGGCGGCATGCTCGAGCAGAACGCTGGGCGCGAAGGGCCGGAAATCCTCGCGCTTCTTGATCAGCCGGTTGACGCGGTCGCGGACCTCCGGGCGCCGGGGGTCGGCGAGGATGCTGCGCGCGCCTAGGGCGCGGGGGCCGAACTCCATGCGGTCCTGAAACCACCCCGCCACCTCGCCAGCCAGCAGCCGCTCGACGACGGCGGCGAGGAGCTCGGGCTCACGGCCGGAAAAGTCTTGCGCCGCGATGCCGGCGGCGGCGAGCAGGCCGCCGATGTGGCAGCTGCTGAAGGCGGGTCCCAGTGACACCTGCTCGAGCCGCCGGCGCTGCGGGCGCTCGCCGGCAAGCGCCACGTGGGCCAGCGCCGCCGCGCCGAGGCAGGTCCCGGAATCGCCCGCCGCGGGCTGTACGAACAACTCCTCGAATGGCCCATCGTCGAGGATGCGGCGGTTGGCGACGCAGTTCAGGGCGACGCCGCCGGCGAGGCAGAGGTTGGGCGACGCCACCTCTCGCGCCAGGTAGCGGACCTTCTCGAGCAGCACCTCCTCGAGCAGCAGCTGCAGGCTGCGCGCGAGGTCCCGGTGGCAGTCGCCGAGCTCCGTGCCCGGCGCCCGCGGAGGCATGGCCAGCAGGTCGCACAGTGCATCCGTGTGCATCCGGTTGCCGGCGACGAAGTCGAAATACCGCATGTCGAGCGCGAACTGGCCGCGCTCTTCGAGCCGGATCAGGCGCCTCAGGGCGTCGAGGCAGCTCGGCTTGCCGTAGGGCGCCAGGCCCATGACCTTGTATTCGCCGTCGTTGACGCGGAAACCCAGAAAGGCGGTGATCGTGCTGTAGAGCAGGCCAAGGGAATGCGGGTAGTGGACTTCCTCGAAGATCGCCAGATTGCTGCCGCGGCCGCGGCCGTAGGTGGTGGTGGCCCACTCGCCGACCCCGTCCATGGTGAGCACGGCGGCCTCTTCGAACCCGGAGTAGAAGAAACTGCTCGCGGCGTGCGACTGATGGTGCTCGAAGCTGAGGATGGGACCGGCGAAGCCGGCGCGCTCGCGGAGGTCGCGCTCGACGCGGCCGGCGTCGAGGTCGGACAGCTGCGAGGCCTGGCCGGCCCAGAGCTGGCGGGCGAGCTTCTTGACCGGCGACTCGTAGTAGGCGAGCGCGTCGACCTGGTCGATGCCGATGCCGCCGCGCTCGAGGCAGAAGCGCAGCGCGCCGAGCGGCAGCCGCGGGTCGTGCTTGAGGCGGGAGAAGCGCTCCTCTTCGGCGGCGGCGACCAGCTCGCCGTCACGCAGCAGGCAGCAGGCTGACTCGTGATAGCCCGCCGAGAGGCCGACGATGTTCATCTGGCGCGCTCTCGGCGGGGGGTCTCGGGGCAGGGGGCAGGGTCCCTGCCCGCGTCTCAGGCCCGGCGGCCGCCCAGCAGGCCGGCGCGCATCAGGTAGTAGAGCAGGGTCAGCAGGGTCGAGACGACGGCGGCGACATAGGTCAGGGCCGCCGCATTGAGCACGCGGTCCATGCCCTCGCGCTCCTGCGCCATCACGATGCCGTTCTCGACCGCCAGGCGCTTGGCCCGCGCCGAGGCATCGAACTCGACCGGCAAGGTGACGATCTGGAACAGCAGCACCATCGCGAACAGCATCGCTCCGAACAGCACCACCTGCTGCGAATGCAGGAAGAACAGACCGACCAGCATCACGATGTAGCCCAGCGACGAGCCGATTTTGGCGGTCGGCACCAGCGCGGTGCGCAGCCAGAGCGGCTTGTAGGCGCGGGCGTGCTGTACGGCGTGACCCGCCTCGTGGCAGGCAACCCCGACCGCCGCGATCGACGGCGTGCCGTAGACGCCTTCCGACAGCGCCAGGGTCTTGGTGGCCGGGTTGTAGTGGTCGGTCAACATGCCGGAGGTCGGCACCACCTTGACGTCGCCGATGCCGGCGGCCCGCAGCATCTCTTGCGCCGCCTGCGCGCCGGTCAGGCCGCGGGCGGTGCGCACCCGCGAGTACTTGTTGAATGCCGACCGCGTGCGCCAGGTCGCCCAGAGCGACAGCAACAGCCCGGGCAATATGAACAGCAGATAGTTGAAGTCGTAAAAGAACATGCGTCCTCCTCGAAGCTGGAAACAAAGCCCGCGGCGCCGGCATTTCAGTCCCCGCGTGAGGCCCGGTCAGGCCGCCTCCCCCAGGCCGGGTCAGGCACCAGCACCCAGGCCGGGTCAGGGTCAGGGCGCCATCGCCTCAGGCCCGGTCAGGACCGTGCAGGCCACGCAGAGACGATAGACTAGCGCCATGGCCACGGACAAGGAGCGTCGCGACGGCGACCAGGGCGGGGTGCCGGAGGCGGTCGGCAAGGTCGCCATCGTCACGGGCGGCAGCCGCGGCATCGGCAGGGCCGTGGTGGAAGCGCTGCTCGGCGCCGGCTACCGGGTGTACTTCGGCAGCCGGAGCCGGGAGTCGGTCGACCAGGCCCTGGCGGAGCTGCGGCCGCGCCATGGCGCGGCGATCGCCGGGCGTCCGCTCGACGTTCGCCGGCAGGATCAGGTCGACGCCTTCGCCGAGTGGGTGCTCGCCGAGGCCGGACGCCTCGATTGCCTGGTGAACAACGCCGGGATGGGGGCCTTCGGGCCGGTCTACGGCCTCTCCGGCGACCAGTGGCGCGAGGTGATCGAGACCAACCTGAACGGCGCTTTTTACTGTATCCGCGCGGTGGCGGGAACGATGAAGGATCAGGGCAGCGGCTGGATCTTGAACATCGCCTCGCTGGCCGGCAAGAACGCGATGGTCGGGGGCGCCGCCTACAATGCCAGCAAGTACGGCCTGCTCGGCCTGTCGGAGGCGGCGATGCTCGACCTGCGGCAGTTCGGCGTGCGGGTGGCGACGATCCTCCCGGGCAGCGTCGACACCAGCTTCGGCAGCCCCGCCAAGCCCCGCGGCGACCGGTCCTGGATGCTGGCCCCCGAGGACGTGGCGGCGATGGTCCTGCACCTGCTGAGCTACCCCGAGCGGGCGCTGCCGAGCCACGTCGAGATGCGTCCGACGCGGCCGCCCAGGAAGTAGCCTCACGCGAGTCGTCGGCCGACGCCGACGAAGACGACGAAGACGCCGAAGCCGCACCGACTCGAGGCTGGCAGGAACCACGTCGCCGCGCGGCGCCGTCAGAGCGCGTGCAGGGTGTCGGCGTTGCGCAGCACGTCCGGACCGCTCGGGAGCGGCGCGCCGGGGCTGTCCTCGAGCGTGATCTTGACCCCCTTGGTGCCCGCGGGCATGTGCGCGGAGCCCAGCTCGTTGGGCGCTCCGGGCCGGGCGTCGAAGGTGCCGCCGCTCACCATTCCTCGATCGGCGACGAACCAGAGCTGGTAGACCTTGCCGCTGCCGGGCGGCCGTAGCCCGCGCCACGACAGCGTCCAATGCTGGTGGTCCGCGGCGACGAACAGGACGCCATGGGCGTTGCCCATTTCAGGGGTGGCCGCGCGCAGGTTGCAGACCTCGACCGCCGGCGAGGTCACCACCCCCATGCTGTCGCGCAGGCTCGCGACCCGGGAGCGCATGAGCGCCAGGCGAGCTTCCACCTCGCCGGCTTGCCGGAGCGCCGCGTTGCGCTGGCCGGCCAGCCGAGCAACTACGGCTTCCCGCTCCCGCAGGTCCCGGATCAGCCAGCCGCAGGTGCCGAGGAGCGCCAGGATCAGCGCCGCTGCCAGGGCGAGTGGCCACTTGGCGGGACTGGCGGGACGGGCAGGGTGGGCGAAGCGAGCAGGTTCCGGGGACCGCGCCAGCGTCGCGCCGGGCGCCGCAGTCGCGCCGGTCGAGGGAGGCGCCAGGACCGTGGCGGTCGCCCCCGACGCCGGAGCGGCGGCGATTTGCGTCATCAGCCGGCGCGCGAGCTCGGGGCGCGGTGGAACCGGAGGCAAGGCAAAGGGCATCAGGCCAAGGGTTTCGAGGTAAAGGCGCGTCAGCGTCTCCGTCTCGGCTGCGTCGCCCGGCGGCGCGGCTTCCCCCGGCGGCGCCAGGGCCGCAAGGGCCCGCAGCAGGGCCTGATCCTCCGGTGTCAGCTGGTTATCCTCGCTCACAGCAGCTGTCTGATCTCCTCGCGCAGCGCCTGGCGCAGCTTTTTCATCGCCAGCAGGGTGCGCGTCTTGACCGTGCCGAGCGGCAAGCCGGCCTTGGCGGCTATCTCGCTCTGGGTCAAACCTTCGTAAAAGGCCATCTCCAGCACCTGTCGCTGCTCGGCCGGCAGCGCCGCCATCTCGCGCTGCACGCGGTCGTGCCTCTCCTGGATGAATACGTTCTCGACGGCTTCCGGGGATGCATACGCTTCCCCCGCGGCGGGCATTGCCTGGGCGCCGGCCTCGTGGGTGCGCTCGACTACCTTGCGGCTGCGCAGGCGGTCGATGGCTCGGCTGCGGGCGATCAGCACCAGCCAGGTGGACACCGAGGAGCGGGCCGGGTCGTAGCGCTCGCCCCGGTTCCAGACCTGGACGAAGACCTCCTGCAGCACCTCTTCGGCGTCGGCGTGGTTGTCGAGGATGCGGCGGGCGAGCGCCAGCAAGGTGGGAGCAAAGCGGTCGTAGAGCTTGGCCAGCGCGTCCGGCTGCCGCTCCGTGACCTGCCGGATCAGCGCCGCGTCGCTCAGGGCCGCCGGAGGGCCGGTCTGCGATGAGGTAGGATCCATTCCTGGTCGGCGCCCGCAGATGTCTCAGCCGGAGCCTTCGTCGTCGCAGGGCGCCGACACTTCCTACGAATCGCTGCTCGTCAGGCCCCTTTTTGGCGAGGATAGCATGAAGCCCGGCGCCGTCTCGGACGGCCGGCCGGGGGGGGAAGAAGGCGCTTTGCCCACGGACCTTCATCGCGACAGCGGACCGCTGCAGCCGGCCATCCGGGTGATCATGATGCCCAAGGACACCAACGCCCTTGGCACCATCTTCGGCGGCATCATCCTCTCGTACATCGACCAGGCGGGCGCGGTCGAGGCGCACCGCCATGCGCCCGGGCGGCTGGTGACCGTCGCGATGCGCGAGGTGATCTTCCATGCGCCGGTCTTCGTCGGCGACCTGGTCAGCTTCAACACCGAGACGCTGCGCCGCGGCCGCACCTCGATCACCGTCAAGGTGACGGTCGAGGCCGAGCGCGGCCACCGCGGCTCCGGCCGGGTCAAGGTCACCGAAGCCGAGGTGATCTACGTGCACGTCGGCGAGGACAACCGGCCCGTGCCGCTGCCTTGAGTCTCCACCCGCATTCCACCGGTGCCCCGAGTGGTACCATCGCCGGCATGCCCGAGGCACGGCGCAGCAAGCGGGTTTTCTCGTACGACGAGGCTCTCTCGTCCTTCCCCGCCGTGCGCGACCTGACGGCGGCCGCGGTCCGGCAGATGGAGGCGCTGGTCAACTCGCTCGCCAGCCGCGACGAGCTCGAGTCTCGCCGCCCGGAGCTGGAGGAAGCTTGCGAGGAGATCGTCCGCGCCTGGGCGCAGGAAATCGGCGCCGTCGGCTGCGAGGTCAAGGGGCTGTGGCTGGTGGACTGGGACAGCGGCGACGGCTATTACTGCTGGCGCTTCCCCGAAGAGACCATCTCTTTTTTCCACACCTACGAAGAAGGGTTCGCCGGCCGGCTGCCGATCAACTAGGCGCAGCCCGGAGGGAGCTGCTCCTTGGCGGTCAGCGCCGGCTCGCCTCGGCAAGCAGGCGCTCGAGGCGGTCGAGGCTGAGCCCGTCGAGGCTGGCGGCCACCGCGTCGGCGGCGGCGAGATGCTCTTCCGGATAGGTATGCGCGACGCCCAGGGTCAGCAGACCGGCGCCGTCCGCGGCGGCGAGCCCGGCCGGGCTGTCCTCGACCGCCAGCACCTCGTGCGGGTGGACCAACCGCTCGGGGAGCGGCGGCAAGACGTTGAGCGCCTCGAGCGCCCGCCGGTAGCCCTCCGGGTCCGGCTTGCCCGCGGCGACGTCCTCGGCGGTGACCAGCACCTTGAAGCGAGCGGCGAGACCGGTCTGGCGCAGGGCGCCGTCGACCTCCTCCCGCAGCGCCCCGCTCACCACTCCCAGCATCAGCCCCGCCGCCGCCGCACCGCCGACCAGCTCGGCGGCCCCGGGAAACAGCGGATAGCCGACCTCGTGGACGCGCTCCTGGTAGTAGGCTGCCTTGCGCGCGATCAGCCGCATCAGCCGCGGCACGGACGGGGCCTCGCCGGCGGCCTCGAGCACCGCCGCGAAGCATTGGCGGTCGTCGAACCCCAAATAGTGCCGGTAGTAGTCCTCGGACGTCAGCCCCATCCCCTCCTCCGCCAGCACGCGCTGGAAGATCTCGAGGTGGATCGGCTCGTCATCGACCAGCACGCCGTTGAAGTCGAACAGGATCGCCCGCAGCACGGGGCGATCATAGCGCCGGCCTCGCGGCGGCCGGAGCCGGCCGGGAATGGCGCCGGCGCCCCTGATGGTTGTCACTATGGACAAGCGGCATGCCGGCTTGGGTTTGGCCGGCTTTGATTTTGGCCGGTTTGACTTTGCGCAGGTCGGTCGCTATCGTGCCGAATGAAGGAGACTTCATGGACGACATTCAGCCTCAACCCGTGAGCGACGCGCCTGCGGGCCCCGTCAGTCCTGCCGGCGAAGCCGAGGAGCACCCCCAGGAGCATCCCGAGGAGCATCCGGTATCTTTGACCGCCAAGGCTGTCGACATGGTCAAGATCACCCGCGACGGCGAGGGCATCGACCCCGCTCATGGGCTGCGGGTGGCGGTGCGCGGCGGCGGCTGCAGCGGCTTCGAGTACGCTCTCGATTTCGAGGGCGAGGCAAGGCCGAACGACTACGTCTACGACCAGCACGGCTTGACGGTCTACGTCGACGCGGTGAGCGCCCGCTACCTCGAAGGCACCACGGTGGACTACGTGCTGGGGACGAGCGGGGCCGGCTTCAAGTTCAACAACCCGCGTGCCCAGGGCACCTGCGGTTGCGGCTCCTCCTTCACCGTCTAGCTCTTCACCCTCTAGCCGGTCCGACGTCAGCTCTCAGCGCGAGCAGCCTGCGCGACCAGCGGCAGCGCCCGCACTTCGGCGCTGCCGCCGCCGCCCCCCAGCTCCAGGCGGCTGCCGGCCGCAGCCGCGCGGCGGTGCAGGATGGCCAAGCCGGCGGGCCGGTCGAGCGCCGGCGAGTGGACGGCGGTGCCGAGCGTGCCAGCCTCGCGTCCTTCGTAGAGCAGCGCGGTCCCCGGAGCCGGCACCGCCGGACCGTCGAACACCAGCCCGCACAGCGCCTTCTGGACTCCGCCGCGGTAGTGGATGCGGGCGACCACCTCCTGCCCCAGATAGCATCCCTTGGTGTAGCTGACGGCCTCCTCGACGCCGGTTTCCTGCGGGAAATTCTGCGGCCCGAAGTCCTTCCCGAAGCGCGGGACACCGGCCTCGGTCCTCACCGCTTCCAGGGCCTCGGGGCCCACGGACCGCACGGCGCCTCCGGACCAGGCCAGCAGCTCTTCCCGCAGCATCTCGGCCAGGGAGGCCGAGACCCACAGGCTCAGTGCCGGCACTCCCAGGCGCTCCCGCCGCTGGACCGTGACCTCCATTCCCTGCACCATGGCGCGAGCATGGCTCCACGGCTCGCGCGGCAAGGCGAGACCCGGGGAGATCCCCGCCGGCCCCGCCAGGACCTCCGCCGCGGCGGGGCCTGCCAGGGTGAGCGGCAGCATCTCGTCCAGTGGACGCATCTCGACGCGGTCGGCGATGAGGTACTTGCGCAGGTGACCGGCGACGGTCTCCCGCTGGCCAGGCGGCAGCTCGAGCCAGAGGCGGTCGCCGTGCTCGAGCATCACCACGTCGGCGAGGATGCGGCCTTGCGCGCTGGTGAAGAAGCCGTAAGCGCCCTGACCCGCCGCCAGGCCCTTGACCTCGCAGGTGACATAGGCGTTGAGGAAGCGATGGCGGTCGGCCCCGAGCATCTCCAGCCGGTCCGCCCCGGCACCGTCGGCCAGGCCGCAGCCATGCCGCAGCGCCTCGTACTCCCGTGAGATCGGTCCGGCCCCGGCGGCGGCGCTCGCGGACCCCTTGGAGCCGGCAGCGCCGACTGAGACCGCCCCGCCGGGAGATGTCGGCGCGTTCGTCTCGCTCATGACCCTCAGTCTAGACCATCGCCCGCGCCGGCCGCGCAACCCGTGCTCCCGTGGACGCCAGCGCGCCGAAGGACCTCTGCCGCATAGAATGACCGCCCATGAGCGTCGCCGCCCCCTTCACGCTGAGCCGCCCCGGCGGCGGCTTGCTGCACGGGCTGGTGGATCTGCCGGAGGCGCCTGGCCGCCACCCGGCGGTGGTGATCTGCCACGGCTTCAAGGGCTTCATGGAATGGGGATTCTTCCCGGCGCTGGCGGAGCTGCTCGCGCAGCGCGGCATGGTCGCGGTGCGCTTCAACCTCTCGGGAGCCGGCATGCAGCCGGGCGACGAGCGCGTCACCGACCCGGGGGCCTTCCGCGACGACACCTACAGTGCCGAGCTTGCCGACCTCCTGCTGGTGCTCGAGGCCACCGGCGACGTGATCGCTCCCGGCCGCGTGGACCGCGGCCGCATCGGGCTCTTCGGCCACAGCCGCGGCGGCGCCGCCGCCATCCTCGCCGCCGCCGGCGAGGGCTGGCGCGAGCGCGTCCTCGCACTGGTCACTTGGGCGGCCATCTCGCACGTCGACCGCTACAGCCCCGAGGAGAAGAGCCTTTGGCGCGAGACCGGCGAGCTGCCGGTGGTCAACAGCCGCACCGGGCAGCAGCTCGCCCTCGGCCGCGGGCTGCTCGAGGACGTCGAGCGCAATGCCGCGGGCAGCCTGGATCTTCTCGCCGCCGCGGGCCGGCGCGCCGCCCCCTGGCTGATCGTCCACGGCGCCGACGACGAGTCCGTGCCCGCCG
>DASZHY010000148.1:0-4189 GCA_035949675.1 Thermoanaerobaculia bacterium
GAAGGTAGTCTTCTGCAGCACCCGGTCGTCGGCCGCCAAGACGTAGCGCTGCTGCATCCACAGCAGCCGATTGACGATGCCGCGATGGCTGTTCATCGTCGCCTTCGGCTTGCCGGTCGAGCCGGAGGTGTAGATCACATAGGCGAGGTTGTCAGGACCGGCCGCGCTCGTCAGATCTTCGGCCGAGCGCCGGCTCCAGAGCGCCGCGTCAGCATCGAGACAGATCGTCCGCAGAGCCCCTGCCGCAGGGCGCTCGCCGAGCCGCTGGAGCAGACTGCTCTGGGTCAGCATCACCGCGGCGCGGGAGTCTTCGAGCATGTAGAACAGCCGCTGCGGCGGATAGTCGGGGTCGAGGGGCAGATAAGCGCCGCCAGCCTTGAGGATGGCGAGCAGGCCGACCACCATGCCGGCGGAGCGCTCGAGACAGACCGCCACCACTGTCTCGGGCCCGACGCCGAGCGCCCGCAGGTGACGGGCCAGACGATTGGCCCGCGCGTTCAAGTCGCGGTAGGTGAGGCTCACGCGGCCACCGCCATCGCCGCCATCCCCGCCGTCCCCTGGCTCGCTGTCGCCGCTCTCGGCGACCAGCGCGACCTCCTCTGGCGTACGCCGCGCCTGTGCTTCGATCAGCTGGTGCAGGCAGCGGTCCTGGGGGTATGGCGCCGCCGTGGCGTTCCATTCCCGCAGCTGGTGGCGCTCGCCCGCTGACAGCAGCGGCGCCGCCGACAGCCGGCAGCCGGGATAGGCGAGCAGCGCCGCGAGCAGGTTCTGGAAGTGGCGGGCCATCCGCCCGACCGTCGCACCGTCGAACAGGTCGCTGTCGTAGCGGAAGGCGCAGGCCGGCGCCGCGCCGTCGGCCACCTCGACCTCGAGGTCGAAGCGCGACTCGCGGCGCGGCACGGCAACCGGCGCCAGGACCAGGCCCGGCAGCCGCGGCTCCGGCGCGGCGTGCTGCAGGTTGAAGAGGACCTGGAACAGCGGCGTCTGCCCCAGGTTGCGGTCCGGCGAGAGCTCGGCGACCAGCCGCTCGAACGGCAGCTCCTGGTGGGCGTGCCCGCCAAGCGTGGCCTGCCGCGCCAGCGCCACCAGCTCGCCCAGCGCCGGATCGCCGCGCCACCGGCTGCGCAGCACCAGGGTGTTGACGAAGAAGCCGATCAGGCGCTCGATCTCGCTGCGGTTGCGGCCGGCGATCGGCGAGCCCACGACCACGTCGCTCTGCCCGCTGTGGCGGGCCAGCAGCGCCGTCAGCACTGCCAGCAACACCATGAAGGGCGTGGCGCCCTGGTGCCAGGCGAAGGCCCGCAGCTCGGCGGCGGTGGCGGCAGGCAGGACCAGCCGGCGCACGTCGCCGCGGAAGGACTGGACCGCCGGGCGCGGGCGGTCGGTGGGCAGCTCGAGCGCCGGCGGCGCGCCGGCGAGCTGCTGCCGCCAGTACGCCAGCAGCTGGTCGGCGAGCGGGCCGCCGTCCAGTCGCCGGCGCTGCCAAACCGCGTAATCGGCGTACTGCACAGGCAGCTCCGGCAAGACGGGCGCCGCGGCCGGCGAGCCGCCGGCGAACGCCGGGTAGAGCGCCGCCAGCTCGCGGGTGAAGAGCGCGAGCGACCAGCCGTCGGAGACGATGTGGTGCATGACGACGACGAGCAGGTGCTCGCCGGCGCCGCGGCGCAGCAGGACCGTGCGCAGCAGCCGCCCGCGGGACAGGTCGAAGGCGCGGCGGACCGTGGCGCCGGCCAGCCGCTCCGCCTCGGCCTCGCGCGCCGCCTCTGGCAGTGCGGCAAGGTCGCAAAACGGCAGGTGCCACCGGCCGGCGGGCTCTGCGACCTGCACCGGCCTGTCGTCGTGCGCGGCGAAGCGTGTACGCAACGTCTCGTGCCGCCGCACGATCTCGCCCAGGGCGCCTGCCAGCGCCGGGCGCGAGAGGTCTCCGGCGAGCGCGTAGGCGCGCCCGATGTTGTAGGCGGAGCCGCCCGGCGCCAGCTGGTCGAGGAACCACAGCCGCTCCTGGGCGAAGGACAGCGGCGCCGGCCCGGTCGCCGCGCGCGGCTGGACGCCGGCCGCGCCGGCGGCGCTGACGGCACCGGCGGCGCCGGCGGACGTCGACGCCGCAAGGCCCGTAGTCACCGCCGCCGCCGCCGGCGCGCGCAGCATTTCCTCGACGACGCCGGCCAGCCCGGCGACGGTCGGCGCGGTGAACAGGGCGGCGAGCGGCACCTCCACCTGCACGGCGTCGCGGACCCGCGACAGCAGCTGAGTGGCGAGCAGCGAGTGTCCGCCCAGCCGGAAGAAGTTGTCGTGAACCCCGAAATCACCGCGTGCGAGAAGGGCCGACCAGATCCCGTGCAGCAGCTCCTCGAGCGCGCTCGCCGGAGCCTGCCCGAGGTCATCGAGGTCATCGCCGCCATCCCCGCCCGCGCGGCCATCGCGCGCGCCGCCGCCCTCGGGCTCAGGGTCGGGAAGGGCCGCCAGGTCGATCTTGCCGTTGCGCGTCAGCGGCAGCGCCGGCAGCCGCACGAACGCCGCCGGCACCATGTAATCGGGCAGGCGGGCCGCGAGCCGCCGCCGCACCCCCTCGTCGCCAGGTTCTCCATCCGCCGCCGCCACCAGATAGGCCACGAGCCGCGGCTCGCCGCCCGGGCCGGGGCGGGCGGTCACCACCGCCTCGCGCACGGCGGGGTGCTCGCGCAGCACGGCCTCGATCTCCCCCAGCTCGATGCGGAAGCCGCGGATCTTGACCTGGCGGTCGCGGCGGCCCAGGAACTCGAGATCGCCCGCCGCGGTGAGGCGGGCGAGGTCGCCGGTGCGGTAGAGCCGTTCGCCGGGTCCGCCCCAGGGGTCGGGCACGAACCGCTCGGCGGTCAGGTCGGGGCGCCCGCGGTAGCCGCGAGCCAGGCCGGCGCCGCCGATCGCCAGCTCGCCCGGCACGCCCACCGGCAGCCTGCCGCCTTCGCGGTCCAGCAGATGGATGCGCGTGCCGGCGATCGGCCGCCCGATCGGCGGCGGACCCTGAAGGCCCGCGGGCACCGGCGCCGCGGTCGCGACCACCGTGCTCTCGGTCGGACCGTAATGGTTCCAGAGCGCGAAGGGCAGCTCTCCTGCCGGAGCGCGCTGCAGCCGGTCGCCGCCGGTCAGCAGGGCGCGCAGCGCCAGGCGCGGCGACCCGTCGGAAGGCGGGCGGCGCTCGAGCTCGGCGAGCAGCGCCGCGGCCAGCGGCGTCGGCAGGAAGCAGATGGTGATCTCCCGCTCCGCCAGCCAGCCGAGCAGCCGCTCGGGCGAGGCGCGCACCGCGGGCGGCGGGACGTGCAGGCTCGCTCCGGCGGCGAGATAGGGCCACAGCTCCCAGACCGCGGCGTCGAAGGCCGGGCCGGCGAGCATCGTCGCCCGGTCGCCGGCGCCGACGCCGTAGGCCGCGAGGTGCCAGTCGACGAGGCTGGCGAGCCCGCCGCGGTGGATCTCGACCCCCTTCGGCCGGCCGGTCGAGCCGGAGGTGTAGATCACGTAGGCGAGGCGGCCCGCGGAGTCCTCCGGCGACATGTCGTCCGGCGCCGGCTCCGCGTCCCCGCCGTCCGCCGCCGGCGCCGCCGCGTCGAGCGCCAGCACCGCCGGCGCCGCGCCCGGCAGCGCCGCGATCAGGTCGGGGCGCGCGATGACCGCCGCCGCGCCGGCGTCGCGCAGCATGAAGTCGAGCCGCTCGCGCGGGTAGCCCGGGTCGAGAGGCAGATAGGCGCCGCCCGCTCGCAGCACTGCCAGCGCCGCGATCACGGTCTCCGGCGAGCGCTCGGCGCAGATGGCCACCACGACCTCGGGACCGACGCCGCGCGCCCGCAGCTCGGCGGCGAGCCGGCGCGAGCGGCGGTCCAGCTCGCCGTAGCTCAGCTCGCCGCCCTCCCAGACGACCGCCGGCGCCAGCGGCCGCCGCGCCGCGTGCGCCGCGAACCGCCGCAGCGGATCGGCCGGCACGTCCGCGGCCAGTTCGCCCGCCGCGGCCGGCACCACGCCTGCCGGCGCGACGCGGTTCCACGCCGCGAGCTGCGCGATCTCCGCGGCCGTCAGCAGCGGCAGCTCGGCCAGGCTGGCCGCGTCGTCCGCCAGCGCGCCCGCCAGCAGGACCTGGAAGTGACCCCACATCCGGGCGATGGTCGGCGGGTCATAGAGATCGCCGCTGTACTCCCAGACCATGGTCAGCTCGTCG
>DASZHY010000149.1:0-23027 GCA_035949675.1 Thermoanaerobaculia bacterium
CGGCGCTCGCTGGCGTCGGCGTCGAGCGAGGGGATGTCGAAACGCACCAGCAGGTCGCCCTTGCGCACCCGGTCGCCGACCCCCTTCGGCATCTCGGCGATGCGGGCGCTCTGCGGCGCGCTGACCAGCAGCTCGGCGCCGGTGGCCGGCTTGACCATGCCGGTCGCCACAATCAGCGGGCGGATGGTGCCGCGGGTGGCCGGGCGGGTGACGACCGGCACCTTGTCCTCCGTCTGGGTCTCCTGGGTGGGCGGCTGCGAGCAGGCGCCCGCGCCGGCGACCACGGCGAGCGTAGCGAGCATGCGGACGGCGAGCGTAGCGAGCGACCGCGCGACGAGCGCAGCGAGCATGCGGCTGTCGAGCGTAGCGAGCGACCGCGCGGCGAGCGCAGCGAGCATGGGGACGTCGAGCGTAGCGAGCAAGAGGACGGCGAGCGCCTTTGGCGGGCGGCTTCGGGTCGGCGGCATCATGGCAACGGGGCTCCCAGGGCCTGCTCCAGCTCGGCCAAGGCCACTTGATAGTCGAGGCCCGCCTGGACCGCGCGCAGCCGCAGGTCGCGGGTCGATTGCAACACCAGCAACAGTGCGACCAGGTTGCTCTGGCCGGCGCGGTACGACTCCTCGGCCAGGCCCTCGACCTCGAGGGCGTGGGGCAGGATCTCGTCGCGGAAGCGCAGCGCCTGGCGCTGGGCCACCGCCGCCTGGGTGGCGGCGGCGGTCACCGCGCCGGCAATCTGCGTGGCGCTGGCGTCGCGCTCGGCCTTGAGCTGCGCCAGCGTTGCCTCCTCGACCTCGACCTCGGCGTGGTGCCGGGTGAAGATCGGCAAGGTCACCGTGAGGCCGGCGCGCCAGCCCCACACGAAGTCGGGCGGCGAGTCGTGGGTGACGGCGCCCTGCACGACCGGGTTCGGCACCTGCTGGGCCCGCGCCAGCTCCACTTTCGCCTTCTGGGCGGCGAGGCGGCGATCCAGCAATGCCAGCTCGGTCGAGTGAGCCAGCGCGCCGGCGATGGCGGCGCCGGTCTCCGGGACGGTGCCGGCGGTCAGGTCTCCCGCCGCCGCCAGCGGCGCCTGGGGCGGGTGGTCGATCAGGGTGTTGAGCTGGCTGCGGGAGGCCGCCTGCAAGCCACGGGCGCCCTCGGCGTCGTTGCTCGCCTGGGCGGCGGTCAGCTCGGCCTGCAGCGTGTCCAGGCGCGGCGCGGCGCCGGCCTCGTAGCGGTCCTTGGCTGCGCCGGCGGCGCGGCGCGCGATCTCGAGGCTCGCCTCCTCCTCGGCGGCGCGCCGCTGCGCGGCGAGCAGGGCGTAGAAGGCGCGCCGGACCTGGTTGCGGGTGGCGGCGGTGGTGCGGGCGATCTCGGCCTCGCCGCTCGCGGCATCCGCGGTGGCGACGTCGATGCGGCGGCCGCGCTTGCCCGCGGTCTCGATGGGCAGCGACAGCGTGGCGGCCTCGTGCGGCGTCTCCCGCAGCTTCTCGAGCAGCAGGTCGGGATTGGGGCGCTCGCCCGCCACCGCCACGTTGGCGGCGGCGATCGGGCGGGTCAGCCTGGCTGCCGCCAGCGCCCGGTTCGCCGCCAAGGCAAGATCGATCGCCTGCGGCAACGACAGGGAGGGAGAGGCGCCGGCGGCCTCGGCCGGAGGCGGTGCGGCGGCCTCGGCCGGGGGCGGTGCGGCGGCTTCGGCCGGGGGCGGTGCGACGGCCGCGGCCGGGTCGGAAGGAGGGGCGCCGAGCAGTGCGAGCGGCGCGAGCAGCCAGCAGGCGACGGCGGTCACCCCTCCGCGCGCGGGCCGCGTGCACTGCGAGTATCGGTGACCGCGCACGATCGGCGACGATACCATCTCGATGCCGCCGGGTCAGCAATCTGGCGGCGCTGTTGCGCCGGCGCCGCCGCTTGCGTCACGGCGCTGCCGGCTGGCGCAGCGCGGCGGCGAGCACGGAGATGGCGACGTCGAGGTGCTCGGCGGCCGCCAGGGTCGGACCCAGCAGCTGCGCCTGGCCGGCGCGGGTGGCGAGCCGCTCGTCGTAGACGGCGTGCGGGCAACGCCGGCGCAGCTCGGCGGCCACCTGGGCGAAGTTGGCCTGGCGCGACGGCAGCAGCGTCCATCCCAGCGCGCGGTAGCGGATCTCGGTTTCGCGCCACGCCAGGGGCGGGAAGCCCGGCCCGTAGAGGTGCAGAAAGCCCTCCCGCTCCTCGGTTCCCGGCTGCCGCGGCTCCCGCACCGGCTTGGTGGCCACCAGGCCGCCGGTCGCCGCGGCGCGCGTGAGGCTCAGCTGGCGGGTGTAGCGCGGGGCGCCGGGCTGGAGCGCCACGATCTTGTTGCCGCGCAGCAGCAGGTCGACGTCCCGGTAGCGGACCTCGAGTGTGCCGCCTCTGGACTCGAGCCTCATCACCTCGGCGGCCTCGGCGCCCAGCTCGAAGCTGCGCACGACGAAGCGGCGCTCGTCGGCCTCGATCTCGCCGTCGTCGAGCAACAGGAGGTCGAAGCCGCGAGCCCGCAGCACTTCGGCGGCGTCTCGCGCCGCCTCGCGATCGGGAAAGCTGGCGATCACCGAGGGCCCGCCGCCCGGGGCACGCACCCGCGAGCTCGTCTCGTAGACCGTCCGCTTGAGGACGGCGGCAAGCTCGCGCGCCAGCAGCGCCTCGTTACCCTTGAGGTTGTAGATCGCCAGGACCAGCAAGGCCCGCTCCGCCTTCCGCAAAGCCCTCGAGCAGGAGCTTCAGCACCTCGGGCCCGACCGGCTTGACGAGGTGGAGGTCGAAACCGGCCGCGGCGGCCAGGTCTCGGTCGGACTCCCGGCCGTAGCCGGTCAATGCGACCAGGCGGATGGGTGCCGTCAGTGGGTCCGCCCGCAGCTCGCGCGCCACCGCGTAGCCGTCCATCTCCGGGAGTCCGATGTCGCAGAGCACCACGTCGGGGGGATGGCGGCGGGCCACGTCGACCCCGTCCGCGCCGGTGTGTGCGATCTGGGCCTGATGCCCGAAGAGCGCCAGCAGGTCGCCGAGCGTCTCGGCGGCGTCGGCGTTATCCTCGATGACCAGCACGCGCAGGCCGCTACGATCGCCCATATCCGGGCGCGATTGTATCAGCCGCTGTCAACGCGCGTGGCGGAAGACCATCTCGACCACCTCGTCGCACACTGCCTCCGCCGCGGTCTCACCCTGGCGGATGGCGGTGCGCGTGCACAGCTTGAGATGGTCGCGGAGCAGCTCGCGCCCGGCTGCCCGCAGCGCCTCCTGCACCGAGGAAACCTGGGTCAGGATGTCGCTGCAGGTCCGGTCTTCCTCGACCATTCGTTGCAGGCCGCGCACCTGGCCCTCGATGCGGCGCAGCCGGTTGAGGCTCCTGATCTTGTCGCCGACCTGGGCCAACCGAGGCGCGGGCCGGTCCTCGGCCGCGGTGTCGAAGGGTACGTCTAAGGTCACGCTTGCTTCCTCGGGCATGGGCATCCTCCCCAAAAGGAAGGTGAGGCAGGGGGCCCATAGGGCGACAGCTGCGAGGGTCCGGGAATCAAAAATAGGTATTGCTTCAATATGGCCGCCCTACAATAGGCAACGGCGATACGGGGAGAACGCAGACGGAATGCACATGGTGATCCTGGCAGCGGGTACCGGATGGCGGCTGCGCGGCGAGACGGCCGGCGGTCCCAAGCAGCTCGTGGAGGTCGGCGGGCGGACGCTGCTCGACCGGCTGCTGGCGCTGGGCCGGGGCCTGGGGCTCGCGCCGCTGGTGCTGACGCGACATGCCCACGCCGCATGCTTGCGGGCGCCCGGCGTCGAGCTCATGGTGGTGGAGGAGACGCCGCAGATGCTGGACACCCTGTGCCTGGCGCGCCGCCGGGTGGCCGAGGACTTCTTCTGGATAGGAGGAGATACGCTGCTCACCGATGACGAACCGGTCCACGAGCTGCTGGCCGGCCATCGAGCCGAGCGCCCTTACGCCTCGTTCTTCTATTGCCGGTCGGATCGCCACCTGGCCAAGATGAGGCCGTCGTCGCCGGTGCCGCGAGTGACCCTGACGCGCCAGGGCGACTTCCCCTTCAGCCTGCCCAACGTCGGCATCCAGTGCGCCGCGTCGTTCGCGGATCTCGCGATCGAGCCCCGCGGCGAGTACGTCCAGCGGGCGCTCGATCGCGGCGAGCGTATCCGCTTCCGGGAATACAGGGCGCCGGTGTTCGAGATCGACACTCCCGAGGACCTGGTGGCGGCGCGGCGGTACTTCGCGTGAGCTTCGACCTGCTCACCGCCTGTGCCGTCAACGGCGCGCTGGCAGCGACGCCGGGAGGGGTGAGCACCGCCATGGCGGCGATGCTCGGCACGCCGCGAGCGGTCCTCGAGCGCATGTACGCGGTGCGGCGCCGCTACGACGCGGTGGCGGTGGGCACCGGCACGGTGCTGATCGACGACCCGACGCTGACCTCTCACGTGGCGGCCGGCGCCGCCGCGGTGCGCGTCACCCTGGACCGGGCAGGCAGGATTCCGCCCGAGGCGCGCATCTTCGACGGCTCGGCACGCACCCTGGTCGGGGTGGTGGCTGCGACGCCGCGCGCCTATCTCGACTTCCTGGCGGTGCGCGGCGTGGAGGCGGTGCCGTGCGGGGAGGACCGCATCGATCTCGCGGCCTTCGGGGAGGAGCTCGCCGGCCGTGGTCTGAGGCGGGTGGTGGTGGAGGGAGGAGGCAGGTTAAACCGCGAGCTGCTCCGCCTGGGCCTGGTGGACCGCATCCACCTGACGCTGCTGCCCGCCGCCCTGGATTCGCGGGCCGCCAACCTGTTCGACGGTCCCGGAGAGCCGGTGCGGTTGCAGCTCCTGGGCTGCGACCGCCTGGGGGACTACCTCTTCTTGGAGTATCAAGTGGCTGGCCGGTCGCCGCAGCTTCAACCCCCCCAGTGAGGATGATCCCCGGGGGGGAGGGGCGCAGGGCCGTTACCCCGGATGGTCGCCGCAGGTTCAACCCCCCCAGTGAGGATGATCCCCGGGGGAGAGGGGCGCAGGGTCGTTACCCGGCCGGTCGCTGCAGCTTCAACCCCCCAGTGAGGATGATCCCCGGGGGAGAGGGGCGCAGGGCCGGCGAGATATCCCCCTTGGCTGACTCTAAACGGCGAGGCAAGATCCCCGGATCTTGGCACTTACCCTCGGCGAGCCTTTAGGTCACCAAGGGGGACATCTCGCCGGGCCCGGCTGAGTGCACAGTGCCCTCCCCCCCCGCCCCCGGGCCCCCGGGTATCAGACGAACAGCACCCCTTCGGGGTGCTTGGTCAGCAGCAGGTAGAGGCCGACGACGATCAGGTCGGCGACCACGTCGGTGCGTCCCACCTCGGGCACCAGCAACTGGTAGATCATCTCGGTGGCGGCCAGGATGCCGGTCTCGACGTTGTGCAGCAGGAAACGGTAGATCTGCTGGCTGTAGGGATAGGCCTTCGTCATCTCGCGCACCGAGTACATCTGCTGGAAGTCCTGGCAGGCGTCCCAGACCGTCTGGTAGCGGCCCTTGAGCACCGGCCGGTCGGCGGTCATGGGCCGGCCGGTGCGGGCGCGATGCTTGGCCGCCACGTCGTAGCCCAGATGGACGAACCGCTCGAGCGCCTCGACGTCGCGCGGCGTGGTGCGGCGGAGCACGTCGCCGGTGCGCTCGAGAAACGATTCGACGTTCTCGAAGGCGCCGGTCTCGAGATAGTCGAGCAGCTGCGCGGTGATCAGCGGGATGAGCATGTGGATCGGCCCGTAGTTCACCTTGCCGCCGAGCCGGCCGCGGGTGCTCTCGCGCTGCGCCTCGTAAGCAAGGTCGAAGATGCAGTCCGGCTGGCGGCCCGCCGTCAGGATGCGGTCGGCCAGGTCGTAGAACTGCCAGCCGCAGTTGACGCCGGCGACCAGGAGGTGCTCGAGCTTGGGACCTAGCTGCGGCGGGCCCCAGCGCTTGCCGGCGTGCTTCTTGCCGAGCGGTGCCAGGGCTTGACAGAGGATGACGTTGCGCAGGATCTCACGGCGGACGTCCATCGGCTCACGGCGCGAGGGCGGCCGCGGTGGCCCGGCGCAGGGTGTCCGGAGCGCCGACCTGCTCGACCAGCGCCTCGAGCTTGCGGGCGATGGCGCCGCTCGCCAGGCGCTCGATCGCGGCCGCCACGCCTTCGCCGATCGTCGTGGCGCGGCCGGTCAGGTACAGGGCGACGCCGCTGTTGAGCGCCACCAGGTCGCGCTTGGGGCCGGTCTCGACGCCGTTTACGATGCGCAGGAAGTCGTGCACGTTGCTGGCCGCGTCGCGCGGTGCCACGGCCTCGGGCGGCGCGGTCGCGAGGCCCGCTTGCTCGGGGGTGATCGTGACGTCGATCTCCTCGGCGCCGCGGAAGCCGCGCAGACGGCTAGGGCCGCAGATCGACACCTCGTCCAGCCCGTCGAGGCCGTGGACCGCCAGCGCGCTGTGGTAACCCAGGGCGCGGAACAGCTGCGCGAGCAGGTCGAGCTGCTGGACACGGTTGATCCCGAACATGCGGTACTTGAGCTTGAACGGAGCGAAGACCGGGACCATCAGATGATAGGGCGTGCTGATGCCCACCGCGTTGGCTGCCAGGCCTTGCCCGAAGAGCGTCAGGTTCCTGAGCTCCGGGCTGAGGAACAGCGGCGACTGGAAGGCGACGCCGACCGAGGCCAAGGCCCGCTCGAACTGGGGCAGGGTGAGCGCCGGCACGTCGATGCCGACGGCACGCAGGACGTCGGCGCTCCCGGCCAGGCTGTTGATGCCGTAGAACGATTGCTTGGCGATGGCCAGGCCGGGCTCGCCGACGACCAGCGTCGACAGCGTGGAGACGTTGATCTTGCGGATGCCGGTGCCGCCCGAGCTCGAGATGTCCATCAGCTCCTGGGGGAAGCGGATGAGATAGGGACCGGTCAACCGGGCCATGCCGTCGAGGATGCCGAGCAGCTCGTCCAGCGTCTCGCCCTTGGTCTGGGCGGCGACCGAGAAGGCAAGCAGGCGCCAGCCGCCGGCGTCTTCGCGCAGCTGGGCGCTGACCAGATCGGCGGCTTCGGCGCGGCTCAAGTCCTGCCTCGCCATCAGCTTGCGGAGCAAGCGGCGCTCTTCATCCATGGCAGCGAAAGCCTCCCGATGCGCTTCAGGGAGAACGACCAAGCCATCATAGCCGAGGGGCCGGCAGGGCGCCTTCTGGGGCGGCCGAGGCGCGGCGGCAAGGGGTCGGCAGGAGAGCGCCAGGCGCCCCGGGCTTGGCAGGGCGCGCGGCGAGCGCAGCGGGCGCGCGTCCGGCCCCCAGAGCTAATTCTCGGGCTCGGGCGTACCGGTCGACGGCTTGGCCGGAGGGGGGCTCTCCCGGCGCCGGGCCGAGCGCCGCGGCGACGCCGCGGCAGCCGCCTTGCGGCGCGGCGCGGCCCGCTTCGCGCTTCGGCCGGCGGCAGCGGCACGGCGGGCCGGGTGGACAGGGCGGGCAGGGTCAGCCGGGTGGGCCGGACGCCCTGACCCGTCGGGGTGCCGCTGCTCCAGATAGGCGCCAAGCTCGAACATGGCGTCGAGGATCGAGAGCACGATCGCCCGCATCTCCTCGCCGCCCGCTCCGAGACGGCGAAAGCGATCGAGCAACCGGTCGTCACGCAGGGGCGGAGCCGGCGTGCCGCTGCCCGTCAGCAAGTAGTCCGTGCTGACCCCGAAGAGGTTGGCGATGCGCACCAGGGTGCGCAGCGACGGCTGGTGCGTCCCGCTCTCGTACTTGCTCAGCTTCGATTGCAGGATGCCCAGCCGGGTGTCGAGCTCCCGCTGTGTCCAGCCACGCTCCTCCCGGAGGTCGCGCAGACGAGCTCCGATCGCCTTGCTGAACACGCTGGGCTGCGGCCTCGGCCTGGCTCCGGGGGACGCTGTGCTCTCCTTCGACGATTTCCCCATGGCACAAGATCATGGATGCGCAGGCAACAAGAAGTCAACAAAGATGAATTTTTGTGCATTTGAATATGGCATTAGCAGTCTGAAACTGAAGAAGAGCCAGATTCGCTGACTGCCGGTGCTCGCCACCAACCGCTCCGATCCCTCCGACTTGACCCCGAAGAAGGGAAAAAAGATACGGAAAGTGCGCACGGGCACTACCATTTCAGATCTAATAAGTACCACAATAGGGCAAATGCGCAATCTGCGCAGTTGCCAAACCCTGCGGGTGACGGGCCATGGGGGTCCCCACTTCGCCGGGGCTCGAGGAGGAAGCATGTCCCGTTCAGCTTTGCCGCGTTGCGTCGCCGCCTTCGTCCTGGTCCTTTGCCTGATCTCGCTCGCCCCGGCCTGGGCAGCCGGCAAGTCACTCCCTCAGGCTCCCATCACGGCGCCGGCTGCCGCCCAGCATGCCGGCGCGCTGGCCACCGCTTGGTCCTGGTTGCAGGCGCTGGTGGAGAAGGCAGCCGGGCAGCCCGGCGGACGCCACTTCGTCATCGACGCCGGCAACTGCAACGACCCTAACGGCGGTCACTGCTGGTAGTAGCGGGCCGCGCCCGGGAACCGCCCTGGCGACCCGCTCCTTCACGGTGCGGCGCCGCGCCCGCAGACCCCGGGGCGCGGCGTCGCGCCGCGGTCTCGGTATGGGGTCACGCCTTGCCGCGGACTCTCCGAGGACTTAAGGAGGTGTCGTGTGCACTTTAACTATGAGATGTGAGATAATTCTGTAACAATGTGTTGGGAAGGATAACGGAGGAGGCCCCTTGACCGACCATCCGACCTCGACCGAGATCGCCCGGCTGGTCCGCGGCACCCTGCCCCGCGAAGGCAGGCGGCAGCTGGTGGCGCATCTGCTCGCCGGCTGTCCGCGTTGCGCGCGGCTGGCCGCGCCGGCGCTGGCGCTGAACCCGGCGCTCCTGGGGCGGCACGTGCGCCGAGCCGCCCGCCGCGCCGAAGAGAAAGCCCGGGCCGCGGGGAGCCCGGCGGCGGGCGAGCCGGTGGCTGGCGGGGAGGCCGAGGGCACGGCGGCGCTCGCGCCTGACGCGGACGGGCAAGCGGCAAGGACGGCGGCGCTCGCGGACGACGCGGACGACGCGGACGACCGGGGCGAGCGGTACGAGCGTCCGGTGGCGCGCGCCTGTGCCGCGGCGATACGGCGCTTGCGCGCGCTCGAGCGCGAGCGCCGGGCGGCAGCGGCGCCGCCGCGCGGCGCGGCGGGGACCGCGCCGGGCCTGGCCGACGTGGAGCAGCAGCACCTGCGCGGTCTGCTGCGCGTCGAGACGCTGCTCGCGGCCAGCTGGGAGCTGCGCTACAGCGACCCGCGCGAGATGTTGCGGCTTGCCGAGCTGGCCCTGTTCGCCGCGGAGCGCCTGGAGCAGGCGCGCTACGGCCGGGCGGCGGTCGCCGACGTGCGGGCCCGCGTCTGGGCGGAGCTGGCGAACGCCCACCGCGTCGGCGACGACATCGTCCGCGCCGAGCTGGCGATGGCGCGCGCGGTCAGCTGGGTGCACCGGGGAAGCGGCGATCCCTGGCTCCTGGCTTGCGTTGCCGATCTCATGGCCTCGCTGCTCGCCGACCAGCGCCGCTTCGCCGATGCCGGCGAGCTGCTGGAGAAGGTCCATCGTTTCTACCTGCAGATGGGAGACCGCCATCTCGCCGGCAGGGCCTTGATCAGCCGCGGCATCTTTGCCGGTTACGACAACCAGCCGCGCAGCGGGCTCGCTCTGCTGCTGCAGGGCCTGGATCTGCTCGACATCCAGCGCGACCCGCGCCTGGCGGCCCACGCCGTCCATGCGCTGCTGTCCAATCTGGTCGACTGCGGACGGTACCGCCAGGCGCGCATCCACCTGTGGCGCAGCCGGTCGCTGTTCGCACGGCACGGCGACCGGCTGTCCTCCCTGCGGCTGCGCTGGCTCGACGGGAGGATTCACGCCGGCCTCGGAGAGCTCGAGCGCGCCGAGCGGGAGCTGCTGGCGACGCGGCAGGGGTTTGCGACGGCCGGCAACCCCTATCACACTGCCCTGGTGGCGCTCGATCTGGCGGCGGTCTGGCTGCGCCAGGGCAAGACCGAACAGGTGCGCCAGCTGGTCGAGGAGATGATCGCCACCTTCCGCGCCCTGCGCATCGCCCGCGAGGCGGTCGCGGCGCTGCTGATCCTGCGCCAGGCGTGCGACCGCGACGAGGCGACGCTGGACCGCGTGCGGACGGTGGCCATGCTGCTCACCGAGCTCGAGCGCCAGCCGCGGCGCCAGCCGGGACCCGCTCTCGCGGACATGGCGGACGCGGCGGACTGAAAGCGCTAGTCAGCCGTGGGCTTGGACGGCGGTGCGGCAGGAGGGGCGCCGCCGGCGCCGCTGGCGTCGTGGGCGAGATCCTCGGGCCCCGCGGCCCCCGACGCGCCCGCCGCCGGTGCCGCCGCCGCCATGGGCGCGGCAGAACCCCCGCCGCTCACGCCCGCCGCCAGCGCGCCGGCCGGCTCCTTGCCCGCCCTTTCCAGGACGCGCTCGAGGGCGGCCTCGATCCGCCGATCGAGCTCCTCGTCGGTGAGCGGCCGGTCGGTCGTGAGCGCCGGGCGGCCGATGCTGTAGCCAAAGCGCTGGAAGCTCTCGAGGATCTCGGCGGCGAGTGCGCTGCCGGCGTCCTCGCCGGCGGGCGGCTGGGTGCTGGCGAGCTGGAAGAAGCGCTCCGGCTTCATTCCCACGGCCTCGAGGACGAGCAGGATGTGGCGCAGCTTCAGGTCGATCTTGCCGGTGAAGATGCGGTTGAGAGTGCCGCCGCCCAGCTCGAGCCGGCGCTCGAGCTCGCGCGTCGACAGGTCCGACAGCTTCACCACCGCTTCGAGCACCTTGGCGAACCGGCGGATGTCATCGTCGACCATGTCGTCGAGTGTACTACAAGAAAAACACTGAGATGGAAAAAAAATGGCTGGGAGAAGCAGCCATTTCAAAATCTGAGCATCGGCTGTCGAACGTTGCCGCCGCAACCCGGCGCGGGATAGCATCGCGGGGGCCCGAGAAGGAGACGCTGTGGATTTTTCCCTGACCGACGAGCAGCGAGCCATCCAGGAAACGGCACGGGCTTTCGCCCGCCAGGAAGTGGACCCGATCGTCGACGAGATCGACGAGAGCCAGCGGTTCCCGCGCGAGGTGATGCTGAAAGCCGGCGAGCTCGGCCTGCTGGGCATCATCTTCCCCGAAGAGTACGGCGGCGCCGGGTTGGGCTACGTCGAGTACGTGCTGGTGGTCACCGAGCTGTCGCGCGTCGACCCCTCCATCGGCATCAGCGTGGCGGCCCACAACTCGCTGTGCAGCAACCACATCTACAAGTTCGGCAACGACGGGCAGCGGCGTCGCTGGCTGACCCCGCTGGCCTCGGGCCGGAAGATCGGCGCCTGGAGCCTGACCGAGCCCGGAGCGGGATCGGACGCCGCGGGCACCCGGACGCGCGCCGTGCGGGCGGCGGGCGGTTGGGTGCTCAATGGCGCCAAGACCTTCACCACGCATGGCCGCGAGGGCGACATCTGCGTGGTCTTCGCGGTCACCGACCCGGCGGGTCCGCGCCATCACAACATCTCCGCCTTCGTGCTCGAGCGCGGCATGCAGGGCTTCCGTGCCGGCAAGAAGGAGAACAAGCTGGGCATCCGCGCCTCCGACACCTCCGAGGTGATCATGGAGGACTGCTTCGTCGGCGACGACCATCTGCTGGGCGACCTCGGCGAGGGCTTCATCCAGGCGTTGCAGATCCTCGACGGCGGCCGGATCTCGATCGCCGCGCTCGGCCTCGGCACGGCCAAGGGAGCCTTCGACACGGCGCGCGCCTACGCCAAGGAGCGGCACCAGTTCGGGCAGGCGATCGCCGGCTTCCAGGCGATCCGCTTCATGCTCGCCGAGATGGCCACCTCGATCGCCGCCGCCGAAATCCTCACCTTCGCCGCCGCCGAGGCGATGGACCGCGGCCGCCCGGTCACGCGCCTCGCCTCCCAGGCCAAGCTCTACGCCGGCGAGTCCGCGGTCTTCTGCTCCGAGCGCGGCGTGCAGATCCACGGCGGCTACGGCTTCGTCAAGGATTACCGGGCCGAGAAGTTCTACCGTGACGCGAAGATCTGCACCATCGGCGAGGGCACCAGCGAGATCCAGCGGCTGGTGATCGCCCGCCAGCTGCTGACGCGAGAGGGCGGCGCGCGCCAGAGCGGCCGGACCGGCGACAGCGCCCGGACCGGCGAGAGCGGCCGGGCGGGCGAGAGCAGGCCGAAAGGCGAGAGCAGGCCGACAGGCCAGGCCGACCCGGCCCTTGCGGACAGCCAGGCGGACCAGGCCCGCCAGACCCTGCAGACGGCGCGCTGATGGCCGCGGCCGGCTTCAGCCCGGCGGTGGCGCGCTGGGCGGGGTGGACGCTGGACGAGCTGGTCCGGCGGTTGCTCGAGCGGCAGCCGCGGGCGATCGGCCGCGCCATCTCGCTGCTCGAAAACGGCGCCGGCGGCGAGCCAGGCGCCGGCGCCGGCCGCGTCCGTGCGGCGGGTGCTCGGGACGCCGCGGGGCGCGAGCTGATCGGGCGCATCTACGGCAGCACCGGCCGCGCGCGCGTGGTCGGCGTGACCGGACCGCCGGGGGCGGGCAAGAGCACCCTGGTGGACCGGCTGGCTCGCCGCTGCCGCCAGCGCGGCGACACGGTCGGCATCCTGGCGGTCGATCCCACCAGCCCGTTCACGGGCGGCGCGCTGCTCGGCGACCGCATCCGCATGCAGTCCCTGTATACCGACCCCGGGGTGTTCATCCGCTCGATGGCGACGCGCGGCGCGATGGGCGGCCTGGCTCGCGCCTCCCGCGACGCCGTCGACGTGCTCGACGCGGCCGGCTTCGACTGGGTGCTGGTCGAGACGGTGGGGGTCGGCCAGGACGAGGTGGACGTGGTGCGCACCGTCGACAGCGTGGTGTTGGTCACGGTGCCGGGCCTGGGCGACGACATCCAGGCGATCAAGGCGGGCATCCTCGAGATCGCCGACGTCTTCGTGATCAACAAGGCCGACCGCGAGGGGGTCGAGCGGACCTTCAAGGACCTGCAGATGATGCTGTCGATCGGCGAGCACGGCGTCTGGCTGCCACCGGTGCTCAAGGCGATAGCCCTCCGCGACGAAGGCCTGGACCTCCTGCTGGCCGAGGTGGAGCGCCATCGCGAGCACCTGACGGCGAGCGGCGAGCTGGAAGCGCGCCGGCGGTCGCATCTCAAGCTGCGGGTCGAAACGCTGCTCAAGGAGCGCGTGGTGACGGCGGCGGACCGGGTGATGGGGCTCGACCGCGAGGTGGACCGCGGCTTTGCGGCGAAGCTCGATCCCTACCAGGTGGCGGACCGGCTGTTCGCCGGCGTGGTGGACTCGGAGCGCGGGCCGTGATCTTGGGCGTCGACCACTTGGGCATCGCGGTGCGCTCGATCGCCGAGGGGCGCGCCTTCTACGAGGCGCTGGGCCTCGCGGTCTCGGCGATCGAGGAGGTGCCGGGCGACCAGGTGCGGGTGGCGATGATCCCGTGCGGCCCGACGCGCCTCGAGCTGCTCGAGCCGACGTCGCCGGAGTCGCCGATCGCCCGCTTCCTCGAGCGCCGCGGCCCCGGCCTGCACCACGTCTGCCTGGCCTCGGACGACCTGGCCGCGGACGATGCCCGGCTGCGCGGCGCCGGCTACCAGGTACTGCGGCCGCAGCCCACCCGCGGCGCCGGCGGCTGCTGGATCCAGTTCGTGCATCCCAAGAGCGCCGGCGGCGTGCTGGTCGAGCTGTCGCAGGGAACCCACGCGGCCGCGGCGGAGAGCCCATGATCATCCGGCCGGGTTCGATCGTCGTCGTCCATCTCAACAACCCCACCGAGAAGTTCTGGGGCGTCCTGCAGGAGCTGGCGATGACCGGCGTCTACCTGCGCGGCATCAGCCTGTCGAGCTTCGACGATTGGATGGCGCTGGCGGTTCGCGGCAAGGACCAGACGCTGGGGCTGTGCGCCATGTTCGTGCCGCTGTTCCGCGTCGAGCGGGTGTTCCTCGACGAGCCGGTGGGCGAGGTCGAGAGCTACCAGCAACGCTTCTCGCGCCGGGTCGGCGTGCCGGTCGAGAGGTATCTGGGGCTCACCGACGGGGACGCCGAGGGCGGCGCCGACGACAACGGCGAGGTCCCGAGCTGACGCCGGCCAGCCCCCAGGGATGGACAGGCTAGAGCGGCGCTTTCCTGGTAAGGACGAAGACGCCGCCGCGGGTGGCAGCTAGAACTGCACGTTCGCCACGAAGAAGGCCTGCGGCTCGACCCTCTTGGCCACCAGGGCCGTGGCCGCCTCGGGCGTGAGCACGAACTGGCCCGCTCTCTCCCGCGTCGGCGTCTTCAGCAAAATCTCGAACGCCTCGACCGCCTGCGGGAAGCGGTCCCGCACCCGCAGCAGGGCGTTGGCGCCGGCGGTCAAGCTCTGGAACACCGAGGCTTCGGAGCCGGTGGTGACCTCGATCAACAGGCGGTCCGGCTGCGAGCCGTTCCAGATCTCGATCTCGTCGAGCCCCTGGGAGCGGAGGAATTGCCGCAGGTCGGTGGTGACCTCGGTGCGGGCGTAGGGGACGTGCTGCAGGCTCGCGAGGTCCAGGTAACCGGCCTTCGACCGCACCTGCTGGCCGGGCACCGCCTCGTTGGCCCGCCTGGCGGTCGGCAGCTGGCGGTTGGAGGGCCGGTGGCTGGCGACGAGGTCGCTGAGCGACTGCTTGGGGGGTGGCGGCGCCTCTTGCCCCGGCACCGTGCGGGTGTTGCCGAGGTCGGTCGTGTTGTAGTCCTTGCCGCGATTGGCCGCCTCGGTCTTGGCGGCGTCGATCTGGGAGGCGTCGATGAAGCTCTGCTCGCCGTTTTGCAAGGTGATGATCGCCTTGCCGTTCTTCACCTCGTACTTGCCGCGCGCGACGATGGTCGTGCCATCCTTGAGCCAGATGGTGTAGGCGGCGAGCGGTCCGGCGCAGAGCAGTAGCAGGGCCGCTGCCGCGGCGCGCCGCAAGAGCTTGGAGAGTTCATGCATCCGAGGCAGGGACCAACGCATCGAAGTCGCCTCCATGGCAGCGGATGACAGCGGTGCAGCGCTGGCACCGCTGCCTTGCGCTGGCTGAGCTGGCTGAAATCATCGCGATGATTCTACACCTGCGTTGGCCCGCTCCGGCGGAGGCGCCGCCAAACCGCCGGCATGCCTCTGGGGAAGAGCAGCAGGAAGTAGAGTCCCGCGATGACTCCCACCGCCGCCGGCGGGAGGCGCTCGATTGCCTGGGAGCGCAGGTCGAAGCCAGCCGGGCGCAGCCACCACTTCACGAACACGGAACCGGCGGAGACCACCTCGGGCAGGTACCAGACCAGCACGCCAAGGCCGAGGAAGCGCGCCGCCGGCAGCTGCCAGTCGGCGCCGGTGGCGGGCGCCGCCGGGGCGATCGGGCCGGCCGGGTCGTCCGGACCGGTCGTGTCGGTTGGGCTGGTCGTGCCGGCCCGCCGCGCGTCCGCCGGGGCCGTGGCGAGCAGATGGGCGGCGAGGCGGTTGCGGCCCGCGACCATGGCCACGCCGCCGGCCGCCAGCAGCAGGTCGGTGACGATGCCGCCGACGGTCCAGAAGACGTAGTCGCCGGCGTTGCCGCGCAGCCACAGCAGCGAGACGCCGTAGCTCGAGGCCGTGACCGCCCTGGCGAGGAGCAGGATGGCCAGGAAGCAGACACCCGCCGCGGCATAGCCTGAAGCGTCGCCGGCCGCGCCCGCCGGCCGCCGGCCCG
The DNA here is from genome assembly GCA_035949675.1 of Thermoanaerobaculia bacterium. Classification (GTDB taxonomy): domain Bacteria; phylum Acidobacteriota; class Thermoanaerobaculia; order Multivoradales; family UBA5704; genus JASLEW01. The sequence goes on from DASZHY010000149.1 coordinate 15,683, forward strand.
CGGCAGAAGCGGCGGCCGGGCCCTCCTGCTCGCCGAGGAGCCAGAGCGCGATGGCGCGGCGTCCGCCGAGCAGGAAGGCGCCGAAGGCGAGGTGCAGCAGCACGCTTACCACCCCATTGACGAACGTCGCCTGGATGCGCAGCTGGCCGCCGACCACGGCGGCGCTCGCCGACACCTGCATCATCAGCTGGGCGACGCCGAGAAAGGCGAGCAGCAGCGAGTACAGGCCGGCAAGGCCGAACAGCAGCACGCCCAGGTCGCGGCTCTTCATGGGATGGGTCGGGCTGCCGCGGCGAAACCTGGCCGGCCCCGGGCGTGGAGCGCGCGGAATGCCCGGAAATCACGCCGGAACGGCGCCGGGAACCGCGCCAAGGACCGCGGCAGCGCTCTGGTATCATAGCCCGCCACCTGCAGGGCGGGCGAAAGGCGGGCGAAGGGAACCGAACGCATGCTGATCGTGATGAAGATGGATGCCGCGCTCGAGCAGGTCGAGGGCGTGGTGCAGAAGATCGAGGCACACGGTCTGAAGGCGCACCCCATCGCCGGCGCGCAGCGCACCGCCATCGGCATCACCGGCAACATCGGCGTCGTCGACCGGGCGCTCTTCGCCTCGATGCCCGGAGTGCTCGAGGTCATCCGGGTCAGCCATCCCTACAAGCTGGTGTCGCGCGAGTTCCAGCAGCAGGACTCGGTGGTCGAGATCGGCGGCGTGCGGGTCGGGGGCCCCGACTTCGTGGTCATCGCCGGCCCCTGCTCGGTCGAGAGCTACGAGCAGACGCTGCGCATCGCACAGCGGGTCAAGGCAGCCGGCGCCCACCTGCTGCGCGGCGGCGCCTACAAGCCGCGCACCAGCCCCTACAGCTTCCAGGGCCTGGGCGAGGAGGGGCTGCGCATCCTGGCGCGGGTGCGGAGCGAGACCGGTCTGCCGGTGGTCACCGAGGCCACCGACATCGACGTGCTGGACCGCGTCGTCGAGTTCGCCGACGCCGTCCAGATCGGCGCCCGCAACATGCAGAACTACACCCTGCTCAAGCGGGTGGGGCGCTGCGCCAGGCCGGTGCTGCTCAAGCGCGGCATGACCGCGACCGTCACCGAGATGCTGCTCGCCGCCGAGTACATCCTCGACCAGGGCAACCGCAACGTCGTGCTCTGCGAGCGCGGCATCCGCACCTTCACCGACCACAGCCGCAACACCCTGGACCTCTCCGCGGTGCCCGAGGTCAAGCGCATCAGCCATCTGCCGATGATCACCGATCCCAGCCACGCCGCCGGCGAGCGCGCCAAGGTGCTGCCGCTGGCGCGGGCCTCGGTGGCGGTGGGGGCGGACGGGCTGATGGTCGAGGTCCACGACCGTCCCGAGGAGGCGCTGTCGGACGGCGATCAGGCCCTGCTGCCCGAGGAGTTCGAGCGCCTGATGGGGGCCGTTCGCCTGCTGGCGCCGCTGGTCGAGCGCAGCGTGCCGAGCTATGCGGCGACCTGACCACTGCCCGGACCGCGGACGCCCCGGGCCGGCCGGGAGACCATGACGCCGGGCGCGGCCCGCGAAGGCCTGCTGGTGCTCGAGGACGGCAGCGTCTTCGCGGGCGAAGCGGTGTCGCCCGGCACCCGCTTCGGCGAGGTGGTCTTCAACACCTCGATGACCGGCTACCAGGAGGTGTTGACGGACCCCTCCTACCGCGGCCAGATCGTGGTCATGACCCAGCCGCACATCGGCAACTATGGCACCAACCAGGAGGTCGCCGAGTCGGCGCGGCCCTGGGTCGAGGGTTTCATCGCGCGGCAGTTCACCGCCCGCCCTTCCAGCCATGACAGCGGCGAGGGTCTGGTTCAGTACCTGCGGCGCGCGGCGGTGCCCGCCCTGCACGGCATCGACACCCGCTCGCTGGTGCGGCGGCTGCGCGAGCGCGGCGCCCTGCGCGGGGTGGTCACCTCCGAGCGCTCGGACGTGGCGGCGCTGACCGCCGAGCTGGCCGACTTTCCGCTGATGGCCGGGCGCGCCCTGGTCGACGAGGTCACCAGCGCGGCGGCCTACGAGGTGCCGGCGGTGCCGGCGGTCCCGGCCGGCGCCCGCTGCCATCTGGCGGTGTACGATTTCGGGGTCAAGTCCAACATCCTGCGCTCGCTGGCGCGGCGCGGCGCGCGCCTGACGGTGCTGCCGGCGCGCACGCCGGCCAGCGACTGCCTGGCGCTGGGCGTCGACGGCGTGGTGCTGTCGAACGGCCCCGGCGACCCGGAGCCGCTGGCCAGCATCATCGAGACGGTGCGCGAGCTGCTGGCGAGCGGCACGCCGCTGCTCGGCATCTGCCTGGGCCACCAGCTGCTGGGCCTGGCGCTGGGCGGCCAGACCTTCAAGCTCAAGTTCGGGCACCACGGCGGCAACCAGCCGGTGCGCGAGGCGGCCACCGGCAAGGTGGCCATCACCAGCCAGAACCATGGTTTCGCCGTGCGCCCCGACTCGCTGCCGGCGGGCTGCACCGTCACCCAGCTGAACCTCAACGACGGCACCGTCGAAGGCTTCGACCTCGTGGGGCGGCCGGTGTTCTCGGTGCAGTACCACCCTGAGGCGGCCCCGGGGCCGCACGACTCCGTGGGCCTGTTCGACCGTTTCCTGGCCGCGGTCGCGGCGCCCCCGGCGGCTCAGGCATCCGCGGCACCTGCGGCACCTGCGGCGCCCGCGGCACCTGCGGCACCTGAACGATGAGCGCCGGGCCGCGGCTGCTGAGCGGGCCGCTGGTATGGACGGTCGCCTGGCGCTTCCTGCGCGGCAGCCGCAGCCGCCTGCTCGACGGCACCGCCCGCGCGGCGCTCCTCGCCACCGCGCTCGGCGTCACCGCCATGGTCATCGCCATGGCGCTGATGACCGGCTACCGCGAGGACCTGCAGAACAAGCTGATCCGCGGCAACGCCGCCGTCGTCGCCTACCCGCTCACCGGGGGCGCCGCCGCGCGGCTCGACCCGGCGCGGCTCGCGCGGCTGCGGCAAATCCCGGGGGTGCGGCAGGTCGGGAGGGTGGCCTACGGCCAGGGCTCGCTGGCCAGCGCGCGGCGGCCCGACGGCATCGAGGTGGTGCTGCGCGGGGTCGATCCGGAAGGCGGCCAGCTGGCGGCGACCGCGGCGGACCTCGCGCCCTCGCCGGCGGGCATCCCGGGAGTCGCCGCCGGCGCCGATCTGGCGGCGCGGCTGGGGGTGCGTCCCGGCGAGGTGCTGCGGCTGGTGGCTCTGGGCTTCGCGGGGGGCACGCCCCGCTTCCGCTTCCAGAGCGTCGAGCTGCGGCGCACCTTCGCGACCGGCTTCGCCGAGTTCGACCGCAGCTGGGTGCTGTTCGACCGCTCGCGGGTGGAGAGCCTGATGGGGCTCTCCGAGGGGGCCGACCTGCTCGAGCTCTCCGTCGACGATCCTGCCGCGGCGCCGCGCGTCGCCGAGGCGGCGTCGCGCATCCTCGAGCCCGGCTACGCGGTGACCGACTGGCAGCAGCTCAACCGCGAGCTGTTCACCGCCCTGCGGGTGCAGCAGGCGGCGCTGTTCGTGGTGCTGGGGCTGATCGTCCTGGTGTCCACCTTCAACGTCGCCTCGACGCTGGTGGTGCTGGTGCGCGAGCGCATGCGGGACATCGGCGTGCTGGGAGCGCTGGGCCTGGCGCCCGCCCGGCTGCGGCTGGTGTTCCTCACCTACGGCGCCATCCTGGGCGGCCTCGGCACCCTGCTGGGGGTGGCCGTGGGATGGTCGGCGGCCTGGGCGCTCACCACCTTCCACCTGATCCGCTTCGACTCCGACGTGGCGGCGATCTACTTCATCAGCTTCGTGCCGTTCCGGGTCTCGGGCGCCGACCTGGGGGCGGTGGTCGGCTTCGCGCTCGCGGTCACCCTGCTCGCCTGCTGCGTGCCGGCCTGGCGCGCGGCCAGACTCGACCCGTCCTCGGCGCTGCGCTACGAGTAGCGGGCCCCGGTCTCGGCCCCGCCGCGGCTCTGGTCCTGGCCCCGGCTGACCGCGCCTGCCCTCCCCCCAAACACTTCGATTGCTCGGTCCGTATAAGGAAATGGAGCAGGCGAAACGACAATCTCCTCCTCCAACCTCCCTCCTCCAAGCCCCGCGCCACGCGGGGCCTTTTTTTAGCTTTAGCCCGTCTGCCGGGGCGCAGGGGCCGGCTTCGGCGGCGGGGTAGGGCGGTCCTTGTCGAGAGGGCTGAGCGGGCCGGCCGGCGGCGGCTGCGGCGGCCGGAAGCGCCACCACCAGGGCCACTGCGACGGTGGCAGGCGGCCGAACTGGCCGGGACCCTCGAGCTGCAGGCGCGAGATCACGTCGACGTACTTGCGCTCGGCGTCGGGCGGCAGCATCTTGCGGCTGTCGAGCACGTTGGCCACCACCGAGCGCTCGAGCATCAGGAAGATGTCGGAGCCTTCGCGCAGTAGCTCGTCGATGCGCGTCAGATCGGGCTTGGGGCGGATCAGCTCGGCGCGCACCTGCTTGCGGATCTCAGGCAGGCGGGCGCGCGGCCCGGCGGTCTCGGCGACGAACTGCCGCTGCCGCTGGATGAAGCGCTGGCGCACCTCCCCTTGGAGGCCGAGGCGATCCGCCAGCTGCGCCCAGCGTCCGGGGGCAGCCGGCCGCATGACCGCTTGTTGCTGCTGGGCGAGCGCCGGGCTGCTGAGCGCCAGGGCGACCAGCAGCCCGAGGTTCATGCCGATCGACAGGACCAGGGCGATGACCAGCCACCAACGCTTCACCGGCGGCCCTCTCCCCTCGGCGAGGAGGGGAGGGCCGGCGCGGCGTCGGCGGGTCCGTTCGGCGTCTCGGCCAGCTCCCAGTAGCTCTCGGTGAGCGCCGGCACGGTCTCGGACCCTCGCGGCCGCTCGACGGGCCTGCGCGACCCCAGGCCGGCGCCGAGCAGCACCCCGGCCAGCAGCGCCGCGGCGCAGCTGGCGCGGACCCACCTTGGGGCGGCGGCCCAGCTGATGGTGCCGCTCGTCTCCGAGGTCTTCGGGGTCTCCGCTTGCCGGAGCTCGCGCACGCGGGCCATGACCCGGCCGCTGAACCCCAACGGCACGGGCGCCGGCGGCGGCAGGGCCAACCCTTCCCAGGCGCGCTCGAGGCGCCGCCAGGCGGCCGCCAGCTCGGGCTCGTGCGCCAGGCGCTCGCGCAGGGCGCGCGCCTCGTCGGGCCGCAGCTCGCCGTGGAGGAGCCGCAGCAGATCTGCTTCCAAGGCATGTTTCATAGAAACCTCTCCCGGTGATGAAACCCTCGAAACGATCTAATCCTGCGCCGCCACCGCCTCGATGCGCCGCATGGCGCGGAAGAGCCGGCTCTCCACCGCTCCCTCGGTGATCCCGAGCACCTCCGCGATCTGCCGGTAGGACAGCCCCTCGAAGCGCGCCAGGACCAGCACCGCGCGCTGGCCGCTGGGCAGGCGGGCGATGGTCTTGCGGGTGCGTTGCCAGCGCCGGCGCGACTCCAGGGTGGCTTCCGGGTCGGGGCCGGCGTCCGGCGGGTCGAACGGGGCGGCCTCGCGCTCGCCCGGGTCCTCCCATTGAATGAAGCGCACCAGCCGCCGCCGCCGCAACTTGTTCAGGCAGTGGTTGGTGGCGATGCGATACAGCAGGGTGTAGACCTGGCCCTGCGGCCGGAAGTCCCCCGCCTTCCGGTAGGCCTTGAGGAAGACCTCCTGGGCGGCGTCGCGGGCCTCCTCGGCGTCGCCCAGCATGCGCTCGCAGAGGCGCAGCAACCGTTCCTGGTGCGCCTCGACCAGGCTGCCGAAAGCGTCGGCGTCGCCCGCGGCCACCCGCGCCAGCGCCTCCCAGCCCGGATCGACGGCCGCCACGGGGGCAACGGCCCCGACCGCCGCAACGGCCGCGGGAGGCTCGCCCCGGGGCTCCACGTTGGGTGCCGCGAACGCGGGAGTCTCCGCGGGAACGTTCCCGCCCGTCTTCGCCGGAGGCTTTGCCGGGGTCTCGGGGTCGCTCGCCACCTTGTCTCGCGGTGCGGCCAGGCCCTGGCCGATCTGCCGCACCGGCAAGCCCTGGATCGCGCCGCTCATGCCGCTATCCCTCCGCGAGGCCATTCGCGGGCGACGGCCCCGCCGGGCGCGAGCGCCCGTCGCCGGTCGTGCGCTGCCGGCGGTGCGGGGGTTGCGGCGGTTGTGGCGATCGCCATGTGGATCGGGTCTCGGGGCCACTCTCGCTGCTGCCGGGTCCCAACCCCACAATCTATCATCCTGTGCTCGCATGGCTGCTCGCCTGGCTGCTCGCATGCTGGGGCCCTCCGGGCGTTGGTGGGCGGTTGATGGCAGAATCAGGCGCGTGATCGAGCGCATCGTCCAGTTCCTCTCCGACCCCGGCGGCGCGTCCTTCGAGGAGCTGGCGCTCGCCGTCTTCGCCTTCCAGTACGAGCGAATCGAGCCTTACCGCAAATTGTGCGACGGCCGCGGCGCCGTTCCCGGGCAGATCGCCGACTGGCGCCGGGTGCCGCTGGTGCCCGCCGCCGCCTTCAAGCGCCTGCGGCTCGCCGCCGCCGCCGAGCGGGAGGTCTTCCGCAGCAGCGGCACCAGCGCCGGGGAGGAGGCGCGCAGCGTCCACTATCATCCCTATCCCGACCTCTACCGGCAGACCATCGACGCCGCGTTCCCGCGCTGGTGCCTGCCCGGGGACGGTGCGGCGCCGGTGCCCATGCTCTCGCTGGTGCCCACGCGCGAGCAGGTGCCGGATTCCAGTCTCGCGTTCATGATCGATCACGTTCTGGCGAGCTACGGTGCGCCGGCGCCGGCGAGCGTGGCGGCCATAGGCAAGCGCGGGCTCGAGGTGGTGCCCGCCCGCTCCTGGGCGGCGGCGGTGCAGCGTGCCGGCCGGCCGGCGCTGGTGCTCGCCACGTCGCTGGCCCTCGCCCAGTGGCTCGATGCGCTCGAACGGCAGGACCTGCGCTTCCGCCTGCCGCCCGGCAGCGCGGTATTCGAGACCGGCGGTTTCAAAGGCCGTGCCGGAGAGGTGTCGCCGGCCCGTCAGCGCCAGCGTCTGGAGGAGCGGCTGGCGGTGCCGGCCGCCGCCGTGGTGCGCGAGTACGGCATGACCGAGCTCACCAGCCAGTGCTACACGCGAGCCCTGCAAGGCGGCGATCCGGACCTCTTCTTCGCTCCGCACTGGGTCAGGGTGAGGGTCCTCGATCCCGAGACGCTGGAGGAGGTGCCCCCCGGCAAACCCGGTCTGCTGGCGGTTTTCGACCTCGCCAACCTCGGCTCGGCGGCCCACCTGCTGACCGAGGACCTGGGGGTGGCGGAGGTTGGGGAGGCGGGAGGAGATGGGGAGGCCGGGGGCGGCTTCCGCCTGCTCGGCCGCGCCGCGGGGGCCGAGCTGCGCGG
>DASZHY010000150.1:0-7361 GCA_035949675.1 Thermoanaerobaculia bacterium
GGTCGAGGTCCCCGATGCCGCGCTCTGCTGCGGCTCGGCCGGGATCTACAACCTGGTGCAGCCCGAGGCGGCGGCGGAGCTGGGCGACCGGAAGGTGGGCAACTGCCTCTCGACCCGCCCCGACCTGGTGGTCTCCGCCAACCCCGGCTGTTTGATGCAGCTCGCCTCCGGTCTCGAGCGCGCGGGTAGGCGGGTGCCGGTGCTGCACATGATCGAGGTCCTCGACGCCGCCATAAAGGGCACGCCGGCCGCAGAGCTACAAGCGCGGGCGTGACCGCTCGCGCCGGCCGGCAGGGAGACGCCGGCTGGAGCGGCTCACAGGACGGCGGGGGTGAGCCCCGCAAGTCTCTTCAATCGGACCCAGTGATTCCTCAGCTTCCAGAAGCGGCTGGCCTCCATGCCTTGGATTTGCCGGAGCCGCGCGTCGATTTGTCCCGTTAGAGCGTCGATCCTGCCGTTGAGCTCGACGGCCATCTCTTCGCGCAGCCTGGCTTCCCGCTCGAGGCTGCCCCCTAACGCGAACAGATCGAGCTGGGCCGAGCGCAGCAACGCGCCGAGGACGGAATCGGAGTAGATAGCGGCCTCCTGGCCGTCGCTGGTGAGCACGGAAACGCTGAGCACAGAGCCGTCGGCGGTCCCCGGCGGCAGCTCCAATCTCAGCTGCCAGCCGAGCGCCATCAGCGGGTCCGAGGGTAACACCTGGATCTCGCGGCGCTCGACCGCGCGGCAGGCGGCCGCGAGGCGGCCGTCGATGCTGACCCGCACCTCCTCCGGCGGACGGCCGGTCAACCGGTCGCCCACCCAGCCGCTCAGATTGAGGCCGCGTCGACCCGAGCGCGAGCAGTGCTCGACGAAGCCATCCACCTGGCGTTTCACGCGGAGGCCCGCGAAGGCCGCGGATGGTGCAGCGCGGTCGGGGTCGGCGATGACCACATAGAGATCCTGGAAGTTCGTGAGCCCGCGGGGAATGCGGTGGACCGCGCATTCGCCCAGCGCGCCCTTGACCGCCGCGCGCACGTAATCTTCGCTCACCCAAGTCGTGCCGTACTCCTGGGGAGAGAGCGAGCCGCTCTCGCTCGCGGGAACGAACGCGATATCCGGCGCCGGCAGCGGCCCGTCGCGCCGCAGCGAGAGATCGTGCACGCTGAAGAGCACCATGCCGCCTGGCGACAGGGCGGTGCCGAGGCGCCGCAACCAGGCGCCGAAGCGCGCCGGCGGGAGGTGCGTGAACAGCGACGACACGAGGATGCTGTCGAAGCTCACGTCGACGCGAAAGTCTTCCGGTTCGGTCGTCGACACGATGCCCTGCACGCCAAAGGTCCGCTGCTGGAAGCCCACGCCTTCGGCGTAGACGTCGGAGACCCACACCGACGTCCGCGGCACCTCCGCGACGATGTGGCGAGTCACCCTGCCGTAGCCGCTGGCGAAATCGAGGATCCGGCCGCACGCCTGCGGCGAGCCGAATCGCCACGCGATGATCTGCCGGAAAGCCCCCCAGATCCGGGCGCCGGAGTCGAGATACGCCGCGACGGCTTGTTCGAGCGGATAGCCCATGGTGTAGAGGAAGAAGTGGAGCATCTCATCATCGGCGTGGATGTCCAGGTTGACGCCGCCGGACACCAGGTCGCGGCACAGCGCCTGCACCACGGCACTCGATGACTCGGCATCTGAATACGCCAGACGTTCCCCGCCCATGTCGGCGATAGTCTCACGAAGGCAAATCGTTGTTCCACAGCCCCGGACGCGCGTCCGTCGAGCCGGCCGGCGTGAAGTAGGATAGACGCGAGGCTACTCGGGAGTGACGCCCAGCAACCAAACTGCAAAAGAGACCTCGCAAAGACCGGTTGCAGGCTTACTTGGGCCGCCATGGCCACGGCTGGCCGGCTGGGCCGGTTGGCTTGGCATGGCGGCTGTCGTCACCGCCCGTTTTGCGGGACGGGCGGGCGACGACATCTACATCACCTATCGCTACGCATACAACCTCGCCCACGGGCGCGGGCTCGTCTTCAACGCCGGCGAGAGGGTCTTCGGCGTCAGCGATCCAGGCCTCGCACTACTGCTCGCCGGGCTGCATGCCGCGACGGGCTGCCCGATCCCCATCCTCGGCACCCTGATCACTGCCGCGGCGCTCCTGCTCATCGCGGGAATCCTGCTCTCCGCCGCGCGCGCCGGCGGCCGCGAAGCTGAAGGTTGGCTAGGGGGGACTCTGCTGCTCGGATCCGCGTATCTCTGGATCGGGCAGGGGGCCGGCCCCCTGCCAGCTCTCGCCCTCCTTCTCTTGGCAGCACGGCTCGCCGATCGCTGGCCACCCTGGCGAACGGGGATCCTCGCGGGCCTTGCTTTCTGCTGCCGTCCGGATGCAGCGCTGGGAGCGGCCGCGCTTGCGGGGCTGCTGGTCGTCGAGGCGTGGCGCCCCGCGCCAGTGCCGCCAAGTCGGCGGCTCGCCTCGCGACTGACCCGCCCGATGGTTTTCAGCGCGGCCTTCGCGACCATCGCCATCGCGGCAATCGGAATCGCCTGGGCCTACTTCGGCTCGCCGCTGCCAGGCACGATGACCGCAAAGCGAAATTTCGCAGCGCTGGCGCCGCAGGTTCTCACCGGTGTCGCTTTCTGGCGCACCGCCTTCGAGCTGTTCTGCTACTTCGCGGGAGGGTGGCCTGGCGGTCAGGCTTTCTTGGTCCTGGGGATCCTCGGCCAGGCATGGCTCTTTCGCGGAGCTGGCCGCGCCGGACGCTTGCTCGTGTTGTACGGCTTGGCGTCGGCAGCCTTCTACTCCGCAGCCAAACTTCCGTTCTTCATCTGGTACGCGATCCCTACCGCCGTTGCCCTCCTCTACGGCGCCCCCTTCGTGGTTGGAGCCGTCGTTCGGCGCCTCGATTCCATCACCTGGCGCCAAGGCACTGCCGGTCTGGTGCGGCAGGCCGCGCCCGTCCTGGCCGGGAGCCTTGGCGCGATGGCGCTGCTCTCGGCGCTTGGCGGCGGCTATCGCTGGTGGAGCGAAGACGTTCGCGACTGGCGCCTCTTCGCCTACCGAAAAGCCGGAGAGTGGATCCGCGCCAACACTCCTCCGGCGGCCGACGTCGTCTTCGACGAGGTCGGTATCCTGGGCTACTACAGCGACCGCACCGTGGAGGATCTGATCGGCCTGGTCTCGCCGTCGTCGCGGCCGTTCGCGGCGGTCGGCGATCCCCTGGGAGCCTTCCTCGCCAAGCCGGCCGATCTCGTGCTATTCCATACGTACAACGCGAGAGGGGGCACGCGTCCGATCCTCGTCCGCCCGTGGTTTGCCGGAGCGTATCGCGAGGTCGCCGTGATCTCCGATCCGGCAGCACATGCAGAGACGCGCATCTACCGCCGCCGTCCAGGAACACTGGTGCCACCGCCACGGCCTCCCTGGCGCCGCCCCCAGCCAGCTCCCGCCCGGGAGGCAACGCCGTCGCCAGCGGTCATTCGGGCCGGCGCGGCGCCAGGCCCCCGCTGAGCGACTCGTCGAGATTCCGCAGGCGAGTGGCGGCACCCGACCTCTCGGCATCCCGACGGTGGCGGACGTCACCGTGGAGCCCTGCTTTGCGCAACCTTCGGTAGATAGGACGGGGACGCGGGACGCGGGCGCCGCGAGCGCGCGGCCGGCGTGCGAAGGAGCCTGTGAATGCTCATCCTGCTGACCTGGTTGATCCTCCAGCCCGCGCTGCCCGCGGCATCGGCGCCGCCGGCACCGGGCCCCTGGCATCTTGCCCAGCCGCCCACCGAGCCCGTCCGCGCCCTGGCCACCGACCCCGCGCGCCACGTCCTGTATGCCGGCACCCAGAGCGGCGCGCTGCTGCGCACCTTCGACGGCGGCGCCACCTGGTCGGCGGTCGACGGCGTCGACGTCGGCGAGATCCGGCAGCTCGTGGTAGACCCGGCGAGGCCCGGCATCATGTGGGCGGCCGGCGAGTCTGGGCTGGCGAAGAGCGTCGACGGCGGCGGTTCCTGGGAACCCTTGAGCTTCGGTCCCAACGTCAGCCTGTGGAAGATCAACGCGCTGCAGCAGGACCGCGCCGGTACGGACATCCTTTTTGCCGCCACCAGCGACGGTTTCTTCGACAGCCGTGACGGCGGCGCCTCCTGGCTCTACGCCAACGCGGGCATGCTGCCGTACCGGAACGTCGCGGCGCTTGCCGCCGACCCGTTCCAACCCGGCAAGCTCTACGCCGCGGTGGACCGCAGCGTCCTGGTGTGCGCCGATGGCGGCGCCTCCTGGCAACCGACCGGCGGCGCAGCCGTCGCGAGCTCGGGGAACGACATCCGCACGCTCGCCATCGACCCCGTCTCCCCGGGCCGCCTGTATGCAACGACCGCCACCGAGCTCTTCCGGACGACGGACGGCGGCGCCACCTGGCAGGAGGCCGACGCCGGCTTGCCCAGGCACTTCTACGGCGACGCGCTCGCCATCGATCCAGCCCATCCTGCAACCATCTTCGCCGGCGCGGTCGACGGCATCTACCGCAGCGACGACGGCGGCGACCGCTGGCGCCTCGACGCAGCGCTCGGCCAGGTGGACGTGCTGCTGTTCGCGGGTCCCTCCGGGACCCTCTATGCCGGCAACCTCGACGGCCTCTACGTCACCGACGCCCACGCCAGCGGCGGCGCCGGCAGCAGCTGGCGTCACCTGAGCGGGCAGCCGCTCGGCATGAGCGTGGCCGGGGGCGACCCGTGGCACGCCGGTACCTTCTACGCCAGCGGCTTCCGCGGCCTCTTCGTCAGCACCGACGGCGGCGCCTGCTGGAGCCGTATCCATGACGGCCTGCCGTCGGGGCTGCCGGCTCCCAACATGATGGTCGAAGACATCGTCGCCGACCCGTTGCGCGCCGGAGTCCTCTACGTCGCCGACGTGGTCGACGGCCTCTACCGCAGCACGGACGGCGGCAGCAGCTGGTCCAAGTTGGAAGCGGGTCTCAACCGCCGCCCGGTGCTACGCCTGGCGGCGGCGCCGAGCGCCGCGGGGCGGCTCTACGCTGCGAGCTCGATGGGTGGTCTCTACGCCAGCAGCGACGGCGGCGATCATTGGCGCTGGGCAGGAGAGAGCCTGCCACTGGTGGACGTCGGCGTCCTGGCCGTCGACCCCACGGACGCCAACACGCTCTACGCCGGAACCTCAGGCGAGGGTCTCTTCAAGTCCGCCGACGGCGGCGCCAGCTGGCGCCGGCTGGGCGGCGGTTTGCCGGCCGACCCGGTGAACGTCGTGGCGCTGGCCGTCGACCCTCGCCAGGCGGCAACGCTCTACCTGGCCCTCAATTCCAATGACGGGCCGCTGGGCATCTTCAAGAGCACCGACGGCGGCCGGAGGTGGGCCGCCACCGGCAAGGGTCTCCCGCGTGCAGCCGCCATGCGGGCCAAACCGGGCAAGACGCCCTGGAACAGCCGCGGCGGCGACCGCTGGGCGGTCTGGGGCGACAAGCCGGTCGGGTTCTCTGCCCTGATCATCGATCCGCGCGACGGCGCCCATCTCTACGCCGGCACCCTCTCGCACGGGGTCTTCGAGACCCGCGACGGCGGCGCCCATTGGCGGGCGGCGAGCTCCGGCGTGACCGACCCCGAGATCCTGGGTCTCGTCCTCGACCGGCAGATGCCGAGCCGCCTCCTCGCCGTCACTCCGAGCGGCCTGTTCGCCAGCCGCAACGGCGGCGCCACCTGGGTGCCGGCCAACACCGGGCTGGTCGACGCCTACCCGCGCCGGCCCGAGGCCGGCGTGAGCGGAGGGTGCCCGCGGCACTGAGCAGCAGGGTCGGGATTCGCCGGGCCCCAACCCGGCGGCCGCTCACTGCTTGGGTGGCTTCGCGATCACCGGCGACACCTCGACGGTGTACGACGCCGACCAGACGTACGACTGGCCGCCGCTGCCGGGGATCGTGCAGCTCTGGCTGTTCTGTCCCACCTGGTACGGCCCGTCGTAGATCGGGCACTCGCACTGGATTGGGTCGCCGTCGGCATGCTGCGAACCGCTGGCCGCGCCAAAGGTGCAGGGAGCGGTCATGCAGCCGGCATAGGGCCCCGGCGCGCATGGCGTGCTGCCCAGCCGGTAGCTGGCGTCCATGGCGAAGCCAAAGGTCGAGATGAGGTCGGCCTTCGGCCAGAGCGATCCGCCGGGCGCGGCAGGGTTCTGGTTCTTGACGTAGTCGCACACCGGCGCCGGCTTCAGGCTCGCGCACCCTGGCAGGTTGCCGTTCGGCCCGCACTTCACGATGTTCTGGCAGCGCCTTCCGTCCACGCCGCAGGCGTGCACGGTCTGGTAGTACACCCCGAGGTTCAAGATGCCGTTGATGTCGACGAAGTACGGCGAGGTGTAGGCCTTGCAGGTGCACTTCGCGATCTTGCCGTCCACCACGCAGGGCAGGGCCTGGTTGGTGCAGTTCGTGCCCGATCCGCCGCCGCAGTTCTTGCCGGTCGGGGTCGGCGGTCCCGAGAAGAAGCACAGCGCGTACATGGCCGCGGGGCAGTAGAGCATGTTGGTGGAGTGCAACCCGCCAGCCTTGCCGCCGCTGACGATGACGTCGGCCTTGGCCGGCCCGTACGCCGTGGTCCAGCAGTCGGTGGGCTCGAAGGGAGTGTTGCTGCAATCGGTCTTGCAGGAAGGCGCGGTTTCGCAGCGCGTGCCGGCCGGCGGCTTCGCGGCGGCGGCCGCGCCGCTCGCGGGAGGCGACGAACGCTGCCCGGCACTGCCGTCGCCGGATGCCGCGAGCGGCGCGGCCGCCACGGCCAACCCCAGGATCGCTACGAGACTGCGCAAGCAAAGTGGTTACATCTCGTTCCTCCCTTCGGTCAGGATCGCCACACACTGCGCGTCACCGTCGCGGCCCTCCGCGGCGGGGGCAAGAGCATCAACCGGCACGTTCAAAGGTTAGGGAATGACAGTCTAGGCAGAAACCCGAATGCGCGCAAGGTCGTGACCGAGGGCGGCGAGGGCGCCGAGGGCCGTGTCACCATTGCGCCACGCTTCACGCAACCTTACAGTGGACGCGCCCGGTGGCCGCTGCCCGGCGCCCGCCGGCGTCACCTGCAGCTTGCTCGCCGGCGCGACGCCATGCCCACGGGACTCTCGAGCGCCATGATCCCGGACCGGAACCAGCTCTGCTGCGGCTGCTTCGCGCTGATCGCCCTGCTCGGGGGCGACTGGGCGGCCTGGCCGATCATGAATGCCAGCGGCCAGGTGCGCGACGCGGCCGGGCGTGCCCTCCCGCGGGCACGGGTCACCGTCCAGTCGGTGGACCGCGAGCGGCGCTACGGCACCACCACGACCGACGACGAGGGGCGCTTTGCCATGGCCCTTGGCGGCATCGACGTGAGAGAGGTCGAGCTGCTCGTGGAAGCCGATCGCTTCG
>DASZHY010000151.1:0-5087 GCA_035949675.1 Thermoanaerobaculia bacterium
GCCTGGCGATCGAGGACCGCGACAAGAGCGCCGCCAGCCGCGACCTGGCGTCGGCGTTCGTCAATTCCGGCTACTTCGACCTGGTCGCCGACCTGCGGGCCGGGGCCGACCTGGCGCGCCTCACCGAGCGCCGCGAGGCCGCGGCGATCCTCATCGTGCCCGAAAACTACGGACGGGACCTCGCCGGCGGCCGCCTGGCGCGCGCCCAGCTGGTGCTCGACGGCGCCGACGCCAACACCGCCACCACCATTCTCGGCTACGCGACCGCGGTGGCGGGCGAGGCCAACCTCGCGGTGGTGCGTGCCGCGCGCGGCCGTGCTGCCGGCGCGCCGACGGCAGGCGGCGCGCCGACGGCGGCCAACGCGGGCGGCGTCGCGCCGATCGACTACGAGCCGAGGGTCTGGTACAACCCGGAGCTCAAGACCACGCAGTTCCTGGTGCCCGGCCTGATCGGCTTCATCCTGATGCTCACCGCGGTGCTCTCCACCGCCATGTCGGTGGTGCGCGAGAAGGAGCGCGGCACCATGGAGCAGCTGCGCGTCAGCTCGCTGTCGGCGGGCGAGCTGCTGCTCGGCAAGACCCTCCCCTACCTGTCGATCTCGCTGGCGGCGACCACCATCATCCTGCTGGCCGCTCGCGTCCTCTTCGGCGTCGTGGTGCGCGGCAGCTACCTCGACCTCTTCATCATCACGTTCATCTACCTGGTCGGCGCGCTCGGCCTCGGCCTGCTGGTATCGAGCATCGCCGACTCCCAGGCCATGGCGTTCCAGCTCGGCGCCGGCATCTCGATGCTGCCGGCGATCCTGCTCTCCGGCTTCATCTTCCCGATCCGCTCGATGCCCCTCGCGGTGCAGGTCATCACCTACGCCGTGCCGGCGCGCTACTTCCTGGTGGCGCTGCGCGGCGTGATCCTCAAGGGCGCCGGGCTGGCTCCCTACGGCCGGGACGTCGCCTTCCTGGTCGCCTACGCCCTGGCAGTGCTGGGCCTCGCCTTCGTGCGGCTTTCCCGGAAGGAGGTCTGAGGTGTACGGGCTGCTGCGGGTGATCGTCAAGGAGCTGTTCCAGCTGCGCCACGACCGCAAGATGATCCCGGTGCTGATCGTCGGCCCGCTCATCCAGATGCTGGCGCTGGGGTACGCCGCCAACACCGACGTCAACAAGGTGCCGACGCTCCTCGTGGACCAGGACCGCACGCCCGCCAGCCGCGAGCTGGTCGACCGCTTCACCGGCTCGGGCTACTTCTCCCTGGTCGGCGCCGTGGCCACCGCCGATCAGGCGGAGCCGTGGCTGGTGGACGGCAGGGCCCAGGTGGCGCTGGTCATCCCCGGCGGCTACGGCGAGGACGTCGCCGCCGGCTTCCCCGCTCGCCGGCCGCGGGTGCAGGTGCTTGCCGACGGCACCGACGCCAACTCGGCGGTGGTGGGCCTCGGCTACGCCGCCAGCATCCTCGGCGCCGTCGGCGCGGAGCTGGCGCGCCGGCCCGGGACCTCCCCGCCGCAGCCAGGCGGCGCGGCGCCGGGCGCCGGCGTCGAGCTGGTGCCGCGCGTCTGGTACAACCCCGACTTGAAGAGCCGCTGGTTCTACGTGCCGGCGGTGCTCGCGCTGGTGCTGATGCTGGTCGTGATGATGATGCCGTCGATGGCGGTGGTGCGCGAAAAAGAGATCGGCACGCTCGAGCAGATCATCGTGACGCCGCTCGCCCCGTGGCAGCTCATGGTCGGCAAGCTGGCGCCGTTCGTCGTCATCGGCCTGGTGGACATGCTGCTGGTGACCGGGGTCGCGCGCTGGCTGTTCGGGGTGCCGCTGCGCGGCTCGCTGCTGCTGCTGATGCTGCTCACCCTGCTCTACCTGCTCAACACGCTGGGCCTCGGCCTGCTGGTCTCGACCCTGGTCAACACCCAGCAGCAGGCGATGATGTTCTCGGCCTTCGTGGTGATGGTGCCGATGATCTATCTTTCCGGCCTCCTCTTCCCGATCCAGAACATGCCGCGCGTCATCCAGTTCGTGACCTACGCGGTCCCCGTGCGTTACTACGCCAACGTCATCCGCGGCATCTTCCTGCGCGGCTCCGGCCTCGCCGTCCTGTGGCCCGACGCCCTCGTCTTGCTGTGCTCGGGCATCTTCCTCCTGGCGCTCGCCGCGCGGCGCTTCCGCAAGAACCTGGACTAGTCCCTTGGCCTCAGGGACATGTCGCATGTCCACCCTGGACGTGCGACGGGCCTGAGGGACATGTCGCATGTGCACCTTCGAGCTACACCCTGGTGCTAAGCTCGCCTCCGCCGGATTGCGACTCGCCCAGGAGAATCAACCATGAGTGAAAAGCTGAACCGCCGCGACCTCCTCATCGCCGGCGCCGGCGCCGGGCTGGCCGCGGCGGCTCCCCGCACGCTGTTCGGCGAGGCGCCGGCGGTGATCGCGCCGAAAGCCGCGCGGCCGATGGTCATCTCCTCGGCCAACGGCAACCGCTACAAGAACGGCGGCACCGTCACCAGCGTGCAGAAGGCCTACGAGATGATCGTCCAGGGCGCCGACGTGCTCGATGCGCTGCTCGCCGGCGTCAACATCAACGAGCTCGATCCCGAGGACGACAGCGTCGGCTATGGCGGCCTGCCCAACGCCGACGGCGTCGTGCAGCTCGACGCCTCCTGCATGCACGGTCCGAGGCGCCAGGCCGGAGGCGTCGCGGCGCTCGAGGGCGTGCGCACGCCGTCGCTGGTCGCCAAGGCGGTCATGGAGCAGACCGACCACCATCTGCTGGTGGGCAAGGGCGCGCAGGAGCTCGCGCGCCAGCTCGGCTTCAAGATCGAGGACGACCTCAACACCGAGAGGTCGCGGCGCCTGTGGCTGGAATGGAAACGGCGCACCGACCCCGAGCACTACCTGGACCCCAGGCAGCGCGCCGCCGCCGGCCGCCAGGCGACGCTGCAGATGGTGCGCGAGGGGCTGCTCGACCCCGAGCACCTGTGGGGCACGATCAACTGCAACGGCGTCAACGCCAAGGGCGAGATCTGCGGCGTCACCACCACCAGCGGTCTGTCCTGGAAGATCCCCGGCCGCGTCGGCGATTCGCCGATTCTCGGCGCCGGCCTCTACGTGGACCAGGCCGCCGGGGCCGCGGGCTCGACCAAGCGCGGCGAGGCAAACCTCTACAACCTCTCGTCGTACGCCATCGTCGACGCCCTGCGGCACGGTGCGCATCCCAAGGACGCCGGGATGGCGGCGCTGCAGCGGGCGGTGGCGAACACTGTCGAGCAGCGCCTGAGAAATCGCCGCGGCCATCCCAACTTCGAGCTCAACTTCTACGTCCTGGCGCGCAACGGCGAGTATGCCGCCGTCTCGATGTATCCCTCGACGTTCGCGCTGTGCACCGACAAAGGGCCCGAGACGCTGCCGACCGAGGCGCTCTTCGAGGGCAACCCGGCGGACTAGCCGAAGCCCCCGCGGCGCCGGCTTGCAGCAGGGTAGCCGGGACCGCTCAGCGGCCGCGCAGCCGCCGGTGCTCGCGCACGAGCGGCTCGACGGTCGCGGCCACGGCCTCGGCGAGGCGGGCGTGACCGAGGTCGTTGGGGTGCACCTCATCCGCCTTGAGGCTCGGGTCGAAGAGGATCTGGCGCAGGGCGTCCTGCACCACCGGCACCCGGTAGCGTTTGCCGACGCGGGCGTAGATGCCGCCGTGGCTGCCGCCGAAAGGTCCCTCGACGGCCACCAGCACCGGCAGCACCCGCGCCGCCAGCAGCTGGCGGACGACGGCGTCCAGCGCCTCCTCGGTGCGCTCGATCGGCACCTGGCGGAGGATGTCGTTGCCGCCCAGCTCGACGATCACCAGCCAGGGATCCTGCGCCAGCACCTGCGGCAGGCGGGCCAGGCCGTCGGCCGCGGTGTCGCCGGGCACGCCGTCGTTGATCACCTCGCGGCCGAGGCGCGCCGCCAGCACCGCCGGGTAGGCATGACCTTCGGAAGCGCCGACCCCGGCCGTGATCGAATCGCCCAGGCAGACGATGGCGACGCCCGGCGAGTCGAGGTTGGGAGGAGGGCGCCGGCAGCCGGTGGCGCCGGCCGCCACCGCAGCCAGGGCAGCCAGCGCGGCCAGGGCGATGAGACCGGCCACCGCGGCGGCCACGCCGGGGGCGGCCTCGCGGGAGCCGCGGACCAGACGCTTGCGGCGGCGCGGCGTCGGCGCGAAGCGGAAACGGGAAGCCATGGCGTCGCCGCCAGTATACGGTCCCTGGTACGATCTCGCGCATGCCGGCCACCACCCCCCAGGCGCCCGCTGCCCTCCCCGGCGGGCCGGCCGGTGTCCCCCAGGGGCCGGCGCCCCCTCCCGATCTCGACCAGTTCGCCCATCACTGGCAGGACGAGGCCGAGGCCGCTTACCTCTACCGGGTGCTCGCCGCGGCCGAGCACGACCCGCACAAGCGCGACATCTACACCCGTCTGGCCCACGTCGAGGAGCGCCACACCCGGATCTGGGGTGAGCTGCTGGTGCGCAACGGCAGGCCGCCGGGAGGTTTCCGCCCCGGGGTGCGGGCGCGGCTGCTGGCGGTGCTTGGGCGGCGGTTGGGGCCGCGGGCGCTGTTGCCTTTGCTGCTCGCCGAGGAAGGCCGCGAGGTCCGCGCCTACCTCGACATGCACCGCGGCCTGGTCCCCGGCGCCACGGGGCAGCCCGAGGCGCTGCTGCTGGCGCGCGAGTCGGCCGAGCACGCCACCACCCTGGGCGAGATCAGCGGCAGCGGCCCCGAGCCCTGGCATCGCGTGGGCTCGGGAGGCTTCCTGCGCAACGTCGTCTACGGCTTCAACGACGGCCTGACCGCCAACTTCGGACTGGTGGCGGGGGTCATCGGCGCCACCGCCGCGGCGGAGTACCGAACGGTGATCGTCGCCGGGGTCGCCGGGCTGATCGCGGACGCCCTGTCGATGGGCGCCAGCGGTTATCTCGCCGCCAAGAGCGAGCAGGAGGTCAATCAGCACGAGGTCGGCATGGAGCGCGCCGAGGTCGAGCTGATGCCCGAGGTCGAGCGCGACGAGCTGGCGCTGATCTACGAGCTCAAGGGCATGCCCAAGGACGAGGCGCACCAGCTGGCGACCGA